>CANODU010000047.1 GCA_947565185.1 uncultured Eggerthellaceae bacterium | reverse complement strand
CCGAGATCTACACTCTTTCCCTACACGACGCTCTTCCGATCTGTTGCGCGATATATGAATAACGTGCAATGGGCTTGCACATATCTGAAGCAGGCTGGTTGCATCACTTCTCCCAAGCGCGCAACTTTTCAAATCGCCCAACGCGGAAGAGATCTTCTTGATTCGGGGATTAAGAAGATCACCCAGAAGGATCTCTCGGTTTACCCCGAGTTCAAGGAGTTCCAGAATCGCACAAGGAAAACCAAGTCGGCGAACGACCAAGGGTCCCGGTCTTCAGACTCACATGCTGAATCACCCGAAGACGCCATAGAAGCTGCCTTCAATAGCATTGACAGTGCTTTGGTTACTGAGCTTTTGGAAGCGATCATGCAACAGACGCCAGAGTTTTTCGAGCGCCTCGTGGTTGAGCTTTTACTCACAATGGGATATGGCGACTCGTTGGAAGATTCTGGGCAAGTGACGCCTTTGTCGAATGATGGTGGGATTGACGGCGTTATAAGGGAAGACAAGCTTGGATTTGACAGCATATACATTCAAGCGAAGCGATGGGCTCTGGACGCGTCGATAGGTAGGCCGGATGTTCAGTCCTTTGTAGGCGCCTTAACGGGAACGGGCGCCACTAAAGGGCTGTTTATCACGACGGCTCGCTTTTCTAAGGGAGCGCAGGAATTTGCGAAGGCCCAGCACACGGTGAAGCTCGTTTTGGTGGATGGGGATCAGCTTGCTCGGCTGATGATCGCTTATAACGTTGGAGTGTCTGTTAGACGCACCTATGAAATAAAAAGCCTTGATCGAGATTATTTTGATCTTTAGGTACAGGTGTCGCTTGCAAGAAAGGGCATAAGGGACGGTCCAAAAACTCAGAAGCAAGGATCGCGGTGATTGCGGGCATGAATGAATCTGCTTGCCAAATTCTCGAAGCGTGTATCCAGTATGTCACGCTCTGTGGTACGAAGAGAGAGATCGTATTTCCGAAAGAGATGAAGGTAGGCAGGAGATGTGGAAGAGTATTTTGGAACGTCCCTTTTACTCATTTGATGGGACAGCTAATCGATGAGGGCATTTATCGCACTGGAGCCGCCGGAGGAATTCGTCGAAGACGTCGCTGCGCTGGCGCGCGTGCTGAGCGCTGCGGTGGAAGGGCGCTTCGTACCGCGCCAGAACTACCATGTGACGCTGGCGTTTCTGGGCGACGTGGACGAGGCGCACGCGCACGATGCCATGGATGCCATGGACGAAGCATGTGCTGGTGCGGCAGCAGTGCCTCTATGCCCCGACGGCTTGGGCAAGTTCGGTCGTGCTTCAGATGCCACGCTCTGGCTAGGTTTGACACCTGATCCGGAGCTGACCAACCTTGCCACCCGCCTGCGCGAGGCGCTGAGGGTGCGCGGCATCCCGTTCGCTGAGAAGTCCTTTCTGCCACATATCACGCTCGCACGGCGCGCCCGGATCCTTCAGGGTCTGTTGCCGGAGCTCGCGTTTCCGCTGCCGTGTGATGCCGCTCACGTTACGCTGTTCAAGTCGACGCTGTCTCATGACGGTGCGCAATACAAGCCACTGTATGAGATCGGGTTGCCACGCAGTGGTGTCTAACGTTTCATCGTGGGCTTCCTAGACGAGCGGGGCCAGCACGAGCGTGCCGACGTAAGGCTGGGCAGCGGGATCCATCAGGCCAACCTTAGGGGCGAGCATCGTGACGGTGATGTCGGCTTCGATGCATTCGCGTGCTGCAATGCCGGTTTGGGCGTTCAGGCCGCTTGGGCAATCGGCAGTCACCGTGATCGCGCCCTGTTCGCTTCGTGCGGCGTTCGCCTGTTGGATCCACCAGCAGTACGGTGCACGCACTTGGTCGTGCGCGAACCCCGTGCCTAGGATGGCGTCCACGATCACGGATGTGCTGTTCAGCATTTCTGCGAGTTGGCGTGCATCAGGTGCTACGAACACCTCGAAACCTCCGCGTGCAAGTGCGTTCATCGCAGCGGTCCGAGCTGGCTCGGCGGTCAGTTCTTCGGGTGCGGCTTTGGTTGCAAGCACAACATCGCGCCTGGCTTTCGCAAGCTGCGACGCCGCAACCCACCCATCGCCACCGTTGTTTCCCGAACCGGCAAGGATCACCACACGGCTTTCAGCTGTGGTCATCTTCTCAACCGCCTGCGCCAGTGCGGTCCCAGCTCGTGTCATGAGCTCCAACAGGGAAGTGCCTTTGGTGGCGATGCGCTGTTCGAGCGCCACGACCTCAGGGACGCTGAGCACGTGAGCATCGCGTTCGGTTCCATCCACGCATGGCAGCGTTACGAGTCCTTCCATAGTCAGGTTATCCTTCCTGAGGCTCATTCAGCATTCCGGCCAGCATGTCACCGATGCTAGCACGGATGCAGAGGCTAGATCGTGTGCTGTCTGATGCGATGTGTGTTGTGCCAATGCGCGCATCGCAGGCACAACATCAATTCCTCTCGCTCTTTTGGCTCTATTGCTCAACGATTCCAGTGATGTCACTGAGGGGGCAACAGGCTGTTGCTTTGCGCGAACGCTTGGAGCAGGGATAATCTTAAAAGACGATCCAGATGCGATGAGAGGAGCCTCCATGGCCATGAAGGACACGATCGCTCAGATACGCTCTGAGACGGGGATCACCCAAGAGCAGATGGCGCATGACTTGTTCGTCACCCGACAGGCGGTTTCGCGTTGGGAAACGGGAGAGACGACGCCGGGGATAGACATGGTGAAGCTCATCTGCGTCACCTATCATGTGCCGTTGGAGCGTTTCTTCGACATGCCCATGGAATACTACTGCCAGTGCTGCTCCATGCCCATTCCCGATCCAGCGCTTCATGGAACGGAAGCGGACGGATCAGCCAGCCAGAGCTACTGCAAGTACTGCTATCAAAAAGGGGATTTCACGGCGAAGGGCGTGGACATGGATGAGTTCATCGAAGCCACCGCGCAGATGGAGGCCGATGCGATGGGTATCACGCGCGAAGAGGCGGTTTCCCTCATGGCGACGCTGCTCCCGCATCTGGAGAGATGGAAGAGCGAAGCGGACGATGCGAAGGAAGCCTGATCGCTCCAGGAGGACGATGCGGGGGAGAAAGGCATCTTGGCAGACCTGTGCTCCCGCCGCATGTATCAGGGTCTGGTCAAGCGCATCACGCGCTCGGCGTGGCAGTCATGAAGAGGATGCCCAGGGTGCCGGGGCCGCAGTGGCTTGAGATGGTGCAGCTGGCAGTGGTGGTATAGATGTTCTGGAAGCCCGCATCTTCCAGCTTCGACCGCACATGCCCTTCGATCTCCGCCGATACGCCTGAATGCGTGATGAATATCTCGTCTTTCACGATGTCGGGGTATTTTGCCAGCGTATCGTCAACATACTTCCCGATGACCTTGTCTTGGGATCCGCGGTAGATCTTGCCTACCTTCATGGCGCCGCTCTGGTTGTCCACCAGGATGCCCGGGCGGCATTTGAGCGCCTTGCTCACATGCGCCACGATTGAAGGGCACCGGCCACCTGCGGCCAAGAACTCCATGGTGTCCAGCACGAATGATGCGTGCGATCGGTTATGCAGCTCTCGTGCTGCCGCGGCGATATTCGCCCCGTCCATGCCGCCATCACGCATACGGCACGCTTCCAACACTTGCAGCCCTACGCCCGTGGAGAGGCTCTTGCCATCGATCACGGAGACGCCGTCCATGCCCTGGGCAGCTTCGCTGGCATTCTCGAACGCGGCAGAAAGGGCGCTTCCCAAGCTGAAGTGGATCACCGAACGGCCGCCTTCGGCCAGCTCTTGGAAGTGCCTTCGATACTGTTCGACAGAGCATGCGCCCGTGGTGGGCAGCGATCCGTCTTCCCAATAGCCCTCGAACAGGTCCTGCGGTGTGATATCCACGCTATCCAGATGGTCGGTTCCGCGGAATTCGATATGGAAGGGGAACGTCTCGACGTGGTACCGCTCGCGCAGCTCTGGGGACAGATCGCAGGTGCTGTCGGCGCTGATCACGGTTGTGCTCATGGTTGCTCCCTTTTCGCGCATTGGGCCGAATAGGCCAATCATAGCAACTTCGGCTTCGCCCGTGCCATCATCTTGTTGCGAGCATGCATTTGCGAACAGAGTGCGAACGGTCTGGAAACGGATGCCGTCTCGCCGAGAGATCCGGCGCAGGCAGGCGCAGTATGCAGGAAACGAACCTTTCAGAGAACGCCAAGGAGACGCTCATGCAGATCAACGTGCTCAGTGCATATCAGACCACCGCAGAGGAGTTCTTCACCAAGATCATCGATTGGAAGGCGGATCTGGTCTTGGACGTGCGCCTCAAGAACACCAATCAGCTAGCCGGATTCACGAAGCAGGAGGATTTGGAGTACTTCACACATGTGATCGCCCATGCGGATTACGCGCATGACGTGGAATACTCACCGTCGAAGGCGCTTTTGGATGCCTATCTGGATGAGGGCATGCCGTATGAAGAGTATTTCGCGCAATACGAGGCGGAGCTCAAGGAGCGTCACGCCATCCCTGATTTCTTCAAGAAGTATGGGAAGTACCATTCCATTGCCATCGTGGGGACAGCTACGAAGAAGCGCCATTCGCATGCCGAAGAGCTGAAGAAGCTGCTAGAGGACCATGATGGGGAGCACTGAGCCTGAGGGTACGCGCGCTGCGGTAACAGCCGATGCAGCTGCTTCCGATGCGGCCGCTCATGCATCCAGCGCTTCCAGCGATGCAGATGCGCATGGCGTTTCTCTGCGCGGCCGCACGGTCATGATCGTCCTTCTGCTTGCAGGGAACGTGCTGGTCTCCCTCATGCAATCCCTCTTGAACGTCGCACTTGACTACGTGAGCGCTCAGTTCCATGTTGGCCTGTCAGAGGCGAACTTGCTGATCCTTTGCTATGCCATCGTGGCAGGCACGGTGATCACCATGGCAGCGTCGCTTCTGAAGCGCTATGGCCTGCGCCGCGTGATCTGTGCTGCGTTGGCCTTTGCCTTTGCGGGGTCTTTGCTGGGTGCCTTTGCGTGGGACTTCCCCTCTTTGCTGGCGGCCCGGCTCATCCAGGCCGTAGCCACTGGTCTGTTCTTCCCCATCGTGAACGAGGCGCTGCTCGTATTGTCACCAAAAGGGCATGCCGGTGCTCTTCTGGCAGTGAACAGCGGCACCATCGGGTTCGGGTTGGCGGTGGCACCCATCGTCTCTGGTCTGGTGATCACCTATTGGGGCTTGCGGGTCCTGTTCCTGATCCCGGCTGTGATGGCGGCCCTGCTCTTCGCGGCGTCGCTCTTCATCCTGCACGACATCATCCCGCGTGAGCGGCGCCCTATCGATGTCTTAAGCGTGGCCATGAGCTTCGTCGGGCTGGGTGCATTCATGGTGGGGCTCAATGGCGTGGCGCATGATCCACTCCCCATGGCCATCTTGATGGCAGCGGGCGCAGGCGTAGTGGCGTTGTTCATCTGGCGTCAGGGGCGCATCCCTCATCCGCTGCTGGACATGTCACCCTTTCGGAATCGGGCATATTCGCTTGGCGAGACATTGATCATCTTGAGCTACCTCTCATCCATGTTCTTGAACTTGCTGATCCCGCTGTATCTGGAAGGCGTAGCCGGCTATACGCCGTTCATAGCTGGATGTCTGGTGGCTCCTCCCATCGTGTGCTATGCCGCGTTCTGCCTCCTGAGCGGGCGCATCTTAGGGAAGCATGGCGTATGGCCGCTCATACCCTTGGGATTCGCTATCACGCTCGCCAGCTTCGCGGTGCTTGCCGTGACCACGCGCTTAGACCTCATCGTGGGCACCATCGTGGGGATGGCTTTCGCCTATGCCAGCATCGGGCTTGCATATCCAGCCATCAAGAGCGTCGACTTGGAAGTGCTCGCGCCCGCGCAATCTTCCAGCGGATCCTCCATCCATTCCACCTTGGTGCAGGTGGCAAGCTCCATATCGTCTGCGCTGTTCGTGGGCATCATGTCGGGGCGCGTTGACAGCGCCATGGCTCATGGCGCTTCGAAGGCAGCTGCGTATGGGGATGGCATGGGCGTCACGCTCTGGATAGCGCTTGTGCTCTTGGCCGTGGCGGTCTGCTTGTCTGTCGTCTATGCTCGCCGCATCCAGCGCACGAGCGCAGGCGCGTGATCCTCGGAGAGGGCGTATCAGGGGGACGGAGGCGTGAGACATCCGTAGGATGTCTCACGCCTCCGTCCCCCTGATACGCCGTTCAGGTTCCATTCAGAAACGGCACGTATGCTCGTTCGCGTTCGAAACGCGGAATGGGGCACGATGAACAAGGACACCTTCAAACGCAAGGAGATCAAATACGTATTGGATGCAGCGCAGCATGAGCGCCTGCGGTCAGTCGTCTATGAGCAGCTCCCGCCAGCCGTCTTCGGCACAGGGCGCGTCAGCAGCTTGTATCTGGACACAGCGGATCGGAGCGTGATCGCACGCTCTTTGGAGAAGCCGCTCTATAAAGAGAAGATGCGCGTGCGCTGGTATGGGGCACCAGATTTGATGGCTGCGCATGATGCATTCATAGAGCTCAAGAAGAAATACGACGGCATCGTGTACAAGCGCAGGTTGCAGGTGAGCCCGGGCAAGGTGCGCGCGTTCCTTTCGGGGATGCCGTGCGCGGATCTCGTGCAGCAGGATGTGCGTGCTCTTGACGGACAAACGGATGCGCAGCGCATCCAGATAGCGCGGGAGCTGGATGCTGCGCGTGCGCGGGCAGCGCGCCTCAGGCCATCGGTCATCATCTCGTGCGATCGCACATCCTTCGGGACGGATGATGAGAACGGCTTGCGCATCACCTTCGATGAGCACCTGCATGCCCAAGGCCTCTTCGACGGTGAGAGCAAGTTCCCCTTGATGGCGGAGCGTCACGCCATCATGGAGGTCAAGTGCACGGGTGCGTATCCGTTGTGGCTGGTGAGCGCTCTGAACAGCGCGAAGGCGTATCCCGCATCGTTTTCCAAGTACGGTCGGTTCTATGCGCTGACGCAGCCGCGCACGTCCTTGAAGGAGGCAGCTCATGCTTGATGGGGCATTCACTTCCATCTTCGGTGCATCGGATTCGTTGGTAGCGGGCATCACGAGCATCGAATTCCTCTGGTGCTGCTTGGCTTCCCTTGTGCTGGGCGCGGTGGCAGCGGCGGTCTACATGTTCCGTCACGACTATTCAAAGAGCTTCGTGGTGACGTTGGCGCTCCTTCCGCTCATCGTGCAGGCGGTCATCACGTTGGTGAACGGGAACCTAGGTGCGGGCGTTGCGGTCATGGGCGTGTTCAACTTGGTTCGTTTCAGGTCCATCCCTGGCAGCGCGAAGGACATCGGCAGCGTCTTCTTCGCCATGGCAATCGGCCTTGCCACGGGCATGGGATTCATCACGCTGGCGGTGCTGTTCACGGTCATCGTCTCTGTGGCGAACGTGCTCTATGCGCTTTCGCCCTTCGGCAAGCAGAGCGAACCGTCAAAGACGCTCACGGTGACCGTACCTGAAGACCTTGAGTTCGAGGGCATGTTCGACGGCGTCTTGAACCGCTTCACAGAGCGCCATGAGCTCACCGAGATCCGCACGACGAACATGGGCAGCCTCTATCAGCTGCAATACCGCCTGCGCATGAAACATGCAGGCCAAGAGAAGCAGATGATCGACGAGCTGCGATGCCTGAACGGCAATCTCAAGATCACCTTAGGGATGACCCCGAATATCCAGAGCACGCTTTGATGCGCGCGAATATCGTATGACGCAACGAAGGGAGATGCGTATGAAGAAGAGGCTTTCGCGCGTGATGGGAGCAGGTGGCATTGCGTGCGCCTTGGCGCTTTCGCTTGCCGGATGTGCACCATCGTCTGAGGGGGTAGGCGCACGCGAGCAAGGCGCAGCAGATCAGCAGGCAGAGCAAGCAGAGACGGCCACCGATGGTGGCAGCGCTGAGATGGATTTGGAGTTCACGAAGCGCGATCTGGATGCAAGCTATGATGAGGCGCAGGCTACCAGGATCGCGCTGGCAGATGACGGCGTCCAGGTGCAAGGCAGCGGGGCCGCAGCAGAGGGGGCGAGCGTCACGCTCAACGCTGCGGGAACCTATATCCTCTCGGGCTCCCTTTCGAATGGGAGCATCGTGGTTGCCGCGGGGGATGAGGACAAGCTGCAGATCGTGCTTGATGGCGCATCCATCCATAACGAAGCCGGTCCTGCGCTTCTCGTGGAGAATGCGGACAAATGCTTCGTCACCTTAGCAGAAGGGTCTCAGAATGCGCTCTCAGACGGGGAAGCATATCAGCTGGAGGGCGAGGATGACGATCGCGACGCTGTGGTGTTCAGCCGCGATGACCTGACCTTCAACGGTGCCGGCGCACTGAGCGTGACTGGCTCCTACAAGCATGCTATCTGCTCCAATGATGATCTGGTCATCACGGGCGGTACGTTCGATGTGACCTCCGTGGAAGACGCCTTTCGGGGCAAGGATTGCATCAAGGTGGCGGATGGCTCCTTCACCGTTAATGCCGGGGATGACGCGTTCCACACGGATGCCTATCTCTACCTGAAGGGCGGCACGGTGGACGTGGAGAGCTGCTATGAGGGTTATGAGGGCGAGCAGGTGATCATCGACGGTGGCGAGCATCGGATCGTGGCCTCTGATGATGCATTGAATGCGGCGCTCTCTGATTCGGATGCCACGGATGGCGCAATGCTTGAGGAAGCACCTGGACGCGCAGCTGTGTCGGGAGATGCACCCGCAGACGATCGGCCATTCGGCGCCATGCCGAATGGTGGGGGCATGGGCGAACAGATGGTTCAGTCGAGCGATGAGTGCCTCATCCAGATCAATGGTGGGACGCTTGACCTGTCTGCAGGCAACGATGGGATCGACAGCAACGGCAACGTGGAGATCAATGGCGGCGTGGTATGCGTGAGCGGACCGAATAGGGGCATGGATGGGTCGCTGGACTATGACCTGAGCGGCGCCATCAATGGTGGCACCGTGCTCATGGTGGGATCAGTGGGGTCCACGAAGGGGTTGGATGCGTCTGCCCAGGCTGTTGCCTATGGCAACGTCTCAGGGAAGGCGGGTCAAGAGGTGGCGCTCATGGATGCGGATGGCACTGTGCTGGTAACGCTTGTTGCAAGCGCGGATTTCGCGAATGTGCTTGCTTCGGCGTCAGAGATCGGATCGGGCCAGACATTCGCCGTCAGCGTTGATGGCGTTCCCATGGGGCTGGTCATGGGAGAGGGGTTGGATATGATGCAGAATGGTGGCATACCAGCTGGCAGAGCGGGGATGAGGGGAGGCATGTCTGCATGAGAGCGCTCGTTGTCGAAGATGACGCGAAGCTGGCAGATATCCTCGTGCATATCTTGGAGCGTGACGGGTGCGATGCGGATGCTGTGGCAGATGGCGTGACGGCGGTGGCATACGCGCGAAGCGGCATCTATGACATCATCGTGCTGGATGTGATGCTGCCCGGCATGAGCGGCTTCGACGCTGTGCGCCAGATGCGTCAGGAAAGCGTGTCTGCCCCGGTGCTCATGCTGACAGCGTTGGGCGCTGTGGCTGATAAGATAGAAGGGCTGGATGGCGGTGCGGACCATTACATGACGAAGCCCTTTTCGCCGCAGGAATTGCTGGCGCGCGTGAGAGCGCTCACGCGTCGCCAAGCACATGAGCCGGATGAGGCCCTCTGCGTGGGAGACCTCACGCTGGATGCGCGCACGTATCTTTTGTCCTGCGGAAGCGAATCCATGCAGCTCTCCGACCAGGAGGTCATAGTTGCGGATCTGCTGATGCGCAATGAGGGCCGGACGCTCACACGCGCGCAGATCGCGCACGGTGCATGGAGCGGGGTAGAGCAGGTGGAAGATAACACCATTGACGCTTATGTCTCCATGCTGCGCAAGAAGCTGGCGTTCATGGGTTCGCAGGTGCGCATCGAAACAGAGCGCGGTGTGGGGTACCGCCTCAGTGCGGCGAGCGATGCGTGAGCGGATCGAAAGAGGATGGGGCTCGGCATGTTCCGTAAGCTGCAGATCGAATTCGTAGCGCTGGTGATGGGCGTGGTCACCATCATCTTGCTGAGCGTGTTCGCCTGCATCGGGGCCATGACCTATCAGCAGACAGCGGATCGTCTGGCAACGGACATGGCAGTTGCCATCGACGCCGCTGCCGATGATGGGCGCGCGCCGCGAGGCTTCGCTCCCTTTGAACTGGGGCGTCATCCTGAAGACCGGTCACCCATGCCGGTGGCGGTGTATGTGCTGGAAGGCGAAACGCTCTCGTCCGCTCCGCGTACGGGCGCGCTCTTGGATGAGGGTGTGCTTGCCGATGCTGGCGCGGCAGCTGAGGCCGCGCCTGCCGGTGAGGTCACCCCGTTCTCTTCGGGGACGGTCCTACTGAAGCGCAGTGTCAGGGATGTGCTGTATGTGGCCTTTGCGGATGACAGCGCTGGCGGCAGCGTGCGCGGGCTGATCCCCATCTTCGCCATCGTGGGCGTGGGCGCGCTCATCGTCTTCTTTGCGGTCAGCATCCTCTTTGCGCGCTGGGCATTGCGGCCCGTTCGCCGGGCGTGGGATCAGCAGCGCATGTTCATATCGAACGCATCCCATGAGCTCAAGACGCCACTTGCCATCATCAAGGCGAACACGGAGATCCTCTTGGACGAGCCTGAGACAGACGCGCAGACGCGCGCGAAATGGCTGAGCTCCACGCAGGGATCGGTGCATGAGATGGAGGGCCTCGTGGATGACATGCTGGCGCTTGCCAGCATCGATGAGGCGTTGGATAGGAGAAGCGGCAGCGATGGCGATGCAGTTGCGGATGCATCTCGCATCGTGGAAGGGATCGCTTTGCAGTTCGAATCCCGCGCGTTCGAAGGCGGCTTCTCCCTTGAGGCGGACGTGGAGGACGGGATAGCGGTTCGTGGCTTATCGGATGCGGTGGCGCAGCTTGTGCGCATCCTGTTGGACAATGCCTGCAAGTATGTGGATGCAGATGGAGTGGTGCGCGTGCAGCTTGCGCGCAGGGCTGACGGCGCGTGGTTCAGCGTGTCGAATACGGGGAACCCCATACCACCTGAAAAGCTGGATCATGTCTTCGAGCGCTTCTATCGTGGAGATGAAGCGCATGGCTCAGGAAGCGGTCACGGGTTGGGACTGGCCATTGCGAAGGGCCTATCTGATCAGATGAAGGCGGATCTGACGGTGACGAGCACGCCGGATGCCACCACGTTCTCGTTCTCTTTGCCGATCATTTGAGCACCCAACGCTATTCCGCAGCAAAAATCGTTGCGCGTGATTCCTCCGCAACAGGCGAGCGCGGCATCTCCGCTCTGCTACAGTGGGCGCAACACGATCAGGGTTAGGAGGGCGCCATGCTCATCGAATCGCCTCAACACCGACCGCCTCATGATATGAGCAGTCCCATGCTTCAGATCGTCACGGGGTGCTCGCATGGGAAGTGCCACTTCTGCGACATCTTCACGGGCGTTCCCTTCACCGCATTGCCCATGGATGAGATCACGGCTGACATAGACAAGATCGCCCAAACGGCTACGGCGGACCTGCGCCGCATCTATCTTACGGGCGGCAATCCCTTCGCGTTGCCCGTCTCGAAGCTGGAAGCCGTGTTCGACGAGGTAGAGCAGCGCATCCCCACCGTGAAGAGCTATGGCGGCTTTTGCCGCATCATGGATATCGAGCACAAGTCCGATGAGGATCTGAAGCGGCTGGTGGCGCGTGGGGTGGATGAGATCACCCTAGGCGCTGAGAGCGGCTTCGATGAGGCGCTGGCCTTCATGGAGAAGGGACATGTGGCAGCTGATATCGTGGAGCAGGGACAGCGGCTGCACGATGCGGGCATGAGGTTCACGTTCTTTTATCTGGCCGGCATGGCCGGGGCAGGGCGCGGGCAGGAGAACGCGCTGGCTTCGGCTGAGGTGTTCAGCCAAGCAGGCCCTAGCCGCATCCTGGTGGTCACCATCACGCCCACCAAGGATTGGCCGCTGGCGCATGACATAGAAGCGGGCCGGTGGCAACCGCCCTCCGAAGGGGAGATAGCGCGCGAGATCCAAACGTTCGTCCGGCATCTGAGCTGCACGTGCATGGTGAACTGTTCGCATGATACCGACATCATCCGCTTCGAGGGCATGGTGCCCCTGAATCAGCAGAAGCTGGTGGAGCTCATGGATCATCGCATCCCTCAGATGAATGAGCAGGCTGCTCGCCGGATGCGCGAAGCGCTTCATGGTGCCACGTTCTAGGCATACGCTATTATTAGCGCACATCAATCAAACCACTGAGCCCCTTCGGAGCACGCTATGGATCAGAGCATCATCAAGATCATCAACAAGGCCCTGGATGGCACCTTGCTCACGCGCGCAGAGATCATCCAGCTTTTGTCCGTGGAGAACCTCTCTCCTGAATCGTTCGCCATCTGGCAGGCGGGGCGTCAGTTCACGTCCTTGCTCAATGATGGCTTTGCTGAGGTGCATGCGCACATAGGATTGGATGCAGCACCCTGCCCCATGAATTGCCAGTATTGCTCGTTCGCTGAGATCAACGGCGTCTTCACGGAGAAGGTGACCTATCCCATCGAGAAGGTCATCCAAGATGCGCGGGATCTGGAAGCGGCGGGAGCGAATGCGCTCTATCTGGTGACCACGGCGCTGTACGGACACCGCGCGTTCCTAGAAACGGCGGCACAGGTGAAGGCGGCGCTTGTCACTGATATCCCGGTGGTGGCCAACATATCGGACTTCGGACCAGATTATGCGCGCGAACTGGCCGAAGTGGGCATCGGGGGCGTCTATCACGTGATCCGCTTAGGCGAGGGGACGTACACGAACTGCAAGGCCGATGTGCGCGTGCGCACTATCGAAGCGGCGCTGGATGCGGGCATCCCGGTAGGCAACTGCATCGAGCCCATAGGACCGGAACATGCTCCCGAAGAGATAGCCGACCTCATCCTCATGGCGCGCGACCTTGGCGTTGCGTTCAGCGGAGCCATGCGCCGGACCACGGTGCCCGGAAGCGTCTTCCAGGAGTATGGCGACATCCCGTATGGGCGGCTTGCCACCTACGCGAGTGCCATCGCACTGGGCACCGGGCCTGAGGTCAAGGGCAATTGCTCGCATGAGCCCAGCCAGCTCTGCGCGCAGGCGGGCGCGAACATCATGTGGGCATCCCGCGGCACTGACCCGCGTGACACAACACCGGAGACCACGCGCGGATACACCGTTTCCCAGGTGCAGGACATCTGGTGGGAGACGGATTGGAAGGTCTGGAAGGGCCCGTCTCGGTATTACCAGCGCTGATCGCGGGTCAGAATCTGCAGATGGCGCGCAAGCGGCATCTACCCGTCAGGTTCGATGCACATCAAGATCGGATGCGCATCTACGGGGGGCATCCCCAACGGGAAGGTCCAGCCAACACGTTCCGTAGATGACGCGTCAGCGGCATCTACGACCAAAAGAGGCGCCCCAGAAAAGGGACGAGGAGCCCGCAGAGGGGCTCCTCGTTCGCAGGGCTCGTGTGCCTGCTGCTCTACTTCTGCGCCTCTTCGAAGGTGAATGCGGTTTCAGCTGCCTCAGCCGCTGCCTGCTCGTCTCCCAGGGCGTCGAAATCTTCTACGGATGCTTCAGCCTCGGCAACGACTTCCTGTTCGATGCGCTCAAGGTCCTTCGCGGCATCCTGTGCCTTCGCTGCCTCAGAAGTGGTGAAATCGTTCATTGCGTCAGCCATGATGGGCTCCTTTGCTCCTTGGGTTTATCCTATGCTTGGATTCTAGGTCTCCATCAGGGCATTCAGCGCCTGTCGCTTGCTTTCTCACCCCTTTGTTAAGGGCCTGTTTCTCAGAGGACAACTTCGCGAAGAAGGCTTTTGTGCATGAGAGCAAGGGGTATACTTCCGTCCACATCGGAAAGCAGCGAAGCGAAAGGAATCAGCATGGATCAGAAGCTGTATGACCTCGTGAACGATCAGATCAACAAGGAGCTCTATTCGGCCTATC
>CANODU010000046.1 GCA_947565185.1 uncultured Eggerthellaceae bacterium | reverse complement strand
ACCCCACCTGCAGCCCACGGTGCGAGCGCACCCGTGGTGAGGGCCCGCATGGTGCCTGCGGTGCCCGCCGCGAGCGGGTCATTCACATTCGAACGGTTGTTCGGGTAGACCAAAAGCGTGCCTGAGCTGGAGTTCTCTGACTTATCCTTGGTGCGGATGACCCAGATGACGCTGCGGCCATCGCCGTCAACGGCTGCATCGCCGATGAAGCCGCCAGCCAGGATCTCGCCGAAGTATTCGCCATAGGTGCCGAAGGCCGAGCTGGTCTTCGCGTAATCCAGCACGGACGCATAGTCCTGAGCTGCCCAGACGCTGATGTGCGTGAGCGCATCGCCGTCAGAGGGGAGCACCTTGCCCGTGAAGCGGTAGGGCTCGCCAGAGCCCAGCTGGGCGTTCGGGCGGCGCATGAGGTTGGAGGAGGACTGAGGACCACCGTAGACCTCGATGGAGACGTTGTCCGCCAGCACGTAGCTGGGATCAGACGTGGAGCTGTCGCGACCCCAGACGAAGCCGTTCAGGACCTTCGTGAACTTGGGGCCGATCTTGATGACGGCCGGCATGTTGGATGCCGTCTGACCGCCGCGTTCGGACACCAGGCTGGTGGCGCCCAGGAACATGTTGAACTGATAGGTGGAGTATTCGCCGTACGAGCTGTTGTCACCGGGGATGGCTGTGGTGCCGATGCCCGTGAGGTCAAGCTCTACCAGGTTGGCGCAGTTTTCGAACGCATTGCGCAGGTCCGTGGCGGACTGGATGCCGTCCGCACCCTTGGTGGTGTCATAGGAGAACACGACCTTGCTCAGCTGCGAGGCGTCCTTCAGGAAGTAGCGCATGGACGGTTGCCCTGCGTTGATGTCCTTCGCCATGAAGCTGATGGCCGCGCGATCCGTAGCGAACGCATGTTCGAACATGCTGTCAGCGTTGGTCACCTTGCTCATATCCCAGGAGACATACGCGCCGAAGCCGCTCTCCTTGTCAGCGGCGCCCAGGCGGACGTCAGCCAGATTGTCGCAGCCCTTGAACATCTCAGAGACGTCCGCAGAGGCCTCATTGAGCGCCACGAGGTTCACGCGATCGAGGTTCGGGCAGTTGGCGAACATTTGTTTGTTCGTTGCCGGAGCGGTGACAGAAGCCCCGTTCCAGGTGATGGTTGCGCCCGCGTTCTGCAGCTGGAAGCTGTTCGTGAACAGGCCCTCCAGGTTCGCACCGGTGGTGGCGAAATCAGTCAGCGTGACCTGCACGGGCGTGGAGCTGCTCCAGGAGCTGGAGCCGGGCGCCGTGACGCCCAGCGAGGACGCGAACATGTACTTAACGGACGTGCCCGCGCCCTGAGCCACCTTGCTCAGGGTGACGCTGTTCATGCGCGCCGTGCCGTCGAAGGCGGATTCCAGCGTGGCGTTGGAGCCGTTGGCCACGTTGGACATGGCCACAGACGTCATGCGGTCCGCACCTTTGAAGAAGTTGCTGAAGTCAGAGGTGGCGCCGTTGCCCATGTTGACGATGTTGACGACGAGGCCGTCGCTCACGGGCGTGACGCCTTCAGGCGCCTGCGAGGTGCCCGCGCCTTCGAACATGGAGGCCGCATTGAGCGTGGCGTCCGTGCCCGCCGCCATGTTCTGGATGGTGACGTTGGTCAGGTTGGTGGCACCCTGGAACATGGAGGACGCGTTGAGGGTGCCCGTGCCGTTGAGGAAGCCGTTGAGCTCAACGACCTGCGGCGTGTTGGTGCCCTGGAAGGAGTTCTGGAACATCTCCGCAACCGTGGTGACGGCCGTGGTGGTGCCATTGCCGCTGGTGGCGTTGGCGAACTGGACGCCGCCGCCGTTCACGTTGCCCAGATCCGTGCCGTTGGGCACACTGGTCCCCGTGGGGCTGCCGATGGTGTTGCGCACGCCGCGCAGCTCAGGGCAGTTCGCGAACATGCGGGACATGTCCGTGGTGTCCGTGGTGATCTGCAGGTTGGTGAGGTCAGCGTGCTGCAGCTGCCCGCAGCTTTCGAACATGGAGGTGAGCGTGGTGTTGGCCTTGACGCCGGGGTATACCTTCACCTGCTGGAAGCTGTTCTCATAGCCGGCCAGCTCATGCTGAGCCACGCCGGACCACGGCGCCGCGCTGCCGTTGCCGTCGAAGGCCTGCAGCGTGGTGTCTTCACCGGAGGCCAAGCCCTCAGCGGGATAGATGAGCAGCGTGCCGCGCGTGTTGGGGCCGCTGTTGCGGATGACCCAGATGACGTTCTCGCCGCTGTTGACGTCACGCTTGCCGACGAAGCCGCCCGCCATGATGGTGGAGCCGAAGGCCTCACCAGTGGTACCGAGCGTCTGGCCGATGTTGCTGTAGTCCAGGTTCTCACCGTAGCCGGCCTGTACCCAGTAGATGGCGCGGTTCAGGGCTGCCTTGTCAGAGAGCAGGATCTTGCCGCGGAACTGGTACTTCGCCGAGCCGATGGAGATGTTGGGGCACACCATGAGGTCATCGGTGTTGTCCGGGCCACCGGACACGTACACCTGTACGTTCGGCTGCATGACGTAGGTGGGATTGCCCGCCTGCGTGGGACGTGACCAGAAGAAGCCGTTCCAGATCTTGGTCCAGCCGGTGCCCAGCGTGATCTGCGCCGGATTGCTGCCCGGTGTGGGCGTGTTGCCGTCACCGTTGGCGTTCACGATGAGGGATGCGCCTTCGAACATGCCGAACATGCCGGACGCTGTTTCGCCATAGGCGTTGATGGAGCCTTGCGTGCGGCCGGTGTCCAGACCGGAGAGGTTGACGTCGTGCAGGACGGCGTTGCCCTTGAACAGGTACTGCATGACGCGCACGCAGATGGTGTTGTCCGTGTCAGGAGCCGGCGTGGCCGTGCCGCGGCCCAGGTTGGCCTTCGCGAGCGACGAGCAGCCTTCGAACATGGAGGTCATCACCACGGTGGTGGGGTTCGTGGACGTGTTGTGCACGAAGAAGCCCTCCAGGTTGACCTCTTGGAGCGACGTCATGTTGCGGAAGGTGCTTTCGAAGCTGGCGACGTTCATGAAGTTGGCACCCTGGCGCAGCAGGATGGCGTTGTTGTCCAGGTTGTTGGGATCAGCCGTGGACGCGGTGGGCATGACGCGCGTGATGTGCGTGAGGCCCTGGAACGCGTTGGCCATGGAGAGATTGGGCTGGATCTCCATGTCGTTGGCCGTGGCGCGCGTCATCATGGCGGGCAGGCCGCGCAGGTCCACGCGCGTGAAGTGCGTAGCGTTGCCCAGAAGGCCTGCCATCTCCGCGGCCCCTTCGCCCGGCGCGATGGCCGGCGTGGTGCTCTTCTGGATGCTGAACAGGACGTTCTTGCCGTTGAAGCCGTCAACGGTGAAGGAGTTGGCCACCAGGTTGGTGAGGTTGGCCGCCGTGCCCGTGCCGAAGTCCGTCAGGCGGATGTAGAAGTCATTGCCCGTGGGCGTGTATCCGTTGTCAGAGCCCAGGTAGGAGAACATGCCCGTGAGGTTGGCGCTGGTGCCGTTGCCGATGTTGGTGCCCTGGACCTGAGAGAGGCCCGTGGCGCCGGCGCACATGTTGGTCAGGTTGGCGCCTTCGCCGTTGCCGACGGTGTTGAAGCCGGTGTTGTTGCGGCCATACGAGTTGAGGCTGACGCCGAGCGAGTAGAGCTTCTTCGCTCCGGAGAACATGTTGGTGAGGTTGGCGCCATCGCCGTTGCCGACATTGATGAGGTGAGCCTCAGTGTGGTCAGCCAGGATGAAGTCAGAGTTGAAGGCGTTGTCGAACATGTTTGACAGGTTCGCGTTGGGGCTGTTGCCCAGGTTCAGCAGCTTGACCGTGGCGTAGTTGCGCCCTTGCGAGTCGCGGTTGTAGATGCTGCCCGTGGTGGCGTTGAACGCGTTCGCGAACATGCTGGTGGCGCTGAAGTGCTCCTTGGTGAAGGCGGAGCCGTCACGGTGGCCGTTGATCTCTGCATAGATGAGCTCAGAGCAGCCGTAGAACATGCGGTCTGCCATCTCCGTGCCGGAGAAGTCCCAGTTGTTGCCGAGCCAGATGCCGACCGCATCCGCCTGGTAGCGGAACGTCTCACCGATGCCGTTGAGGTACATGTTGCTGGTGTCCACGTTGGAGACCGACTTCATGGACGTGTTGCCTTCGAACATGGAGGTCACGTTCTTAGTGTCAGAGGTGACGTTCAGGTTGGAGAGGTCTGCCACCTTGAGGTTGGGCAGGCCCGCGAAGGCCTTGTAGAGCGATTCGCCCGCATCCACGCCGGGATAGACGTAGGCGCGCACGATCTCTGGCGCGTAACCGGCTGACCAGGGCGCCGGCTTGGCGTCCGAGAAGTTGGCCAGCTGACCGTTGCCCGCCGCGCCGTTGGGGCCGTAGCCCGCGTTGCTGTTCGGGTAGATGACCAGGGAGAGCTTGCCGTCATTCTGGTTG
The DNA here is from genome assembly GCA_947565185.1 of uncultured Eggerthellaceae bacterium. Lineage (GTDB taxonomy): Bacteria > Actinomycetota > Coriobacteriia > Coriobacteriales > Eggerthellaceae > MGBC163016. The sequence continues at coordinate 10,130 of CANODU010000046.1, read as the reverse complement.
CGGAGCAGCTTGAAGAAGACGGAGTCGCCGAAGTCGATGGCGCTGGAGGTGTTGCGGCCGACCATGCCGCCGGTGACCAGTTCGCCGTAGCTGTTGCCCACCTCACCCAGGGTCTTGATCATGGCTTCGGGGTAGATGAGGTATTCGCGCACGACCCAGCGCGTCATGTTCTGGATGGCTGCTTCGTCCATGAGGTTGATGCGGCCGTTGTAGGTGTAGGTGAAGCCGTTGTCTTCGGACTGCGCGTTGGGGCGACGCATGAGGTAGACCTCATCCGTGGGGCCGCCGTAGACGTTAACCGACGCGCCCAGCACGTAGCTGGGGAACTTGTCGATGACGGTGCGGTTCCAGAAGAAGCCGTTCAGGACCTTGGTCCAGCCCGGGCCGATGGCGATCTTGGTGCTGGTGTCCGGGTAGCTCTGCGGCGTGGTGCCGTTGCCCGCCTGAGCGGTGTAGGACGTGACGAGGTTGGGGCATTCGATGAACATGTCCTGCATGCCGGACTGCGCGGAGCCGAACGAGGCGTAGTCGCCCTCCACCTGGGAGGTGCCGATGCCCGAAAGGTCTATCTTATAGATGTAGCCGTCATCCAGGTTGCCCGTGGGCGCGCCGCGCGAGCCGAGGAAGTCGCAGCTGGCGAACATGCGTTGCATGTTGTTGGCCGAGCCGATGGTGGATGAGTCCGTGGACGTCAAGCGGACGGTGGCCAGGTTGTCGCAGTTCTCGAACATGGAGGTCATGTCCACGCTGGGGCTGGTGCACATGTCCGGGATGTCGAAGTAGGTCAGGTATTTGCAGCCGTTGAACATGTTGGCCAGCGAGTGGGCCGTGGAGAAGTCGAAGCCGCCCAGGTCATTGAACTGGGCCCGGTAGTAATTCCTGTCCAGATAATCATGGTCAAAGCGGATCTGATCCAGACCTTCCATGCCGCGGAAGATGCCGGAGTCTATGCCGGACATGTTGATCTGCTTGTCACCCAGGACCAGGACGCGCTTGATGGAGTTAACGTTCAGGCCGTTGTTGGTGGCCGGGTCAAGCCAAGGAGCGGTGCCGCCGGGCGCGATGTGATCGCCGATGCCATTGGGATAGATGATGAGTGTGGGCTCTGCCGGGTAGCCCATGGTGGTGCGGACATCCCAGAGGATGGTGTTGCCGCCCCAGTTCTGGGGGCCGCCGACGGCGGAGTCATTGTTGAAGTAGGAGTCGATCAGCTCACCGAATTCGCCTTCGGTAGCGCGCGGCGCTGCATTGGCGGCTGCGGTTGCCGCGGCGGGTGCTGCGGCGGCCCGGGACGGGACGAGCACCTGGCGGGAGGCCTGGGCGAGCGTCTGGTTGTTCAGCGTGCGCGTGACCGTGACTTCGGATTCGCCCTCTTCGTACGCGCGAACGGTGCCGTTGGTGCTGACGGAGAGCTCCGAGGCCGGGTAGTTGTATTCGGTCTGCACGCCCAGAAGCGCGAGTTGCGTGTTCTCTTCGGTGACGAAGGAGGCCGTGCGATTGGCGGCCTGGTCCTCAGCGGTGACGGTGCTGCCGCCGGCTTCGGCGGTGAGCTCTTCGCTGGTTTCGGCTGCTTCGGTAGCGCTGGCGTTGTTGCTGTTGGCGCTGTTGGCCGCGCTGCCCGCCGAGGCGGCGTTCTGGGCCTGGGTGGCCGTAGCGGAGGCGCCGCCCAGCATGCCGGCGGCCATCTCCTGCGCGCCTCCGGTGTTGCTGGCGCTGTTGTCACCAAGGGTGCCGGCGGTGGCACCGTTGTTCAGGTTGTCCATGCCTTCTTCGGCGGTGCCGGTGCTGGTGCCGGCTGTGCTGGCCGTGCTGGCGTTCGCCGAGAAGACGTTCGCCGTGCCGCCCTTTTCGACGGTCAGGGTGTCAACGGGCAGGTTGATGCCATAGCTGACCACCTGGATGTTGGAGACGAGGAGTCCTTTCGCGGCGTTCCATGCGGAGTTGCCGGCTTTGTCCTTGGGCACCAGGATGGTGACGTTGGTGCAGCCGGAGAGCGCCGTATCTGCCACGGTGTCCACTTCGCCGCGCGCGATGATCTTGGTGAGGTTGGCGCAGTCTGCGAACGCTTCGCCACCCACCGTGGTGACCGTTTCGGGGAGCCAGAGCTCTTCGATGCCGGAGCCCTTGAACGCGGCGTAGCCGATAGTGCGCAGGCTGGCGCCCAGGTCAACGGTGGTCAGGTGCGTGGTGCCCTCGAACGCGGATTCGCCGATGGAGCGCAGGCTTGCCGGGAGGGTGAGCGTTTGGATGGTTGCGCCGCGGAAGGATTCCTTGGCGATGGAGCTGACCGGGTAGCTGACGTCGCCGATGTTGGCGCTGGACGGGATGTTCAGCGACGTGGCGAACGAGGTGCGGCCGGACCAGCCGACTTCGACGGTCATGTCAGGGAGCAGCGTGTAGGTGAGGCCCGCGGTGGCGGTGCCGGGCGTGAGCTCTTCGCCGGGTGCGGTGAGCTCCACGTTGCCGGTGATCTGGCCGCCCTCTTCGGCGGCGCCGGCGCCTTCGACGGTCTCCTGTTCGCCGGCCTGGCCGATCTGGACGAACTTCTGGAAGCCAGCGTCACGCCAGGAAGCCGTAGCTGCGTCGTCCGTGGAAGCGAGCGCGACGGTGGCGCGTTCGGTGGTGGCCGGTTCGAAGGCCGGCGGGGTGAGCTGGCGCTCTTCGCCGTTCTCTTCGACGGTGGTCTGCTGCGCGATGCTGGTGATGGTGGCCGGGCTGACGATGGAGGTCAGCACGCGGGCCGCGCTGGCGCTGAACGCGCCGGCGTCGATGGTGGTGACGGGGAGGGCCACGTCATTGTAGGTGGCCGTTTCCGGAAGCACCGTGGCGGTGCCGCTGCCGGCCGCACGGAGGGCGACGGCGAGCTGGGTTGCCGCGTTGGGGTTGTTGCCGTTGGCGCTGGCGGGCGCGATGGTGGCGCCGTCCGCGTCCGTAGCGCGCAGGAGGAGGTCAGCGGTGGTGGTAAAGGTGGCGTTGGCCGCCGGGACGTGGAAGCTGGCCACAGCCTTGGCGTAGGGCGCCGCCGTGGGCGCGATGCTGGTGGCGTGCTCCGGGAGGGAGACGTTCTTCATGGCCGCAGGGATGAACGCCACCTGGACGGCGTCCGCGGTGCGGATGCTGTCCGCGTTGGTGGCGAGGTCCGTGTCCGTGGTGAGGAGGACGCCCATGTGACCGGCGAAGATGTCGTTCTCAGCGTTGACTTCGATGGTCTCAAGGTTCGCGAAGGTTCCGAGGGCGTCTACATCTATATATGCGATGGTTGCCGGGAGGACCAGCTTGGCCAGTGCCGCGTTGTCCGCGGACATGCCCGTGGCGCCGGCGCCGTTGCCCAGCAGGTGCACGTTGCGGACGGCGTCAGAGGCGGTGGGGTCAGCGGCCATGCGGGCCTGGTCGGCCGCGCGTTCGCCGATGGCGACGACGTCGTAGTCTACGCCGGCGCTGGTGACGGTGGCCGGGATCTCGATAGCGTCCGTGCCCAGCTGACTGTCCGTGAGGCCGATGACGGCCGCGGTGGGCGTGGCGCCGATCTCCGACGCGCGCTGGCTGGAGACGACGGCGCGGTACATGATGCCGTCCACCTGGAAGACGTCAGCGTCGGCGTTCATGCTGACCGTGCCGCTGATGGCGGTGCCGGCCGCGCTGCTGTCTACCAAGCGGGTGGTGGTGGAGATGATGTCCACGCCCGCGGCGGCCGCGCCTTCGCCGCCTGTGGTGGTTGCGGCGTTGGGGACGTCCGTTTCTGGGGTTTCTTGGGCGGTGCTGTCGTTGCCCGTGTCAGCGGTGCCGGCTTCGGGGCCGGCTGCGTTGCCTGTGTTGGAGGGCTGCTCTTGGGTGGTGGCTTGCGCGTCTGCCGCCGCAGAATCAGCGTCGGCGTTGGTGCCGAACGCGCTGGCGACGCTGCCGAAGCAGAGGGTGGCGGCCAGAGCTGCAGCCGTCAGCGTACGGAGGGCGACTCCGCGGCGCTTGGGCGCTGCCGCGAGCTGCTGGGTTGCGGCAGCCTTGCGGGCGCGGGCGCTGCGCGTGCTGGCAGCCTTGTGAGCGTTGCGGGCCGGCTTCGCGGCGGCGGCGCGCTTGGTTGCGGTTGCGTGCGGGGCGCTTGCGGCGGTTGCGGTTTCGCCTGCGGCGGTTTCGCCCGCTGCGACCGTGTTCGACATGGTGGTGGATTCCGTGAATTCATTCATGGCGATCGTACCTTTATATATATGTGCGTTCTTGTTCTGGGAGGCAGTGCGGGACGCGCGCGCGGCCGATGGGGTGGCCGGGTGCGTCTGGGTTGAAGGCGCGTGAGGCGCGAGCGGTTGCTGCGGCTCTGACTGAGGCGCAGCATTCACCGGCGCGGTGTCCAGGGAATCGGACACGCGTCGACCGCGATTGACGGGACACGTATTCGCAACGCGCACGACGCGCTTGCGAATGAGGGCATGCTTCGGTTTGGCGCTGGCCGTGGTGGCCGTTGCCTGAGCATGCGGATCTGCGGCATGCGGTTCGCAGGTCTTGTCCTGCCCGCCATGCCGCGCCCCGGAAAGCTTCGCTGCGAACTGTGCGCGCTTGGCGTCCAGTCGCGTGCTTCCATGGGCGTTCAGACGTTCGTGATGACTCATGTGCTTTTCCCCATCTGCGGGCCTGTGCCCGCGGTTGTGAGACGCATCACGAACGTTCGTTCCTGACGCGTCCCGCTTCCTGCCTTGGTGTTTCCCAGCACCAGCGTGACAGCTATGCCTGCGCTTTGGGCAACCCCGAAGCGGCACCTGAAGCGGGTCCCGCCCCGTTTCAGGTGCCTTATACGCGCGCGTGGGCGCACGTATAGGCATAGTGAGCCACGTATAGCAATGTGAACTATAACCGCAGGTCACGGCAAGTTTCAAATGGACTTTGAATGCCTGAAATGTGGTGGAATTGTGATGTTGAAAACATACCTGGTTTTGGGGCGTTTCCAAACTGTAACTTTTCCCTGTTCACGCGGGTAAGCATTATTTTTCGGGTTGCGCAAGGGGGTATTTTTCGAAGTGGATTTCGGGCTGTGCATTTTCTGGATAACTCTGGAAAAACCTCAGAATTTCCACAACTTTTGAACGCCGATTCCCACCGGCGGTTGATTTCTGCCGGTGCATGGGATCCGGCTTGTTTCCCGTCTTCGTGGGTGCAGCCAATGGGGATCAGGCTGTCTTCCCTCCTCGTAGGTGCGGCCAACTGGCCGCACGTCTTTTAGACAATAGGTTTATGCTTGCATAAACCTATAACATCCTTTTGCTTTCATGGGGGCACGGTACGCGTTCGCCTCGACGCGTCGTCGCCTCGAACTAACTTGCTCCGAAGATCGCGGAGCAAGTGGATTTCTCGGCTCCTTTGGCTTGACCTCGGCTCAACGCACCATGCCCCCATTCGGCTCTGCAACTCTTATGGATAGCCCGCAGATCCTGCGGCAGCCCCTTTCAGGGGCTACGCACAGGATCTGCGGGCGCCTGGCAGGTTGTATCAGGGGGACGGAGGAGTGAGACGCTTCTTGTTTTTCGTAGTGCAGAACTTTAGTTCTGCCCGAGCGTATCAAGGGGACGGAGGAGTGAGACGCGCGTCGCGCATCTCACTCCTCCGTCCCCTTGATACGCGACCATTTGGCCGCACCCACGAGGTCTTTCAACCGGGCGATACGCCCGGTTAGGCCGTTCACCTTGAGCAGAGCGAAAGGTGTAAGGCCGTCATCAAAAGAGGCAGCGCGGTCTTCGCTGCCGACACACATGAACAGGTAGATATTCAGGTTGATGTGGGTGCTATCGTTCGAAGGCGACGCGACCAGCGGCGGTGCTGACCAGCTGGTCCAGTACCGCGGGCATGGTGAGTCCAGCAGCCTTGCACGCCGTGGGGAAGAGGGACCGGCTGGTCATGCCCGGGGAGACGTCCACTTCGAAGCACTTTGCTTGTGCTCCATCCCAGATCATGTCGATGCGTCCCAAGTCGCGCACGCTGTAGGCCCGATAGACCTCCAGCGCAGCACGTTCGATCTCAGCGCGGATAGCTTCGGCCTCTGCCGGGTCCTGCGACAGCGATGCGGGCCTAACCGGGCAGAAGAAGTCCACTTGGTCGGCGTTCAAGCGCGCATCCGAATCGTAGAACGTGTTCTTCGCGACGATCTCAACAGGTGGAAGGACATGCGCGTCCCAACCGTTCCCTAAGATGGAAACAGCCAGCTCCACGCCGTCTATCCATTGCTCGATATTCACGGCGTTGTCATAGGAGAGCGCGTCCAGGATGGCCTCGCCCAACTGTTCCTGATTCTCCACCTTGTGGATACCCAGCGCGCTGCCGCCGTGTGCGGGTTTGACTGCTACCGGGAAACCGCCGATGACGCGCTCCGGCACCAGGTCAAGCGCCGTTGCGGCGCCCATTTCCAAGAACGCGTCCTTCGAGATGAAGATGCCTTGAGGCCATGAAGCGTTGCCCACGTCCCCCGTGATCTCGCGGTATTTCGCCAGGCTGGAATGCAGGGCATCCTTGTTGTACGCGCAATGGCAGACGCTGGCGGGTGACCCCACGAAGGGGATGCCGAGGAACTCCAACAGGCTTTGGATGGTGCCGTCCTCACCGTGCTTGCCGTGGAGCGCGTTGTAGACGACATCAGGCTTTTCGCTGCGCAGCGTGGGAACGAGCTCCTTGGTGGTGTCGAGCGGAACCACCTTGTGTCCGGCCTGCGTGAGCGCGTCGCATACGAGCTTGCCGCTCTCGAGCGAGAACTCACGTTCGAAGGATTGGCCACCCATGAGAACTGCAACTTTTAGTGACATATTCGTTCCTCTTTCGGCGTGTTTTCGTCAGATTATACGCTGACCTCTGACACGGCATATCCTCCATTGCGTCATAATGCTCGCGGTAAGCACATTGTTGAAAAGGGCGGAACATGGACGTCGCTGAGCTGTATCATTTCTTGTTCGAGACGTATGCGGGCATCGGGATCTTGGTGGGTGCCGGCATCGTGTTGAGCATCATCGCCTGCGTGATCTTCGAGATCCGCACGAAGAGGATCTACAAGAATCATGAGCCAGAAGAGGATGAATGGTCCATCTTCGAAGACGAGATCGAAGAGGGCGAAGAGGAAGAAGAGGAGAAGTTGGCGCGAAAACGCGCAGGAAAGTGACGAATAGGCTTTGAAACGATGAAGGATTGCAAAGAAGAGAGCGTGAAATGATGAAGGAATACAACGAAACCGAGTTGGAAAACGATCAGATCCATGGCGATCCGCATCCTGTCTTCCTCTATGAGCGTGACGGCGCATACATCCCCCGCGTAGCCGCCGTGCATGACCTCTGCGGTTACGGGAAATGCTCCCTGGGCGTAGCCATTCCGGTGCTCTCTGCTGCTGGGTGCGACGTCTGCCCGGTACCCACGGGCCTGTTCTCTTCGCACACGGCCTTTCCTGGTTGGTATATGCACGACACCACGGACATCCTCCAAGATTACCTTGCTGCGTGGAGCGGCATCGATGTCCAGATAGATGCCGTGTATTCGGGCTTCTTGGGTGCACCTGAACAGGTTGATATCATCCGATCGCTCTATCAGACCTACCCTGATGCCATCAAGTTCGTGGATCCGGTCATGGCCGATCATGGCAAGGTGTATCCCACGTACACATCGGAGCTTTGTAACGCCATGGCTGATCTGGCGAAAGATGCTGATGTGCTGACGCCGAACCTGACCGAAGCGGCCATCATCTTGGGCGAGCCCATCGGCGATGAATGGGGTGGTGTGGATATCCCTGATGCAGAGGCTGAGCGCATCGTGCGAGCACTGCTTGAGAAGGGCGCGAAGAACGTCGTCTTGAAGGGCATCCAACGTGAGGGTGAGAACGTTATCCGCAATTTCGTCGGCGGTATCAACACCCCTGACATCATCGAAGTGGAAAACGAATACGTGCCGTATATGCTGCACGGCACAGGCGATGTGTACGCATCATGCGTCCTGGCGGGTTTGATGGCGGGACGTTCGCTGGTCGAATCGGTGGCATTTGCGGGTAATTTCGTGCATGACGCCATGATCGTCTCAGCGAAGCAGCCGAACTTCATGGATCGCGGCGTGAGCTTCGAGCCGCTCCTGGGCAAGATCAGTCGCCTTCTGGAGGAGTAGAAGCTCTGCAGCAAGGGTGTGATAGATCTGCGCTTTGCGCAGATCTATTGTTTTGTTCTCGTGCCGCCAGTTGGCGGCACCCACGTCGACCTGAAAGCATCTATACGAGATGCCGCTTACGCGTCATCTACGGAATGTCTTCCAATCCAGAGATAGGTTGGCGGCACCCACAAGGGCTGTAGCTGGTTGATGTGGGTGCTGGCAACTGCCAGCACATTTATCAATCCATAGGTTTGTGCTTGCACAAACCTATAACACACATCCTAGTGCTGCCCAAAAAAAATGCCTGCTCAAGACAACTCAGGCCTAGGTGAAGTTTGTGGCGCGTCTGACGACGCGCATTCATTCGTGCCGCCAGTTGGCGGCACCCACGGAGTCTTTCAACCGGGCTATACGCCCGGTTAGGCCGTTCACCTTGAGCGTGAGCGAAAAGGTGTGAGGCCGTTTCATGAATAGAGGCATTGCGAAAGCAATGCCGACACACTTTTCATGAGAAAAGAGTATGAAGCGCAGAGAAGCGTTCTAAGGTGTGGTTTTTGGTTATTTCGTACTGGGAGTCATGTTTTGAGATAACTGCTTCTCAAACGCGCTCTCAATCAGCCGTTTGCAGAGGTCCGGAAAGCTGATGCCGGCTGCCTTCGCCGCATCGGGTAAAAGCGACGTTTCGGTCATTCCTGGAATGGTATTCGTCTCTAGAACCCATGCGTCGCCGTTGTCATCCAAGATGAAGTCCGTGCGCGACACGCCGTGGCAGGAGAGCGCGTTATGCGCTGCCACAGCTGTAGCCTTGATCCGCTCGGTATCCTCTTTTGTGAGCCGCGCTGGACAGATATGCTCAGAACCGCCGGGTGCGTACTTGGAGTCGAAGTCATAGGAGTCCGCTTGCGGGATGATCTCGATGATGGGGAGCGCTTCGGCGGTGTTGCCGGAGCCCAGCACCACAACGGTGAGCTCGGTTCCTGCGATGTACTGTTCCACCAAAACGGCGGTATCGATGGCCTGTGCATCATGGATGGCCTGTTCGATGGCTTGTTCGCCTTCTACGATGTACACGCCAAGCGATGATCCTTCCGTGGCTGCCTTGACCACGCACTTCTGGCCGAACCGTTGCGTGATATCGTGACCATTAAACGGCTCTGACCTGCGGATATAACACGATGCTGGTGTCTTGATGCCATGTGTATCGTAGAAGATCTTCGCCTTTTGCTTGTCGATGCTGATGGCGCTGCTGAGCACCCCAGACCCGGTATAAGGCATCCCGATCAGTTCAAGGAATCCCTGGATAGTGCCATCTTCACCACCTTTTCCGTGAAGGCAAAGGAAAGCCACATCGTAGTCTCCGTCGATGAGCGCACGGATGTCGTCCCGATTCGCTGGATCCAGCCAATCCACCTGGTAACCAGCCTCCTTCAAGGCTGTCATGGCACCATCTTTCGATGCAAGCGATATCTGACGCTCGCCGCTCGTTCCGCCTGCTATGAGCGCGACCTTGCAATCTTCCGGGGATCTGTGAGCGAACATTTGTTCTCATTTCTTCGGGGGATGCTGCGAGAAGTATAATTGTGAACCGAAGGATTGTCACTGCGGAATGGAGCGCGGCATGGCGGATATTCGAGAGATGAGCATGGAAGAGCTGACTCAGATCATGACTGATCTGGGCGAACCATCCTTCCGTGCAAAGCAGCTCTATGAATGGATCCATAAGCATAATGCGACGGAGTATGCGCAGATGACGAATCTTTCGAAGGCACTGCGCGAGAAGTTGAGCGAGGCTTATCCTTTGAATGGAGCTGAGTCTGTGGCTGTCGACCGTTCCCAGGATGGCACGCGAAAATACCTTCTCCAGCTTGAGGATGGAGCCACTGTTGAAACGGTAGGAATGCCTGTGGCTTTCGATGAGGATCACGTCAACGTGAAGCGCCTCACTGCATGCTTCTCAACTCAGGCAGGGTGTCCTATGGCTTTTTTATTTTCTTCTTCCTCTTTTTATAAAATCTGTTCTGTTTCCCATAATG
>CANODU010000045.1 GCA_947565185.1 uncultured Eggerthellaceae bacterium | reverse complement strand
ACGCTGTGTGGGAATATGTGGCCCCGCAATATACCATCAAATTCGATCCGAACAGCACTGATGGCACGGTTACATATAACGGGTCGCAGGGCGCCCGGGTGCCTGATCAAAACATGGGCATCAATACCACGGAGCTGCTGACTTCTGATCAATATGAAAACGACAAATACGATTTCACAGGATGGAACACGCGCGCAGATGGCACAGGCGCGTCCTACGCGAAAGGTGCATCTGTTAGGAATCTGGCAAACGCAGGCGGTACGGTGACGCTCTATGCCCAGTGGAAGCTGAAGACTTATACCATCCATTTCGATGCAAATGGCGGCACTGGTTCCATGCCGGATATGGTCGTAGGTGTCTATGAGGAACGTAATCTGGACCTGAACAAGTTCACATGGGCAAATCATACATTTAAGTATTGGGAGACTATAGGAGGGACCAGTTCATCTAATAGGTATTACTATGATGGAAGAAATGTCATTCATGTAGCAGAGGCGGGAGAAACAGTCACACTGCGTGCTTGCTGGGATGAGCAGACGTATACGATACAGTTTGATCCAGGAGATGAGGGTCTGGGCGCATCGTATACCCAGAAAGTATCAAGAGGGTCCTATCAGAAATTGGAAGCAAATCGGTTTGATTCTTCTGATCAAATTGCTTTAGGCGCGTATGAGTTTGCTGGTTGGAATACAGACAGATCTGGAAACGGGACTGCTTATGAGGATGGTGCCTATGTATTCAACTTGGCGAATCCGGGTTCTACGACCATTCTCTACGCACAGTGGAAGTGGGTCGGCAAGCCATTCACCATCACGTTTATGCCAAATGGCGGTACGGGAACGTCATATACGCAAGAATATAAGTATCTCGCTTCAACCGGTGACGATCCGTTGACTCCTAATCGCTTTACGCGGGCAGGTTATTTTTTCACTGGATGGGGCAGATCCCCATCAGGTAACACTGTGGTCTACCAAGATGGCGGTGTCTTCTATCAATCAGAGCAAACATCAGGGATTACCTTGTATGCGCAATGGCATCAGGAAAGCGCTGCCCCGACTTCCTATGTCGTCAAATATGACGCAAATGGTGGGTCCGGTTCGATGGCCCAAACATGGTGCTACATCGACAACAATGCGACTTTGAGAAAGAATGAATTCGTCCGTGCCAATTACCGATTCAAAGGGTGGGCAACTCAGCCGGGTGGAGGAGGCTCAACCTATTCTGACGGACAGACGGTGCGGAATATAAGCCCCGCCATGTCAACGATCACGCTCTATGCCCAATGGGAGAGCACATCAGCGGTGAACAGGAACTACACGGTGTATTTCAATGCCAATGGTGGCAGCGGCTCCATGTCATCTCGGACGCTCGCGAGAGATGTGACCACAACGCTTCCCGCCAATACCTTCACACGCACGAACTATACCTTCACGGGGTGGAGCACCAACAGCTCCGGCACGGGCTCTACCTATTCAGATCGTGCCACGGTCAAGAATCTGGCTGCGGCAGGATCGTCCGTAACGCTCTATGCGCAATGGACGGCAGTAAAGGGCAATATCACCACTCCAACGGGCGATCAATATATCAAGCCTGATGGGACCAAGCTGACCGGTTGGCAGAAGATCTCTGATAGCAAGTACCGCTATTACGATGCCAACGGCATCATGGTGAAGAACAAGGAATACAACGTCACCACTAAGGATTCCAGTATAGGCGCTGTAGGCAATGCCACCGGCTGGCGTGGGTTCGATGCCGATGGCTACTTGATCTTCGGTTGGGGCTTCTGGGTTGGCGATGCACCGACGAAGTATTTCGATACGACCACCGGCGTGCGCAAGACCGGTGAGTTCTATATGACCATGTTCAACAAGACCACCAAGGATGGGGATCCCGGCTGGCGCTACTGCAATTCCAGCGGAACGCTCATGTATGGATGGCAGACCATCGGATCAGCTGTGAAGTACTTCGATGAGGCCGGCGCACGCGTGCATGGCCAGCAATACATCCAGTACGACAACCCGAAGACCAAGACCGGCTCATACAACGCATGGTGCTTCTTTACAGGAGATGGCTCTTCTTCCAACCAGAGCGGTGGCGCGCGGAGCTATGGCATCACCACGATGAAGCAGAACGGCATCAGCATCCAGAAGTACTACGATGCTAATGGCAAGCGCGTGGTGGGGCAAAAGTATCTCACTTATTCGAATCCCAAGACGAATACCGGTGCGTTCAACGCGTGGGTCTGGCTCAAGGGCACGAACAACAAGACGGATATGAACGGTGGCGTCCTTTCCAAGGGCTGGGAGGGCGTGCCTCAGAACGGAAAGACTGTGACGAAGTACTACGACGCCAGCGGCAAGCGGCTCACAGGCAAACAGACGGTCCTCTATGACTGGCTTGATGACTCTACCAGGGTGAATGATCCTGCTCCGGGTAGGGTGCTGTTCGATGGAAGTAATGCTTCCACCAATGCAACGGGCGGCGTCTTGCACAGAGGCTTCAGCGGTGGAACCTACTACCATTGGGACAACGGCAAGGAGACCCAGCACAATACGTGGAAGAATGCGTATAGGCCTTCACAGCAGTTCGCCCCTGATCCAGACGAGAGATGGTCAGCTGATCAACTTTACGCAAAGTACCGGAGTCATCGCGCTGCCAATGGGAAATCTCAACCCAACGGCATGTCCAGCTTGGACCTCTCGGCCGAGAGCCTCTGCTACAACCTTTATATCTCCCGTGAAGGCATCGGCAAGTACAGCTATACATTGCCGAATGGATGCCAGTGCGTGGCGGATTCTTCCACCACGCAGCCGTTCTATAACGGCTACAACGTGCTCAACAAGCTGAGTGCCACTGACAAGCAAAAGGTGCTCTACCAGTACGTGGACGGTGTGGCAACGTCAGTTCTCAAGGCACCGAATGGCAAGTGGTACTTCGCCATCGTGTATAAGATGGGCTCAGCGCCAACGCCTCCTGCACCAGCCAACGCCATGAATGCGGAAGAGCGGGCTGTCGCCGTTGATATCTTCAATGCGTATAACCGATTCCGAGCATCCAAAGGCTTGCCTCAGGTTCGTTGGACTAGCAACAAGGTCTTAGAACAGGACGCATTCAACGATGCAAAACACATCGCTGCGAAGGGTCAGCTCATTCATGCAATAGATCCTGGCGGCTTGAAGGGGCCAAGTGATAGTGGTTGGCGCGACAACTTCTCTGACATCCTCCAGTACAGCACATGGAAAATGAGTGGTGCAGAGGCGGTCGCCCGCTGGTCTCAAAGCGATGGTCATAGGAAGATGATGCAATGCAACACTGCAACTGAAGCTACTGTGGGTGTGTACAAGAACGGAGGCGTGTGGTATTACGTCATCGTGTACCAACGTATTCCCGGTACGCGAAATCAAAGCGGTAACTGATGCAGGCTGCTGGTTGTACCGCCACGAAGACCAGCGGCAAGTTGTCGTGGCGGAGGTGCAGCATGAGGTGCCCGAAGGGGCGCCCTCATGCGTAAGCCTACGTTGTTGCAACCCGCATCCCGCCTGCAACAACGTAAGCCGCCGCTACGCGGACGACTTCCGCTACGATGTGACCGTAGCGTTTTGATGGAGGTGCTCTATGATTCGCAAGTTCATATCCATAACGGTCTTCTCAACGGCGCTGGCGCTTTCCCTGGGTGGGGTGGCGTTCGCGGACGAGGCGGAGATTCCTGCTCTTGACCTTGTGACTGAAGAAAGCGCTGAAGGTGCCGCGGAGGCGCCGGATGTCACCGTTTCAGACATAACCGCGCCTGACGAAGGGGAGAAGGGTGCGGACATTCCGGCTACCCCTCAGGATCCCGCGCCAAGCGGGGAAGAGGTGGCTGCGCCCGTACCCGTTCCTGCTCCCGTAGAGACACCCATCCATGCACCTGTTGCTGCCGCGCCGGCGCCAGCGGTACCTGCTGCGGCGGTCACTGTGCAGCAGCCCGTTGCCGCTTCTGCTGTGGCTGATGGATGGAACATCCAGGATGGCAAGACCTACTACTACCAAGGAGGCAAGCGTACGACGGGCTGGGTGGTAACAGACGTTGCCCCTGATGGGGAACGCGGTCTGCAGCGCTACTGGCTCTCCTCTGATGGCTCCCTGGCCACAGGTCTCATCGATGCGGGCTCTGATTGGTTCGCCTATGGCATCAGTGGCAAAGGATACGTGGTGCGCGGCATCTATCGGGATCCCATCACCGGTTGGTTCTATCTCGCTGACAACGACGGGCGCCTGCTAGCCCCCGGTTGGCACGTGACCGACGGGTTCGGGCAGGAACTGCAGCGCTACTACATCGATCCTCGCGTACATGCTGCGGTTCCTGGCGTCTCCCATGATGGTTGGAAGCATTTCACGCGGGGAGATACGGGTTATGTGGCCCGCGGCAAGGTGGACTGCGGCGATGGCACCTCGTTCCTAGCTGATAATGACGGTCGCCTCCTGCCTGCTGGATGGACAGTCACTGACATCTTCGGACAAAGTCTGCAGCGCTATTACGTATCGAATCTGGGCAAGAGCATGGTCGGGCACTTCCGCGTGAATGGCGTGGCCTATTACGGGCGTCCTGACCTGGCCTATGTCCTGCGGGGAAAGGCAGTGGTGTCAGGGAATGGCTATACCCAGATGGCGCTTGCTGACAACGACGGGCGTCTGGCGGACTTCGAAGGTTGGCTGGTGACGGATATCTATGACGGGCACTTGGAGCGCTATCGTCTGGACTCCAGCGTGGCACCGGGCTTCTATGGAGCCCATCTTGGCCTCTTCACTTTGGGCGATCAGGACTTCTACGGCCGTGAAGACCAGGGCTATCTGGTGCGGGGCAACTATCGTGCATCCAACGGACGGCTCTACCATGGAGACAACGATGGCGTACTGGGCATCCCGAAGGTGAGCGGCAATGAGGAGCTGGACTACATCCTCTTCGACATCATCAGCCGCAAGGGCACGGATCTGGGTACGTTGTTCAACTATGTTGCCTTTGAATACTCCTACATCAGCGGTTCTAAGTATCCTTCGGGCAATTGGTCCATTCCCTTCGCCATCGAGATGTACAACAATGGCGGCGGCAATTGCTATCGGTTCGCTTCCCTGTTCGCATGGCTTGCAGAGGCTGTTGGGTATCAGTCGCGGGCGGTGGCCGGAGAGCTGCTCTATCGCAACGGCACGACGGGGGCTCACGGCTGGGTTGAGCTTTACATCGATGGTGCCACCTATGTGTGCGACCCGCAGTTGCAGAATCGAATGCCTTATCGCAACTTCTATATGATCACCTATGGGAATGCTCCCATCACCTATATCTGATCCGCTGTGGCTTTTTCCTGCTTTGCAAAGCGCGTTCGCTGAGAGCTGATAGATCGTGGTATTCAGCTCTCTGGCGTTCCTCTGCGTCTTCTTGCCAGCAACGTTCCTGTTGACGCTGGTAGTGCGCAGCACGCGGATCCAAAACTGGCTGCTAGTGGCAGCCAGTTTGCTGTTCTACGCCTATGGCGAGCCGGTCTACGTGCTCCTCATGATGGGTACGTCTGTCTTCGTCTATGGCATGGCACGATTGGTCGGCGCCGCATCGGGAAGCAGGCGGAAGGTGCTCTGCGTCCTTTCGGTAGCGCTCTGCTTAGCATCGCTTGGCTTGTTCAAATACGCCGACTGGGTGGTGGGGATGCTGGATGCGCTCTTGGGAGCGGACATCATTCCGCAACCAGAGCTGGCGTTGCCCATAGGCATCTCGTTCTACACATTCCAGGCGCTTTCCTACATCGTGGACGTGTATCGCGGGGATGTGCCGGCGCAGAGGAATCTCGGTCGCGTGTTGCTCTATATCTCGTTCTTCCCGCAGCTGATCGCCGGCCCCATCATTCGCTATCACGACGTGGATGAGCAACTGGGCCAGCGCTCCATCACTCTTGCGGGCGTACAGACGGGCCTCAAGCGCTTCTGCGTGGGCCTGGCGAAGAAGGTGCTCATTGCGGATGTCATGGCGAAGTGCGCCGATGCGATGTTCGCCCTAGATCCCGGGACGCTGAACGTGCCCTTGGCATGGCTGGGAGCCATGGCCTATCTGTTACAGATATACTTCGATTTCTCCGGCTATTCGGACATGGCCATTGGCATGGCTCGCATGTTCGGTTTCACGTACAAGGAGAACTTCAACTATCCCTACATCTCCACATCCATCAAAGAGTTCTGGCGCCGCTGGCACATATCGCTGTCAACCTGGCTCAAGGAATATCTCTACATCCCCCTCGGCGGCAACCGAAAAGGTCGCCCACGTACGGTGGTCAACAAGATCTTCGTGTTCGTGTGCTGCGGGCTTTGGCACGGTGCCGCATGGACGTTCGTCATCTGGGGTCTCATCCATGGTATGCTCCTCTTGCTTGAGGAGTATCTCCCTATCCGCAAGCTGCCGAAGCCGATCGGCTGGATCTACTGTTTGCTGGTGGTCACGCTTGCCTTCGTGCTGTTCCGTGCAGATACTCTTGAGCAGGGGTTCGCCATGCTGGGTGCCATGTTCTTGGGTGGTCTGGACTGGCAGAGCGCTTCATGGGTGGCGTGGTGCGGTCAGACGACGCCACTGTTCTGGTGCACGCTAGCCATAGGAGCGGTGGCGGCTCTTCCCGTGCTGCCTCGCGCGAAGGCCAAGATCTCTCAGCTGCCTGAGGCGCGGCAGCAGCTGTGGGGTGTCCTTTCAGACGTGGCCTGTGTGGCTCTGTTCGTCATCTGCCTCCTTACGTTGGCTGGTGGAGCGTACAGCCCATTCATCTACTTCAGGTTCTAGGAGGCATGTGTGGGAACCTTCATTGGCAATGACATTCGCAAGGATATCCCTGATCTCAAGGGTGCGCGATGGGTGTTCGTCATCGTGCTGTTCCTCATCATGCTCATACCGTCGGTGGGAATGCTCTGGGCTCAGAATCAGGAGACGTCTGAGAATCGTGAGCTGGCACCTGTGCCGGAGCTCGTGCAGGAGGGGGCGTTCAATGCGAACGTGTTGGCGGACGCCGGAGCCTACTTCGATGACCACTTCGCCTATCGTTCCTATGTCATCGATGCGGATGCCAGGCTGTATTCGGCGCTCTTTGGCATATCGGTGGCAGATACCGTGGTGGACGGAGTGGATGGCTGGCTGTATTACGCAGGGACGCTGGGTGACTACCAAAGGGAAGAGCCGCTTACGGATGCCCAGATCCGCTGCATTGCGCACAACATGAAGCTCTTCCAGCAGTGGTGCGAGGCCCAGGGAGCGTCATTCGCTTTCACCGTGGCACCTGACAAGAATGCGCTCTACCCAGAGAACATGCCTGCCTATCTGCCTGGCGTGCCGAATGATGCCATGGACAGGTTGAAGGCTGTGCTTGATGAGGCGGCCGTCGTCTATGCGGACCAGTTCCAGGTCCTTCGTCAAGCAGAAGGGGTGCAATACTTCCTGCGGGATTCGCATTGGTCCGAGAAGGGGGCGCTGCTGGGCCATGATGGGCTGGCAGATGCGCTTGGCTTAAGATCAGCCGGCATCACCGCTGACATGCTGGTGCCCCGCGATGACTACATCGGGGATCTGAATCGGATGCTCTTTCCGGTGAGCGCCATCCCGGAGACGGATTGGACGGCGGCGGGAGTGAACGATGGCAGTGGGCGAACGGGAGCGCTGCGTTCGGGCAGCTATTGGGAGTTCCTTGAGGGGGCAGATACCAACGATGCCATCGTGGTGACATCACCCACTTCATCGAACCCCTTTGGCGTAGCGTCGGAGAATGGGAAGCTGCTCATGTTCCGCGATTCCTTTGCCATGGGACTTCTACCGTATTTCGCTTGCGAGTTCGAGGAGGCGCGCTTCGACAAGATGGTCCCCTATGACGGCTTGCAACTGTTGGATGGGGAATATGCCAGCGTAGTGGTGGAACGCGCTCAGCGACATCTGGCTGATCTGGCAGCAGATCCGTTCATAGCGCCTAGCCCCCAGATCTCGCAGGAGGTGCAGGCGTCTGGAGAGGACATCAGCACTGATGGAGCGCATGCCACGTGCGAAGCTCAGGTAGAAGGGCCGCTCATTTCCATCGCTGGTGAGGTTTCTGGGATTGATGCGGCCTCCGATGAGGTGATCGTGCGCGTGTCAGACGCTTCACGTTCTCGCGATTATCAGCCTTATTACCTCCAGGCGGAAAAGACAGAAGGTCTTGGCTATTGCGCTTACATCGGCAGGGATGCGTGGGCTGAGGAGTCCTTGCAGGTCGTTCTTTTGGTGAATGGGCGCCAAGTCTTCTCGGCTGAGGTCCCGGTTCTCTGAGGTCCCCACACTTGGGGGTATTTTGCGAATACCGCTCTCGCATCATCCGGTTCACGTCCGTACCCTCTATAATTCTGCTCGAACAGTCAGAGAATGCTCGTGAGGGAAGAGGGACCAAGCTCTATGAGATCAAGATTCAAGATAGCACTGCCCTTAGCATCTGCTGCCTGCGCTGCAGCGCTTGCATTGGTTGGATGCTCTGCGGGCGTTCAAGAGGAAGCACCCGAGCCCGAAGCGCCTGTCTACGACATGGTGATCGGCCAAGAATCGCCGGATACAGCGAACCTTCTCATCGAGAACGAGACTGGTAGGTCCATCGTGGGCATCCAAGTGAAGGCAGTGGATGCAACCGATCTTGGCCCCAATGTCATGGCAGAGGACCAGGTATGGGATAACGGCCTGGTTGCCGATGTCTTCTTCGATGGTGTTGCAGCGCCTTCGCAGGATTTAGATGCTTCTGAGGGAGAGGCAACGTCTTCTGGCGCTCAAGAGGCGGATGCTTCGGAGAGTGGGGAGGCTTCTGACGATGCTTCGGCAGAAGAGGTATTGCTCTCTCCTGTCTATGATGTTCATATCACGTATCAGGATGAAACGACATCCGATCTGCATCAGCTGAATCTCGCAAGCCTCATGAGCGCTGAGAACGTGATGTTGAGGATCGATCCTGCATCAGGGATCACGTACTTGACGTATGTGCAGAATGGGGAAGAGGCAAGCACGCTCATGTTCGAACAGCAGCTCGTCGCCGAAGCAGAGGCAGCAGCACAGGCGCAGGCAGAAGCGGAGGCGGCTGCGGCAGCTGAGGCAGAGGCAGAAGCTCAGGCAGCGGCACGGACGAGCAGGTCCTCGCGTGGCTCAGGATCTGGAGGCTATGACAGCGTGGATTCGGGAAGCTACAGCGCTCCCAGCCAAACTGAGGATTCTTGCGTGAATGTGGACGAGCTGGCTTTCAACGACTAGCTGACCTGAAGAGGGGGCCGCATTGGAGAGGTCTTAGTTGAAGCGGAGCCTGGTCTTGGCCGTCGTGGCAGCGGCTGTGGCTCTTGCGTGTCTCGCCCTTGCAAAGCCGGCTTTCGCGGAGGGGGGCGTTGGCGCGGATGCCAATGGGCAGGCTGAGCCGTCCGTGCAGGTGTCCTATGATGACCCATTGCGGTGCGGCGTTCCCACGGTCTTCACGGTGACGCCTCAAGGCATTGAGGATGCGGTACCGGCCAAATGCCAGATCATCGTCATACGCGGATACGATCCCATTGAGACCACCTACAGCGTGGTGGACAATTCGCGGCAGTCATGGATGTCCCAATGGTCGGAGACGGGGCAGGTGGAGTTCACGTTCTTCGCGTCAGGGCGTTACGACCTCAAGTTTCAAGTGCTTGTAAAGGGCGTTGATGGTAAATTCAACACGCTTCTCAAGAACGTGACCATCTATATCGATGATCCGGCCTATCCATCGCTTCCTGATAAAGCAAAGAGGCTGGTTGACCAATGCGAAGCAGAGGGGAATACCTCTGACTTCGCGAAGGCGCTCTGGCTTCATGACTGGATTATGGATCATTGCACCTATGATTATTCGCTGCTCTATTGCAATGCAGAAGGTGCGCTGGCGCGGGGAACGGGAACTTGTGAGGCGTATCATCGTGCTTATGTGCTGTTGCTCAACACGGCGGGAATACAAACGGACAGCATGGCGGGCAACGGGCATCGATGGACGGCCGCGAAGTTGGATGGAGCGTGGTATCAGATAGATGTCACGTGGGACGACTATGAGGAGAAGCTGCAGGGCACCTATCCTGACGTGACCCATCTCTACTTCGGGTTGAGCGACAAGCTCATGCAGATCGCTCATTCGGATCACAGGCCTGTTGCGAATCGGGAATGCAACGCGCTTGCTGGTAACTATTTCCTCAAGACGCGCGAGATAGAGCAGTGGAGCGAGTTCGCCCTTTCAAAGGTCCAATCCGCTCTTGATAGCGGCACAGCATCATTCAGCATCCCGGTGCAGCATGCAAGCATGATCAATCCGTACCGAGACATTCTCTACAACTTGGTGGCTTACGATCTTCAGACTCGCTCTTGGAAAGCTGGTCAGCGGGATGTAGCGCTCAAGGTGGACTATGCTGATGGTATGCTGGGTGTTGTGGCAACCTATGGGGCGGTGCCGCTGCCCGATCCTCCTTCGAAGCCGATCGTGCCCGATCAGAACAAAGGCACTCAAGACATGCATCGGCTTTACAATCCCAATTCCGGAGAGCATTTCTACACGGCGGATGCCAATGAACGCGACCATCTGGTCTCAGTGGGTTGGGAATATGAGGGGCATGCATGGAAGGCGCCTCGTGCGGGGGAACCGGTTTATCGCATGTACAACGCGAATGCGGGTGACCACCACTACACGATGAGCGCGGGTGAGCGAGACAGCTTGGTTGCCGTTGGCTGGAACTATGAAGGTGTGGGGTGGTATTCCGACCCAGCGAAGAAGACGTCGCTCTTTCGCCTGTACAACCCCAACGCCATAGCAGGTTCGCATCACTATACAACGAGCATTCCTGAGCGCGAGAGCCTCAAATCCATCGGGTGGCGCGATGAAGGCGTTGCCTGGTATGGGTGCCGCTAGCATTCGCAGACCGCGTACCGCATATCCAAGAAAAGGGATTGCTGCATCAACGGCAGGGACCGCTCTAGAGCGCTATCATGAGCAGATACATCCATGCTTTGGAAGAGGTAGTTCCCATGCACGCAAGATCCCTGCTCGTTCCCGTGTTCGCGGCTGTTTTGGCTGTCTCGCTTTCAGGAGCGGCATTCGCCGATGAGATGGAGGCACCCTTTGCGGATGCGCCTGTTCTGGAGGAGATGGACGCGGATGCCAGTACGCCAAGCGTGGCAGCGCCAGATGACGCCTCCATTCCCGATGAGGGTGCGGATGGAGAAGGGGATGAGGCTGACGCACCTGATATTCCAGCATCTTCTGATGTACTCGCTGTACCTGGTGCCTCTGATGCGGTCATTCCTGCAGAGGAAGAGATAGCGCCTGCAGAGGTGCCCATCCAGGCACCGGCAGGCGCTGCATCTGTCCAAGAGAGCCTTACAGCTTCTACGCCTGCACAACAGAGCGCTGCCGCTTCTGCCGTACCTGATGGATGGGCCACTCAGGGAGGCAAGGCCTATTACTATGCGAACGGCAAGAAGCATACCGGCTGGCTCGTGACGGATACGGCTCCTGATGGCTCTCGCGGGCTTGAGCGCTATTGGCTGGGCTCTGATGGCTCCCTCATCTCGGGTCTCATCGATGCAGGTGGGGGCTGGTTCGCGTTCGGGACAAGGGATAAGGGATATGTGGTGC
Source organism: uncultured Eggerthellaceae bacterium (assembly GCA_947565185.1). Classification (GTDB taxonomy): domain Bacteria; phylum Actinomycetota; class Coriobacteriia; order Coriobacteriales; family Eggerthellaceae; genus MGBC163016. The sequence continues at coordinate 3,056 of CANODU010000045.1, read as the reverse complement.
GCGGCGCCTACCGCGATCCGGTGACGGGATACTTCTACTTCGCAGATGGGGATGGGCGCCTGCTCACCCCTGGCTGGCATGTGACGGACGCCTTCGGGCAGGGTCTGCAGCGCTACTACATCGACGCCAAAGCCCATGCTGCCATCCCCGGCACCTCATCTGATGGCTATCTCCACTTCACGAGGGGAGACACGGGATATGTGGCTCGCGGATACACCCCCACAGGGGATGGCACGGCATTCGTGGCGGACAATGACGGGCGCCTCTATCCTCAAGGCTGGGTTATCAACGATACCTTCGGGGATGGGATGCAGAGGTATTACGTGGGCGCCCACGGCAAGACCACCACAGGCCTCATAGATGCGGGACGCGGCTTCTTCGCATTCGGCGTGCGTGATAAAGGCTATGTGGTGCGCGGCGCCTATCGCGATCCGGTGACTGGCAACTTCTACTTCGCGGACAACGATGGGCGCTTGCTCACCCCTGGCTGGCATGTGACGGACGCCTTCGGGCAGGGTCTGCAGCGCTACTACATCGACGCCAAGGCGCACGGGGCGGTACCTGGGGTCTCTGATCAAGGCTGGAAGCATTTCACCCGTGGAGACACGGGGTATGTGGCTCGTGGTTGCACTCCCACGGGAGATGGGACTGCGTTCTTGGCTGACAATGATGGACGTCTTCTCGCTCCTGGCTGGCATGTGACGGATGTCGTCGGGCAAGGGCTGCAGAGGTACTATGTGAGCGCCATCGGAAAAGGGGCTTCGGGACATTTCCGCGTGGCGGGTGTGGCCTATTACGGGTGTCCGAATATGGGTTATGTGCTCCGCGGCAAGATGCTCGTCTCTGGCAATGGCTCCACGCAAATGGCCCTTGCTGACAACGATGGTCGTCTCGCTGATTTCGAAGGCTGGCTCGTGACGGATCTCTATGATGGTGGCCTTCAGCGCTATCGTTTGGATTCCAGCGTTGCGGCGGGATTCTACGGTGCACGCGTAGGCCTTTTCGCCCTTGATGGCCATGAGTATTACGGTCGCGAGGATCAGGGATATCTGGTGCGTGGGTGGTATAAGGCTCCTGATCGGCAACTCTATTATGGGAACAACGATGGCTTCGTGTTCTACTTCCACGGCATCGATCCATTGGTGGCGAAGCTTGATTCGCTAGGCACCTGGTTCAATATCTTCGGGCAGATCGATCTCTTCGGCTCAGAGACGGGCCAATGGCTCATTTCTGCCATCGATAGGATCCTCGGCGGTGGCAAGAGCGTCGGTTTCGTGATGATCGATGTGACTACAGGACAGGGCATCTCCTACAACGCCGATTCGTTCTTCTATAGCGCTAGCTCTATCAAAGGCCCGTATGTTGCTGCTATCAACAAGTATTGCCCTGGCGGAGTGACGGGCTGGGCAGCTTCGACCATGTATCCCACGATCACCGTTTCGAGCAATGAAGACTATGCAGCTTTACGGGATGCATTCGGGGCATGGCCTATGGCGCAATTGGAGTACTCGGTAGGGGATTGCTCGTTCCCAGCGGCGCGCAACTATGTGGATATGACACCTAAGGATCTGGCAAAGCTTTGGGTGAGCATCTATGACTACTTCTACGTGAACAAGAACGAGAATTCTGATTGGTGCAGCAGCTTGTTCACGTCGCCTCTGAACTCATTCATCCATTGGGCGCTGGGAAATGAGAGCACCACGTACACGAAGCCTGGCTGGATCAGCTATGGCCCCGGGTATATCGCGCGCAACGATGCGGGTATCGTGGATTCGCCCAACGGTAGATATGTGCTTGCCGTGATGTCCACGGCCTATGGCTGGGATGAGTCCTTGCAAGACCTCGTGCGTGCCATAGATGCCGTGCATACCCAGATGGTACGTGCCCTCTAGCTGATCCGTAAAGGAGAGAATCTGTGAAATACGCGCTCATCGGTTGCGGACGCATAGCCGCCAATCATGTGAAGGCGGTAGCCAACAACAATCTGGATTTCGCTGCCATGTGCGATGTGGATGAGTCCAAGTTCGATGTCATGCTCGACAAAGCGGATGTGGGCCGGTTCGAGAAGACGGCACGTTATGCAGATTACAAGCAGATGCTTGCTGAGCATCCAGAGATAGAGCTCGTTGCCATCGCTACGGAATCAGGCGAGCATGCTCGAATAGCCCTTGACTGCATCGACGCTGGCAAGCATGTGATCATCGAGAAGCCCATCGCCATGTCCATTGAGGATGCAGAGGAGATCATCCGGCGTGCTCAAGGCGCGGGCGTGAAGGTCTCTGCGTGCCATCAGAACCGCTTCAACGTGGCGGTCCAGAAGCTGCGTGAGGCCTTGGATCAGGGAAGATTCGGTAGCCTGTCCCATGGATCGATCGATGTGCGTTGGAACAGGAACAAGGCCTATTACGATCAAGCGCCATGGCGGGGCACCTGGGAACAGGATGGCGGCTGTCTCATGAATCAATGCATCCACGGGATCGACTTGCTCCGTTGGATGATGGGTGATGAGGTGACTGAGGTGTTCGCCGCCACGCGGCAGAGGCAGCATGACTATCTTGAGGCAGAAGACGTTGGGGTTGGCGTGGTCAAGTTCGCCAATGGCTCTGTGGGGACCATCGAAGGAACCACGAATGTCTATCCAAAGAATCTGGAAGAGACGCTTTGCGTGTTCGGGGAAACCGGCACCGTCAAGATAGGCGGCACTTCTTGCAACAACATCGATGTTTGGGACTTCGCTGATGAACGTGAAGGTGATGCAGGTTCTGCGGGGCTGAAAGAAGCAACTTCGAACGTTTACGGCAATGGGCATACGGTGCTCTATGCAGACATGATCCAGGCTATCCAAGAAGATCGTACGCCCTATGTGGATGCAGTGGCGGGCAGGAATGCGCTTGAGATCGTGCTTGCCATGTACAAGAGCCAGAAGACAGGCTTGCCCGTGACGCTTCCCCTCAAGGATTTCTCCAGCATGGATATGGTGGGAGAATTCGAGTGAGTTTTGTACGCCTTTCTGGTTTGCGATTGCGATTATTTTACACATGATGATTCTCCTTTGC
>CANODU010000044.1 GCA_947565185.1 uncultured Eggerthellaceae bacterium | reverse complement strand
GCCTATCCATTTTTGTTACAGAGCCGAATGGGGTGATGGGGGTCGAGGGTGATTCAGCAGGACAAGAAAACCGTGGTATATACCACCACGGTTTTCGCAGTCCGATGCCAAACCCGAGCGCCCCCATCACCCCATGAAGGCACCTACAAGATCAGAGCCCGTTGATGTACGCGGTGGACATCACCGCCTGTTCGCCCTTCCAGTCCTGCGCATAGCGCGCCACGAAATGCCCCGTAGCCCGCATCACGAGCACCATCAAGAACGCGCTCAGGAAGCACGTCACGATGTAGATCACCAAGAGCATGGGGATCATCAGCCCCAGGATGCTCAGGATGGCCGACACCGACGGATAGTAACTAGATCCGTAATAGCCCACTTCCGCGATGACGCCGATCAGCGGCAGCCCCATGATGAGCGTCACTGCCAGCACGATGACGAACATGATGGCGCCCATGATCAGCGACGGCACCACCGTAGCGCAGCACAGCGCGCCAAAGTTGCGCTTGCCCGTGTTCCACAGCTGGCTCACGTCGAAGCCAGCACCCAAGCGGTCAGCCACGGCCGCGCGCATGATAGCCAGGTATTCGAAGGCGCTCACCAAGAATGCCAGCGCGAAGTAGCAGATGCCCCCCACGATGGGGATGAAGTCCAGCACGAAACCGCACACGCTCACCACGATGCCGATGACCAGCTGGATGACGAAGGCGAAGAAGCCGTTCACGAACATGCGGTTGCCGAAGATGCGTTCCGGCATGTGCTCCACTTTGCCCAAGAACAGCTCGCGCGACCACCGCATGGCATACCCCATCACGAAGAAATTCAGGATGGGCACGCAATAGACCAGGCCCAACAGCAAGATCTTGCCGAACCAGCCCTTGGATTCCGTGATGTCATCCCATGCAGCAGCCAGGCACCCCTTCTTATAGAGCGTCTCGCCGCCCGGTTGCGGATAGGTCTGGTGTGGACGCGCCGGGTTCGGCGGCACGATAGGCGTGCTGGCGAATGGAGCAAACTGCGGCTCGGCATCGGGCGCAGGCGGTTGGTCAGGAGCGGGCGCAGGTTCGGGAACAGGCTTGGGCTCCGGTGCGGGCTCAGGCTGAGAAGCCGTTGGCTGTTCCGGCTCCGGCTCAGGCTGAGGAGCTGCCGCCGGCTTCGGTGCCGGAGGAACCGGCGTTGGGGCTGCGGCCTTCGGCGCGGGCGCTGCAGGCGTGACCGCCTGGAACGAAGGTTGCGACTCAGGCTTCGCCGCGTCCTTCGGCTCTGATCCTTCCGCAGCCTCCGGCTCTTCGGCAGGCTTAACAGCAGACTCCGGTTCCGGCGTGGAGGGATTGTCGAACGCCTCTACGAATTTGCTGGCCGGCTCTGGATCGGGGATGGCTTCCGGATCAGGCTCTGCCGCGGCCTTCGACGCAGGCTCTTCATCTGCCACAGGCGCGAAGAAGATAGCGCCATCAGAGATCACCGGCGTGGGCATGGCGTCCTCAGGCTCAGGAGCTGGCGCCTCCTCTGCGATGACCTGTTGTTCAACGACCACAGCAACAGGCTGCTCATCCTTGGCAAAGAGGTCCTTGCCGCAATCCGCGCAGAAAGGCGCTCCAGGGGTGTTCTCGCGACCGCACTTCGGGCATCTCATGCCACCAACTCCTCAATTCGCTTGAATCGCGTCAGTATATCAGAGGCACGTATGCCTCTGGATGCGATGGTCTATGCCAGCAAGAAGCCTTCGGCCCAGTCCAGCAGGCGGTCCACGTCCTCTTGCGAAGACGCTTCAGCGTAGATGCGCACCAAAGGCTCCGTGCCGGATTTGCGCATCATCACCCACGACCCATCGTCTAACACCAGCTTGACGCCGTCGCGCGTGTCCATCTGCGCCACGCTTCGCCCGCAGACCTCATCCGGCTGCGGCGCCTTCGCCAGCACGGCGTCCGCGCGCGCTTCCTCCTCTGCCTCCAGGCGAAGGCCGCGCCGTGAGAACGCGAACGTGCCGTACTTCACATTCGCCGCTTCCACCAGCTGACCCAGGTCCTTGCCCTCTTTCGCCATCATCTCTGTCAACAGCAGCGCCATCAAAAGGCCGTCGCGCTCCTTGACATGACCCGGCAGTCCGATGCCACCGGACTCCTCGCCGCCTACCAGCACGCCGCCCTTTTCCATCTCGGAATAGATCCACTTGAATCCGACAGGCGTCGTGACGAACTCCAGTCCCAGCGCGTCGCAGGCGTTGGCCAGCTGCTGCGACGCGGTGACCGTGGACACCACGCGCGTATCCGGCAGACCACGCCCCGCCAGGTTCTCCGTGACCAGCGTGATGATGCGATGCGGGTTCACGAAATTGCCATGCGCGTCACCGGCGCTGATGCGGTCCGCGTCGCCATCGTTGATGAACAGCGCGTCGTAGCCCAGCTCCTTCACGCGCGCCAGGCCCTCGTCCACCCACGGCTGGATGGGTTCGGGGTGCAGACCAGCGAACGTAGGATCTTCAGCGTTGTGCAGCTCCTCCACCGTGACGCCCATCTCCCGCAGCAGATCTGCCAGGTACAGCCGCCCAGCGCCGAATAGCGGGTCCAGCACCACGCGCAGGCCTGCCTGGCGGATGACGTCCGCATCCACCAGCTGCCGAAGCGAATCCAGATACGGCGGCATGAGGTCCTTGACCTGGACCGGCTTCGTCTCAGCCGCCTGCTCGCTGACAAGCGAAGCCAGCGGCTTTCTGTCTGCCAGCGCACGCTTGACGTCTTGGATCTCAAGCTCTGCCAGCGCCGCGGTGGCAGGATCGGCGAACCCCTGCTCATCCGTTTCGGCGATGACGCCTTCCACGATATCCGTGAAGTCAGCCGGGCTGGCGCCGCCATCGGCCATGCGCAGCTTCACGCCCAGATACTCCGCTGGATTGTGGCTGCTGGTCAGCATGAGGCCGCCCACAGCATCCGCATCGTGCGCCACCGACCAGCAGAGCGTGGGCGTGGGGCAATAATCCTCGGTCAGGATGACGCGAAAGCCGTGCTCGGCAGCGGTGGCCGCAGCCAGCGCTGCGTACGCATGCGCGTCCTGACGGCAATCATGTCCCACATACAGCACGCCCGGGTCCTCCGGCGTGGCGCCAGCATCCTCGGCTGCAGCCTTGTAGACGCGCGCGGCGGCGTCGGCCACCTTGACCACGTTCTTGCACGTGAAGCCTTCACCGATGATGGCTCGCCAACCATCGGTGCCGAAGTGGACAGAAGGGGTTCGAGTATCAGCCATCGTGCGCCTTTCGCCGGTATCCTGTGCTGCAGTGATTATAGTTTGTTATGTCCTTTGCATTGCATGCAAAGGACATTGCTTATAAAGGTGCTGGCAGTTGCCAGCACCCACGGCAACCAGTAACAACTTTCGTGGGTGCGGCCAACTGGCCGCACATTTAAATGCGCGTCGTCAGACGCGCCACATCACTATTCGCCGTTCATGCCCTTCTTGAATTCGTCCGCGAAGTTCTTGAACATGCCCTTCGTGCGCCCGATCTGCTTGCCGGTAGCGTACACGCCTTTCTCAACGGCTTGTCCTGCCGCTTTCGATGCTTCCTGCACCTTGGGCTTCGCAACGGTGCGCACCTTCTTGTACGTGCGCTTCGCCTTGTCCGTGGCCACCGCCGTAGCAGCCCCAGCCTTCTCAGCCACGCCTCCCGCCACTTCAGCGGCCTTCGCCGTGTCGCCTACCAAAAGCGCACCCTTGGCACGCTCGTCGTCATCATCGGCCATGTAGAGCTGCGTTCCCATGCCGCGCTTGAATCCGCAGATATCCTGCGCAGGCAGCACGCGCCTGCCAAGGAGCGTGTTCGCCGTGGCCCCTTGGCTGAGCTCCACGCCCAGCACGCGCCCCGTTTCGCTGTCGAACGCCACATCATCCACCACGCCCAGAACGGTGCCATCCTGCGTGATGGCGGGCAGCCCTACCCAGATGACGCATTCATCCAAGTTGATGCTGAGCGCCTTGCAAGCACCTTTGTCCTTGGATCCAGCATCATCGTTCAAGACGATGTCGCCGTCCTGCATGTGGTAGCCGTTGAACGCAACGAAGAGATCCTTGCGATGGAACATGAGAGCGATGTCCGGCCGCTTGATCAGGAAGCCGACGCACCGAGGCTCTTTCGGGTGAAAGACGAACGACCGGATGCGCCCGACCTTCTTCGTGGCGTCCGGGTCATTCTTGCGCGGCCGTTCGGTCCAGACCTTCTTCGTGGCCAGATCTTTGGTGTGTATCTCCATGGGCATGATGATATCAAATGGCCGGACCCCCATTGCTGGTGGCCCGGCCTCTTACAAGGGTTCAGGAGCTCTCTGTTACTTGTCGGACTTGGCGTCCTTCTCAGCCTTGTCCGCCGCCTTCTCGGCCTTCTTCGCCGCCTCATCAGCAGCCTTATCAGCCTCCTTGGCGGTGTCATCCACGACATCCTTTGCCTTGTCGGCCGTCTCCTGCGCATTCTCCTTCACCTGCTGGGCGATGCGCTCACGCGCGGCCTCGATCTTCTGGCGCAGCTCATCGTTCTTATCTGACGCCTCGGCCACGCCCTTGTCAGCGGCCTCCTTGACGTTATCGATGACCTCTTGGCCCTTCTCGGTTGCCTGCTTGATGCCACCCTGGATGGTGTTATAAGCCTGCTCGCCGAACTCCTGCGCGTTGTTCATAGCGGCACTAGCTTGGTCAGCAACCATATTGCGCGTCTCTTCGCCAGAACGCGGCGCGAGGAACAGAGCGCTGACTGCACCAATGGCGCCACCAAGAACAAACGTGAAGAACTTATTCATGATGCCCTCCGATCTTCTTGATCCACTTTGAATCAGTTTGCACATTATAGCCATGGAACGTCCAGCGCATAGACCATGCGCCATTCGGAAGGGAATGCGAAACCGTGCCGTTACCCACCATCCGGGTTGTATCAGGGGGACGGAGGAGTGAGACGCGCGTTGCGCATCTCACTCCTCCGTCCCCCTGATACGCAAGGTTCTTGCCGCCGCACAAACTAACAGCGCAGTGCAAGCACCGCGCATGAGGGTTGCCAGTACCCGGCAACCCAAGCATGAATGAAGTTTGCGACGCGCCTCACGGCGCGCATTTAAATGTGCGGCCAGTTGGCCGCACCCACGAGGGTTGATGCTCTGCCTTCGTAGATGACGCTTACGCGAAGCGCATAAGGCCGTCATCAAAGGAGGCATTGCAAAGCAATGCCGATACATTTAAACAGACAAAGATCCAGGTTGACGTGGGTGCTGGCAACTTCCAGCACATATATAAAGCAATGCCCTTTGCACATTCATGCAAAGGGCATCACCATCTTACGCGGAATGCGAAGGCGTCTTGCGGCGGCGACGATACGTGACCGCCGCCATGATGACCGCCAGCACCGCAATGCCGATGAGCGTGCCCATGACCGGGGCCGTCAGATCGCCCGTCTGCGCCAGCGCCCGGAGGGTGCGCAGGTACCGCGTCAGACCATCGTTGCTGCCCGGATGCGATATGGAGTCAAAGCCCACCTTGATGTACCCGTCGCCGTTGATGGGTCCGTAGGTGTACTCCTCCTTGCCACCAGCGCTGTCGCTCTCGTAGCGATGCACCTCACCGCCGATGCTAACCTCAAGGTAGCGCACGGCCCAACCGTCATCCGGGATGAAGTTGAACGTGACATATTCGCCGTCGTAGCCCGTACCCTCCATGGGGTCAGCCGTACCACCCACGCCGCCGACGATCTCAACGGGGATGTGGCGCAGATCGGTCTCAGGATTCGGCTTGGGCACATTCGACTCTTCGGTCCACGTTGCCCACACTTCGGTGTTGCTCCTGATGGGTGCCGTGGCCGCACCGTATGCGTAGTTGAAGTTCTGCAGTGCCGGTGCCGCACTGGAATTCTCATCCGGACCCGCAGCGTACACCACGCCGTTCGCCGCGTTCGACGCCTGCGCGATGGCCTCCAATGACTGCGTCTGCGCATCGGCCGGCACAGGACCCGTGACGCCCATGCCCTCTTGGGTGTGCTTCACGGTGAAGCCCTCATGGCCGGGCATCGCCAAGAGCTCTTGGCTGGTGGCCGCGCTCTGGCGCAGCTTGCCCGTCACATTCTGGGAGTTCTCCTCCACCTTCTCAACGTCGTAGCCCTCATACGGTGCCACGATGAACGGTACGCTCTGGCCCACTTCCACACGCAGCGGTTCGCCATTCATGGTATTCGGCGTGACATAGCCCTTGTCGCCGTTGGTCCAGCCAACGGTCAGAGACGCATAGCTCACGAATGCCACGCGCACAGTATGGTTGCGGTCCACGGCCTTGATGGTATAGCGCGAATACTCCAGCTCTTCAGCCGGAATCTTGCGAACCACTTCCTTGCCATCGTCGCCCACGTAGACGTCGAAGCAATTCTCCGTGTCCAGCATCCAGCCCTCAGCCGGCTGGAACGTGATGGTGCCCGGACCGCCCGCTTCCACGATGACTGGTCCGCCCACCGTGCCTTCGCCGGATGTCACTTGACCGGTGATGGTGAACATATTGGGCACGACAGGCTCAAGTGACGGATCCAGTTCGCGGAAGACCACATCCACCGTGCCACCCGTACCCGTAGGCAGCTTGATGTACTGCGAATTGATGAACGTCAACGGGATCAGCTCCCCGTTCAGGTACACCTTGTCCAGCACCCACTTGCCACCGTTCGGACCGGTCTCATCGGTCACGAAGCCCACCAGTGAACCACCCAGCGTGCCGTTCACGTCACGCGGGAAGTCCGTGGGAGTGCCATCCACGCTGAACGGCGGTTGGACATTCACGTTCACCGCCGCGCCGAACGGATCCTTGGCGCTGCCCAGTTCGAAGTGGACCGGCGGCAGGTCGTTCACATGCGTGAACTTGAAGTGCACCTTCATGGCCTGGTTGCCCATGGTAACGCGCAGATTGTTGCCCACCACATCCAGCGTGAGATCCTTCGTGGTGCCGTCAGCATAGGTGGCTATGACGGACTCCACATAGTAGTTCGTGAGGCGCCGGATGCTGATGTTCTCAGAGGCACCTTGTGGCAAGAAGCCCTTGCCCAGCGGGCTCACGGAACCGCCGCCCTCGGCCGTGATCTCAAGCTCATGGGACTCAGAGGTCACATAGGTGAAGTGCTGCTCCGATATCTCGCGCATGATCACGTTCGCGGTGATGTCCTTGTTGGCTGAAGGGATGGTGACCCTGTACAGGTCGTAGAACGTGTCGCCCTCGGCCACCGTCATGAGGCCGGCACCTCCCTGATACACCGCAGGAGCCACCGTAGCACCGCCGGCATACAGCCCGCTCTGGGCTGCCGCCAGCTCTTCGCCGGAGACACGCTGGAAGCGTGCATCCAGCGGCCAACCGTTGGTGTACTCCTCCGGGGTGCCCTCGATGCCCTCGAACGCAACCGGCTGTCCGTCCACTTCCACCCGTTCGATGGTGTAACCCGGATCCGGCTTCACGTAGAACGTGACCGGCGTGCCGGCAGGAACCGTGCGCTCCTTCGGCCAGATGGTGGCATTCGCGCTGGAGAAGCTGCCGTCAGTCATCACCTTCACGGCCACCTTCGCCGTTACGGTCACGTCACCCGCTTCCGCGCTCACATTCTTATAGTAGACCTCCAACGTGTTCGGCTTCGCAGGGTCTGCGATCAATGCGTAGCTGCGGATGCCGCCGTCCACGTAGACCACGTCCCCGTTCACCATCAGGAAGGACACCTCGTTGCCGTCATCCGGGAAGAGGCTGAACACCTGCTGGTGTCCCTCGGGCACGCTGGCCTTCGTCGGGCTCACCGAACCGCCGCCGCTGGGCGCACTAGCCGTGATCTCAACAGGATCCACCGTCCACTGGGGCTTCTCATCCGGACCCAGCTTCTCGAAGTGCGCCGTCACCGTCACATCAGAGGTGACGCTGGCCAGCGTATAGTTAGGGACGTTATAGGCGAAGTCAAGGTTCTCCACCACGTTGCCGTCATCATCGCGCGACACCACGGACAAAGACACCAGCTTCGAACCCTCATCCGGCCAGAAGTACAGCGTGGCGCTGCCTCCCGCCAAGACCTTCATCTCATCCACCGAGGCGTTGCCCGAAGCGCCGTCGCGCCCGTCGATGGCCGTCTTCACCAGATAGGAGACGCCTGCATCCGGCGTGGCCATCTGGCTGAACGTAGCCTCTATCTTCTGATCCTTCGCGCCCGGCGCGAACGTATAGTTGCGGTTGTCCTTCAGCATGCCCAGCGCATCCTTGCCATCGATGCTGAGCCCAGACAGCTCATAGCCGTCCATGGGCACCATGGAAAACGTGACAGACGCGTTCTGCGACACCTTCACCGCACCGTTCGGGCTGATGGAGCCGCGGCCGAAGGACTGCGCCGTGATGGTGCGCGTGGGCGCCGGGGTAACGGTGTGCTCCTCTTCGGTCTGCAGGCGGAAGATGACCGTGATGGACACCTCGTAGTTCACCTGCGCAGCTGAAAGCGTGATGTAGCCCCGGGTCCAGATGTCGCGAAGCGCGGCCTTGTCGGACTCGCTGTCGCCATCCTTGAACCAACTGTAATCGATGTCATTGCCGTCGGCAGCGTCCACCCTGATGCTGCCGATGGCCCAGCCATCATCCGGGATGATGGAGACATCCAGCTTCTGATCATCCTGCAGCGCTTCGATGACCGTCGTACCATTGGGATATGAGATGCTGCCGCCGGAACCGTCCCCGCCACCGCTCACATTGATGCGCGAATACTGCACCACGGGCTGCTCAGGCGTGGTGGTCTTCTGGCGGAACGTGACCACCACATCCGTATCCATCTGCACGTTCTTCAGGGTGAGCGTGGAGTTGGACCAGGTGACGCGCGTGGTGTTCACGGGCACGATGTCCTTCGTGCCGTCCGGGCCGTCTTCGAAGATGCTGGTGCCATTCACGCGGATGTCGGCCAGCGTGTAGCCGTAGAACGCGGAAACGGTGTACTGCGGGTTGCTGCCCTTCATGACCAGGTTCGCACCAGACGGCGCAATGGAGCCGCCAGCCGGGTTGCCCGTGTTCACGGTCACGAAGTCAGCAGGCCCCTCATCAGCCGGGCAGAACACGGCATGGATGGTGTGATCCGCCGTCACGCCCGTGAAGGCGTACTGGCCAGAGACCACATCCGTTGCCGGCTTGTTCTTGCCGTCCACCACCAGATAGCTCAGGCGGTAGCCGTCATTCGGTTCGAAGGAGAACAGCGCCATGCCGCCCTCAGCCACGGTGATGTTGCCGGACGGAGAGATGGCGCCCTCCATGCTGGATGTGGCCTTGATGGTATAGCGCGTGGGGTTCTCCACCACATCGCCCGGCTGTACTGGCGCGAAGTTCACCTTCACATGGCGCTCAGAGGTCACATCGAAGAGCGCATACGTGGAGCTGCTGAACGGCTTCGGCGCCTCGTTGTCTATCTCGATAGTGTCGATCTTATATCCATCATTGGGGAATATGGAGAATCCAACGCTGCCGCCATGGGGCACGCTGACCACGCCATCCGGCGATATCATGCCGCCTTCGCCCGCGCTCAGGAACACGTTGTACTTGGTCGCCTCAGGATTGCTGGTCACGTCAGGGACGAACGTGGCGGTCAGCGCCTCGTTGTCGTTCGCGGGGAACTCATACTTGCCATCCGCGCCCACGGTCACATCGCCCTTCTTGTCGCTCACGACCTTCTGCAGCTTGTAGCCGCGCTGGGGCATGAACGTGAACAGCGCCTTCTCACCCGTTGCCACGGTGACGCTGGAGGGAGACACCATGCCGCCCTCGCCCGCCGTAGCCGTGATGGTGCGCGTGGAGATGTCCGTACCAGAGGGTGAGCCCTTCTTGAAGCTGGCCCACACATCCACCTTGGAATCGATGTTGGTGACCGTATAGGTCATGGTGACGGGATCCACGTCGGCAGACACCTCAACGCCGGGTTCGCTGCCGCGCGTCACCCACACCTTGTCAACGGTGTAGGTTGCATCACCCAGGAAGGTGAATGTCATGTCAGAGCCGGACGGCACCGTGATGTTGCCCTCCGGGGACACCTTGCCGTTCGCACCGGAGGACGCCGTGACCATCTGGTACTGCACCGCTTGGGTGAGCTGCACGAACTTCACGAAGTACTGCTTGCCGGATGCCGGCACGCTGTCTATGCGCAGGGTGCCATTCCGCAGCTGGTCGGTGATCTCCGTCCCAGCATCGGAGGTGCCTTCGTACAGATGCGTCTCATAGCCAGAGTTCGGCTTGAAGGAGATGGTGAGAGGACTGCCCACTACCACCTTCGCCGCGCTGACGCCCGTGCCCACCGAAGCGAAGCCGTTCGTCATGTCACCAGACACGGACACTTCCGCTGTGGTGGGCGGCGCAGGCGCATTCGGATCCTCCACGAAAGTGGCCTGGATGCGCATGTCCTGCGTGACGTTCGGGATGGTGTAGGTGAAGTTGTTCAGCGTGACCGGCGCGCCGTCCACCAGCACGCTGTCAACGCGGTTGCCAGCATCAGGGATGAAGCTGAATGTCTGGCTCTGACCAGCCTCAACGCGCACCACGCCCTTCGTGATGCCCGAAGGCGAAACGGTGCCGTTGCCTGTCCACTGGACGGTGATGGAGCGCAGCTCTACCACCTGCGTGGACGGCGGCTGCTCCTTCGACGTGACCTGCAGCAGCATCCGCGAGGTGATCTCTTCCTTGGGGAGCGTGATGCGATAGACGCCATCGCTCACCTGCACCGGCTTGAGCGACGTGCCGTTCAGCGTCACCGCATCCAGCAGGTAGCCAGCCGTCACGCGGATGGTGACGTCCTGGTTCACGTTGGCATGCTCCGTACCGGCTTCCTTGAAGAACTTCAGGCCGTCTATCTGGGGCTCCAGGACCAGGCCCGGTGCCACCTCCACATTGCGCGTGCCTAAGATGACCATGTTGTTGAGATCCGTGCTGGGCTGATCAGGGTCTTCGCCCTCCTTGAACGAGACCTGGATCACCAGATCATCCTGGACATCGAACTGCGTGTAGACGCCGTTCTGATAGCCGTCCACCAGATTGACGCCCGTGCCACCCGCATCCGCCACGGTCTTCGACATGACGTTGATCCGATCCACCGAATAACCCACGTCGGGGATGATGGTGATCGGGAGGTTAGCGCCGCGCGCCACCTCCACCACGCCCGTGGGGCTGGCCGTGCCGTTCTGGCCCACCGAAACGTCAACGTTGTAGGTATCGCGCTCCGTGCCGGACGTGGCAGACTTCGCGAACGTGACCACCAAGTTGTGGTCCGCCGTGATGCTCTTCAGCGTGAAGCTGGAAGCACTCTTGCCATTCTGCTCATCCAGGCTGTCCTTGTCATAGACCTGAACGCCATCCAGCTGGACCGAAGAGAACTCATAACCCGTGGACGGGAAGAAATTGAACGTCTGATCCTTGCCGTCATAGACGCGCACCTCGCCAGCCGGCGTCACGGAACCGCCCGATCCCGAAGACGCGCGAATGGTGCGCTGCGTCTTGCCAGTGAGCGCTGAGTCGCCATCTTCGAAGGAGACGACGAATTCGTGGTCCGTCAAGACCGGATCAAGGGTGTACAGGGCGCCATCCTCGGTAAGCGCGCTCTTCACGGAGCGGCCATCCATCGTGAGGTCCTTCACCCGCTTGCCCTCATCGGGGAACAGCCAGATCTCAGCCTTCTCCCCCGAAGCCACGCGCATGGACGGCGTGATGGAGCCACCACCATTCGCCGCATCCACCGACGTGACGATGTTCAGGTAAGCCGGCGCCTCAGGAGTCTTCGGGTCGAACGTGACCTTGATCTGGGATGTAGCATCATTGATGTAGAGCACCTTGTCCGTGGTGCCATCCCCGTTCACGCCGTAATCCGGCGATTGCACATCCGAGCGCACGATGGTGAACGTATAGGACTTGCCGCCGTTGCGGCTGGTCAGGTAGTTATCCGTGGTGAGCGGCACGCCGTTGATGGTGACCGAACCCAGCACATAGCCCAGGCTGTCCGTGCCATTGCCCGCGTTCGGCGTGATCACCACGCGCTGTGCCTTGTTCTCCGAAAGCTGCACCATGCCGTCAGGGGAGACGGTGCCGCCGTCGCCGTCAACGGAGATGAACACCTTGCAATCCGCCAGCTTGAAGCTGACCGTGAGCTCCATGTCCTCCATGATGTTGCGGATCTGCAGGTTCGCCTTGCCTTGGCTCTGCGTGACCTGATCAGCCACGTCGATGCCATCTTCGGTGGAACCAGCCGTCTTCAGGATGGCCTTGTCCACCATGTAATCCGTATCAGGCAGGAGCGTGACCGTGGCAGAGCTGCCCTGATTCACCGTCAGGGTGCCGGATGTCTGCGGCGTGCCGTCTGAGCCGCTGACGGCACCATGGCCGCCCTCCACGTTGTAGGTCAGCGTGCGCGTGACCGTGGGAAGGGGCAGGCCCTTCTCATAGACCACCTGGATGGTGGTGTTCTCCATGAGCACGCTGAGGAAGTAGCTGGTGCCGGTGACGGCATATTCCTCTTGGTTGATGATGAGCGACTTCACGCCGAAGCCCGAACCTGGGTTGAATTCCAGGTACACGCCGTCACGCGAGGGCATCATGATGGCCTCTTCGCCCGCAGCGGGGATGGAGCTGTTCATGTTCACCGTGTACGGCGTGGCGCCGGCCGCGCCGGAGATCACCGTCATGGTGCCGCCGCCTTCGCCGGACAAGCTTGCGCTCACGGCATAGGCATCCGCATCTGGTTCGGCCTTGATGAAGCTGGGCGTGATGGTCCACGTCTCGCCATCCATCATGCCGTAGGCGTCCGCATCCAACGTGAACGTGTTGCCCGAAAGCGTACGGGCGATGAGCCCCACCGGGCTGCCGTCGCAGTCGATGACCACGTCATCCAGGATGTAGCCGCTCTGCGCGTTCATGACGAACTTCGGCGAAGACCCCACCGGATAGGTGCGGGTCTCAGCGGGCGAGATGGTGCCGCCGTTGGAATCCGTGGATTCCACCGTGAAGGAGCCGTCCTCGTTCTCATAGCCCAAAGCGAACGTGCCCAGCGCCGCTGTAGTGCCGCTCAGGCTGAACTGCACGGACAGCACCGGGTTGCCAGCGTCGTCATAGACATTGTTGCCATGGGAGTCCGTCTGCTGGACCACGGTGCCCGTCATGTCCTGCACCGTACCCGTGGCCTGGTCATACCGATACACCGTCACGGTGTCGCCCACCTCAAGAGCATTCGGCATATCCGCCGGAATGGCCAGGTGCACGTTCAGAGGCAGCTTATAGGGGTCGGTCCCTGCCGGCATGTTGTCAATGTTGGTGATCTCCAACGACTGCGGCGCCGTGATGGCCTGGGAAGGCGTGGCCGTCACTGCGTGATCCATCATGAGCGCATAGACCGGGCTAGTCTCCGGCACCGTGCCAGAGCTCAAAAGCGGTGCCACGGGGTTTACCAGATTGGCATCCTTGTAGATGAAGCCTTCGATGCTGGTGGGATTCTGGTCATTCTCATCCACGTACAGCTTCTGGTTCTGATAATTGTCGAACGTGCTGACCAGGATCTGTGCAGTAGCGGGATCGCGGCTCGGCAGCGACGGATCCTTCACGCTGATGGTGTAGCGATAGATCTTGTAGGCCTCTATGCCATCAGCCACTGTGATGCTGTGCTTGAACGTGACGCCATTGTCCTTATCGCCGAACACTGCGCGGACATACGTTCCGAAGGGGTAGGTAGCACCATCAAGGCCCACGAAGCTCGGGTTGGAAGAGGTGTGGGGAGTGTATTCGTAGCTGCCATCCGCAGCGATGTTCACATCTTCCAACGTCCACATGTATTCATAGGTTGACTCAGAGCCCATGAATGTGCCGAACAGCGGGCCTGGGTCAGCGCCCTCGGCTGTATTGGCAATGGCTTCCTGGGGGCTGGCGAAGTTCTGGTCTGGGCTCTGTGCGCTGAAGACGAAGCTCTGATCCTGCACGATGCCGAAGACGCGCGTGATAGCAGAAGCGGTAGCTCCGTTACCTGCGCCCGGAGAAGTGAACCGGTCTGTATCCCCAGCGCCCTGACCACCATTTTGCGTGTTCAGGCCGATCTTGCCCGGATCCTGGCTGTTGATGAAATCTTGGTCCTCAGGTGCACCCATGGCCACAGCCGGCACCATGGAGGTGCACAGGCATGCGGCCACCAAGACCGAGAATATCTTGCGAATGGCATTTTTCATCGCAAACACCGAATTCCTTCTTGCTCCCCAGCAACTTGTCATCTAAGGCAAAGGACCAGGCGTATGCGCATGCAAGCCTCAAGGTCATGGAATGCCGTAGATGCAGCCTTGGCGGTATGCCAGACCAAGCTGCACCGGGCGCTTCTATAGAGCATGCCGATGATCCGAACATCCCGCCCCTCGAAGCGCGGAACCGTGCGGATCATCGAGCGATCCAGTCTGCCTTAGCTCTCAACCACGACGAGCACGTTCGCACCCGCCTGGCCTTGGACCTCTCTGGTGTCCATGTCAAGCGCGTAGAACGTGGCCGTGCATTCATATTCTCCGGCGGGCAGATCAGTATTCAGCCTCCCATACTGGATGTGGTAGTTCGGTTCGATGGGATCAGATGAATAGATGACCTGTCCGTTGTCATTTCGTGCGATATCAACCTGCATCAAGTATTTGTTGCCCGGCACGTTCTCAATGCGTAGCTCACCTTCGGAGGTGCCGTTCTCGAATACGATCAGGCTGGCGATGGAGATGTTCAGCATGCCCTCTTCAACGTAGTTGTCGAGCGCCTCCTGGATCTCCTCCGCTGTCTTTCCGTCCAACTGGCCAAGTTCGCCAGTTCCGCCTTTGTACTGCGTTGAATCCATGAAGAAGTACAGGCCTACCAAGAGCGCCAAGATCACCGCAATAG
>CANODU010000043.1 GCA_947565185.1 uncultured Eggerthellaceae bacterium | reverse complement strand
AACCCGTATTTCAGCCTTGAAAGGGCCGCGTCCTAACCGTTAGACTATGGGGACACTTCGGTGAAGAACAGCCGTGACATTATGACAAAGCACAATCCAGCTTGCAAGCCACAAGATGGTCGTGCGGGCTGTAAATCTTCCTTTACAACCCTATCCCTGACACGAAATGATTATAGCAATCGCCCGAAAGAACCAGACTTTTCTTTGTGGCAAGAACCGCTAGCATGAGAGCGTCAGTAGCTTAGATCCGCATCTGTTGAAGCGGATTCGACGGAAAGGCCAGCGGGTCTAAGCTGCTTCTTCAGCGCGATGCCTCCTGCGCATCGAAATACGCGCTGTACACGGAGATCTCCCATTGCTTCCGATTGTTCTTCGCAACAGTATCAAGCACCAACCCGACGGTGAGAGAAAGCGCGCCGCACAGCACGAGCGCCACCGCCAAGAGAGCCGTGGGGAACCGCTCCACCAAATGAGTGGCCGAGAACTCCACGATGACCGGGATGCCGAACAGAAGCCCCACCACCACGAAGAAAAGCGCCAACCATCCGAAGAACGCCATGGGACGGTAATCCTTGAACAGCGACGCGATAGCCATGAGCACGAGCGCCCCGTCTTGGAACGTGGACAGCTTCGATTCGCTGCCTTCGGGCCGATCGCGATAGACGATGGGCACATCCTTGATGCGCCAGCGCTTGTCCACCGCATGGATGGAGAGCTCCGTCTCTATCTGGAACCCGGTGGAGAGCACGGGCATCGTCTTCACGAACATGCGCGTGAAGGCGCGATACCCCGTCATCACATCCTCGAACGAATACCCATAGATCACCTTGATGAGCCATCGAACCAAATTGTTCCCGAACCCATGGAAGGCGCGGTCATTCTCCTTGCCATACGTGCCATTGGAGAGCCTGTCCCCCACCGTCATGTCAGCCAGATCCTGTGCCAACGGCCGAACCAGATCAGCCGCCGCCTCTGCGGGATAGGTGTCGTCCCCATCCACCAGCAGATAGTACTGGGCGTCCACTTCGCGGAACATCTGTCGGACCACGTTGCCCTTGCCCTGGCGCGGCTCCAAGCGCACGCACGCACCATGCTCTTGCGCGATCTTCGCCGTGTCGTCTGAGGAGTTGTTGTCGTAGACATAGATGGCTGCCTCGGGCATGGCAGCCTTGAAATCATCCACCACCTTGCCGATGGTCAGCGCTTCGTTGTAGCACGGGATGAGCACGGCAACACCCTTGCCGCGACACGCCGCCTCAACGTTTTGAGGAGAGCTCTCAGCGCACAACGTAGGTCTCTCTTGCATCTTGGCATCCAATCTATGGCTGTTACGTGAGCGCTCCCTGAACGGATGCGCATGCGTAGGTTCATTCTAAACAAATGAGCTATGATTGATGACATGAATCCAGAAGCCGAAGACAGAGAAGAGCTGGCCGGAGAGCCAGCAGAAGGCTCCACAGAGCTTGCCGTTGCGGCAGACGTAGCCCCTGTGAAGGTATTCGTCGTCCACGCTTCGGTAGGTTCAGGGCACCGTTCTGCAGCCTATGCCATCGCCGACGCGCTCAAGATCATCGATGCGGAGGGCGGCGATGACGGCCGTCCCATAGAGACTGAGGTCATGGACATCCTCGACTTCGGCCGCATCGTGTTCAATGGCGACAACACCGCCTCCATGTTCACCGGCGTCACGCGTCCCTACTATGACTTGACGTGGCGCTATACGCTGACCGGACGGCTTTTGTGGGCCGGAGGCACCATCTGGGCGCGCATCATGTATCCCAAATTCGTGGAATACGTGGCTGAGCAGAAGCCCGACGCCATCATCTGCACGCACATCACAGCGGCGAATGTGGCCGTGAGCGCACGTATGATCCTGCACGCATCGTTCCCCATCGTCTGCGTGCCTACTGACTATGAGGTGGAAGGCCTCTGGCCGCATCTCCATACCGATCTGTTCTGCGTGGCGAACGAGCACATGGCCGAAACGCTGCGTCCACGCAAGGTGCCCGAAAAGCGCATCCGCGTGACGGGCATCCCGGCTGCACCGGATTTCGCACGCACCTACGACCGCGAAGCCACGCGCGCGAAGCTGGGGCTGCCCTTGGACAAGCAAGTGGTCCTCTTCCTTGCAGGCGCCACGCTCCCTCGTCCGTACGTGCATTTTCGCCAAGCCACCGATGAGCTGATCCCGTTCATGCATCGCTTCACTGACATGCACTTCGTGATCATCGCCGGCAAGGACGCTGACTATGAGGAGCATCTCGATCGCCTCGTCAAGGCTCATGACCTCAAGAACGTGACCGTATTGGGATACGTGAATGAGATGGCTGCGCTCATGAGCGCGAGCGACCTCATCGTCTGCAAGTCAGGCGGTCTCACCACCACCGAATGCCTCTGCGTGAACGTGCCCATGGTGCTGATGGGGCGCGCCTATGGCCAGGAGAAGGCGAACGTCTCCATGCTCACCTCGGCCGGTGCCGCATTCCATGTGACCACCAGCCGCGAATTGTATGACCTGCTCCTCCAGATAGATGCGCATCCCCAGATGACAGAGGCCATCCATTACAATGCGCAGCTCATCAGCCGCCCTGATGCGGCCATGGAGATAGCGAAGGCAACGCTGGAGGCCATCCATGGCACGCCAGCGCAGGATGCCCGCCTGAAGAAGAAGCATTTCATGCATTTCTATTGGGGCGGAAGACCTGCCCACATCCGGTAGCACTCCCCATGCAAAAAAGTGAGGACCGATATCTCATCGGTCCCCTTTTTGCATAAGCTACTCTACAAACAAAGCCAGCAGCGGCGGAATAGAGAGACTACAGCGCTGCTTTCGCCACTTCCACGACGGCGGCGAAGGCCTCCGGATCCGACACGGCCATGTCGGCCAGCACCTTGCGGTCCAGCTCCACACCTGCCTTCTTCAGGCCATTCATGAACACGGAATAGGACAGCCCGTTCATCCGAGCAGCAGCGTTGATGCGCGTGATCCAGAGCTTGCGAATATCGCGCTTCTTGTTGCGACGATCGCGATACTGGTACTGCATGGAGTGCTGGACTTGCTCTTTCGCCTTGGTGTAATGACGCGAACGCGCACCGTAATAGCCTCGTGCTGCCTTCAATACCTTGCGACGCTTCTTGCGCGCGCTCACTGAGCGTTTGACACGTGCCATGATCTATCTCCTTACCTGACGAGCGTTTCTTGAGAACGTGATTCGAATGAGGCTAGCGAAGCCCCAGATTGCGGGCGACTACCTTCTGGTCAGCCGTGGCGACTTCGGTCTCGTGGCGGAAATTGCGGATCCGCTTCGGGCTCTTCTTCGACTTGATATGGCTCTTGAAAGCCTTCGCGCGCATGATCTTGCCCGAACCAGTGACGCGGAAACGCTTGGCGGTGCCGCGGTGGGTCTTCATCTTAGGCATCTTCGTCTTCCTTTCTTCCTTGCTTGTCAGCGTCCTTCTCTGCGTTCTTCTTCTTCATGTTCTGAGGGAGCGGCGCGATGAGCATGTGCATATTGCGTCCCTCCATCTTGGGTTGGTTCTCGATGACGGCAACATCCTTGAGATCGTCCGCCAGGCGCTCCAAGATGGAAAGCCCTTGTTCGGGATGCGCCATCTCGCGGCCGCGGAACATGATGGTGATCTTCACCTTGTTGCCCGCATCCAAGAAGCGCAGCACGTGCTTCTTCTTGGTGGTGTAGTCTCCGACGTCGATCTTGGGACGGAACTTCATCTCCTTGATCTCTATCTTCGTCTGATTCTTGCGAGCCTGCTTCGCCTTGATAGCCTGGTCGTACTTGAATTTGCCGTAATCCATGACGCGGCAGACTGGCGGATCGGCATTCGGCGCGATCTCTACCAGGTCCAACCCAGCAGCATCAGCAATGCCTTGGGCCTGCTCCAGGCTGAACACGCCCATCTGGTTCCCGTCGTAGTCGATGAGCCTGCATTCGCGCACGGTGATCTCATCGTTGAGCCTTGGCTCCTGAGCGGCTATGGCGCCCACCTCCTTCGCGCTTGCGCGCAATAAAAAGACCTGCAGGCGCGCTGCAGGTCCTCATCGTATTACTGCTCCATGCGCCGCACCCTAAGATGACGCCACGCATAAAGCTCCACTATTCAAAGGACCCATCAGCAACCATTGCGCCGAAACAGGTGGAGAGACGTCATCCATCTCCCGCTTGATTCAAAACAGCCTGCGTAGTTTAGCGGAAAGCCGAACCCCGCGCAACCAGGTGAGCGCTACATCCCCACATAGACATAGATGGTGCGAATGGTATCCACCAGATTGCCCGTGGCATTCGCCATGGAATAGTCGTAGGTGAGCGTGGAGGACCAGGGGATCTCCGAGCCATTCGCGGTGCCCGTTCCTTGGAAGGAATAGCTCTCCTTCGTGACCGTGGTGCCATCGCTGGCATAGGTGGAATACTGCATCTTGTCCTCAGGCAGCACCACTGTCTTCTCGGGCACCTGAAGGCCTGCTTCCGCCAGCGTCTTCTCCACGATGGATTCCACTTCTATCACGGTCTTGAAATCGATGGAGCCATACCCCAACGACGAGATGCTGGAAGTGTATCCGGCGCGAATGATGGCACCGTTCTCATCCAAGCTGAGCAGCACCGTAGGCGTGCCGCCGCGCGCATCGGATGGTTCTTCCGTGAGCGCCACGCGCACCTCTTGGCGGATGGGGCTCCCCTCTTCGTTCACCTCCACCGCCGAAGACACCCGGGCGCCATGTTGAAGGGTCTGGATGGCCTGATCCTGCGACATCCCGAGCAAGCCCACCAGATTCGGCACGGTGGTCTTCTTCGAAACGGTGGCAGAGGCATCCTTCACACCCTGCTCCGTATTGACTGCAGCTCCCATCTCGGCGATATGGGTCTGCTGAACAGCCGTATCCTGAGCCGTCCGGAACAGCTGCCATCCCACGACACCCGCACCGACGATCAACAGCACCAACAAGACGATCACGACGATCAAGATCTTGCGCATGCGGGCGGATTTCTGGATATAGGCGGCTTGCCCTTGGCGCGCATGGCTGCCCTTCGCGCGCTTCTTCTCAGGCACTCCCTCTTCGGATTCCGTCAGCACGGCAACCTGGGGGATCTCCAACGGCTCGCTGCCATCCTGGGGCAGCTCATCGAAATCCGGCGCGTCCTGGTGGCGCTTGTCGTCTTTCATATCCTTGTCCTTGTCGCTCTCTTGTCCGTTACAGCTTCGTTTTACGAGAAGAACGCATACCACACGACGAAGGCGATGATGGCACAGACCGCAACCACGATGATTGCCACCTGCACCTTGGGCATCTGAGAGCTTTCGATGTCCTCAAGCGTGGTGGCCTCATAGCCCTCATCCCACATCTTCGCTCTCTGCGACGCGCTGGGCGCCTCTTGGGTCTCTTTCCGCTTGCGCATGGACGCAGCGGGCTCCTCTTGAGCTGCCGATGGCCGCTGCTCATCGTGAGATGTGCGCGCCCCCGCATGGATGACCACCTCTTGCTCCTGAGCAGGCGTCACCTTGATATGCTTGAATCCGCCGTCCATTGCAAACCCTGAAGCTCCCCGATTCGCCGAATGGTGGATAGATTATAGTTCAAGTCAGCTTTCGCAGCGAGAACCCCTCTTCGGATCCTTCGATGAGGCGCGCATCGCCCACGCAACAGACATGTCGCTCTTTGATGAGCTCCTCTAGCGGATCAGCAAGGTTGCGGACATCCTCAAGGGTGGCCTCGATCAGCTCCTGGCGCGTCCACGCGCGATCCTCAGGCGTGCAGCCGGTGAAACGCATCGTGTCTTGGCGACGGATCAAGTCGCGCGGCTTGAGCGGCGCATCCAAAGACGCCACGGTGCTGACCACATATCCTTCGAACTCATCGGAAGAGATGGAAGCTGTGCGCAACCATGCAGGAGACGCCTCGAACGCTTGGATGGTCGGCGCGATCTTCGGGTCACGGTAGGAGTGGAAGAAGGTCTGACCGCCACGGCGACTGGTGAAGCCCACGCCATAAGCACCACCCACCACGCGCACCTCGTTCCAGAGGTGGCTTAAGGTGAGCATCTTCGAAGCCAACAGCCATGCTCCCGAAAACGGCTCGCTCAATGCCTTGCGATCCGCAGCAAGCGCCGTGAAGGTGACATCCGTGGACACGCCGAAGGCCTCGTGAGCATCATGGGGCTCCGGCACCAGCAGCACATCCTCTGCTGGCACTGCGGCAACGCCCAGCCCCTCAGAGGCATCCAGATACGCCTGCACATCCTCCGCAGAACCAGCTAGCGAAAGCGTGCACCTATCGTCCGTGAAGATGCGCCGCGCCAACGAAGCAAGCGTGTCTGCCAGGCCCTCCGCCCGCACATCGAAGTCATCAAGCAGCTCCCGCAAGAAGAGATAGAGATCTATGCCAGAGAGCTGCTCCTTCACCTTCGCCGTGCGCGACACATAGGAGAGCGCGCGCATAGCTGCAACGCTGTGACCCGCCATGGCGAAGGACTGTTCTAAGGCAACCTTGCGCTGGACGAGGATGTCTCGGATGCGGGAGACGTCATGAAAGATGGTCTGACCCAACACCTCATCAGCCATCTGAGCCGCGAACGCCGTGTGCTCAGAGAGCGCTGAGGCCGACACCACGAAGGTGGTGCGCACCGCGCGCTCCGCTTCTGGTTCATAGGCATCCGGCGCGAAGCTCAAGTTGCCCAGCTTCGCTTGGACAAGCGTATCTATCTCAGCTGCCGTATGCGCCTCGGTGTCCAAGCGCCCGAGCACCATCCCCAATATGGCCGCATAGGGCAGCTCATCGAAGGTAAGGCAGTCCAAGTTGTAGTAGCGCGTGGCATAGGTGATGCCATGGGTCTCCACATCATGCATGAGGATGGGCATGCCCTTCGCGCTCGCTTCATGGAATGCGGGCTCCACGGGAGCCGTCCCCAGATCAGCCACGGCAAGCTGCGGTAGCGTTGCCAGCGCCTCCGGTGGATCCGGCGTCATCTGCGCCCGCACCAAAGAAGCCGCGTCCTCCTCTATCTGGGTGAGCTCTTCGCGCGTGAGGTGCGCGCGCATCTGCTCAAGGCGCGCGTCCAGAAGCGCATCCTCTGAGGCTGCCTCCGGGATCACGCGCGCCTGCGCCCAGTGGCTGCTCTCCAAGACCACCTCGCGCAAGAGCTCTTCGAACCACCCCGCCTCTATCTGCTCCTTGAGATGCGCGAAGACATCCTCATAGCGGATGTAGGCAAGGGCATCATCGTCGTCATAGAGCCATCCGTTCATGGCCGCCATGGCATACACCACACCGTCAGACATGCCGAAGTTGTGCTCGCGCATGACGAACTCCGCGTGGCTGAGCGCCGCATGCAGAAGACCCCGATCCAGACCACCAGAAGCCAAGCGCTCCGCTTCGCAGCGGATGAGCGCAGCGAAGGCTTCCTCGGATCCCGGCTTCGCGCCCTTGAGCTGCATCACCACGAAGGGCTGCAGAACCGAATCGGCCAGGTACGCATTGAAGTCATCCGCCAGCTGCGCATCGATCACGGCGCGCTTGAGTGGCGCCTCGTTCGAACCGGCTATGGCATCCATCAAGATGTCCACCGCCACGATGCGCTCCACATCCCGCGAGGTGCCCGCCACGAAGCCAAGAGCGGTGCAGGCGTTATCTGCTGAGGTGGCCATCATGCGCACCGCATCCGGACAGATGACCGGCGCCTGCATGGCAAGCGGATTCGCGCGCATCTCCGCCGTGCCCTGCGGCATCTTCGACAGATACTCCGCATTCAAGAACGTGAGCATGCGCTCTATGTCCATGTCACCGTACAGCACGATATAGGCGTTGTCAGCACGATAATGGCGCGCATGGGCATCCAGGAAGGCTTCGTAGGTCAGATCCGGGATAGCTGCCGGCGTGCCGCCCGATTCGAAGCGATAGGTGGTATCCGGGAAGAGCGCTGCCGAAAGCGTGTCATAGAGCACCGAATCAGGCTCTGAGAGCGCACCTTTCATCTCGTTGTACACAACGCCATTGTAGGAGAGCTGCACCTGGGACGGATCGGTGGGAAGCAGCGCACCCGCCTCCTGCGCCATGACGGCATCCAGCTCATCTTCGGGCACGTTGCCCGCATCATCCACCGCCAGCGCCTCCACATGCCAGCCCTCCTGCTTGAAGATATCCTGGCACTGATAGATGCGCGGATGGAACACGGCATCCATGTAGACATCCGTCAGATTCATGAGATCTGCCATGTTGGTGGAGGCCACGGGATACATGGTCTTATCCGGGAACGTCATGGCGTTCAGGAACGTCTGCATGCTGCCCTTGAGCAGGTTCACGAACGGCTCTTTGACCGGGAACTTATCCGAACCGCAAAGCACCGAATGCTCCAAGATGTGAAAGACCCCCGTATCATCCGCTGCGGGGGTCGTGAATGTGATGGAGAAGGACTTGTCAACGTCGTCGTTCTCAAGGAACAGAAGCTTTGCCCCGCTCACCTCATGGACCATGAGGTGAGCCTGCCCACCGATCTCCGGCACGGCTTCGCTGCGCTGTATGGAAAAGCCAGACTTCTTCGCGGCCGACGCTACGACGCTATCCACTTCGGTGCCATCCTTCCTGGGATGAGAATGCGCACACCACCCGCAGCCATGCGCGGGTGGTGTGCACCCGTTCATGTATCAATCAATTGGAAGAGCTCGAAGAGCGGCTGGAAGACGATGATGCCGTGGTGGCTGCCGATGAGCTGGAAGAGGCATCCGCCTCACCGTCTGCCCCCGCGTCATCCGCGCTACCCTCTTCTCCTTCAGGAGCATTGCTGTCAGCAGCCGGTGCCTTCGCTTCCACCTTCTGCAAGCCCTCCATGTTGATGGAGCCGCCCAGCCACTTGTCCTCGATGACGCCCACGGTCCCATTGTTGATGATGCTCTCCAACGCTTGTTGGATAGCCTGCTGCAGCTCTGTTGCGTCGGACTTCGCTCCAACGCAGTAGCCGCTGGCCGTGTCCATCAAGCAGATGATCTCAACGGGCACATCCTGCAGATTGGCAGCGTACATCCCGATGACAGCATCGGAAGCCACATAATCCACGTTGCCCTTGGAGAGGTCAGAGAACGCCGTGGCCAGATCATTGGTGGATGAGAGCGCATCCTCGCCGAACGCGTTCGTCACCGCCCACGCGCTCTTCGAAGAGATCTGCGCTGCGATCTTGGGCGTCACTGCTCCGGTGGGCACGGCTGCATTCGAACCCTCCTTCGCGAAGAGCACCACCCCTGTGGGCAGGTATTCCTCAGAGTGCCAGATGCCCGCTTCCTCGTCCACGGTCTCTTGGCCCATGACGATATCCACGGTGCCCTCTTCCAGCGCCTTATCAGCGTCGGTACCGACATCCTCTATCTTCACCTTCAGTCCCAGCTCGTCGGCCAACGCGGCAGCGATATCCACGTCTATGCCGATGATCTTCTCTGAACCGCGCCCTGCAAGCGGGGATTTCTCCGTGTTCACGCCCACGCGCAGCGTATCAGCCTCCCCGATGACGGGAGGTGACAGCTGCGGCTCTCCCAGCTCTGGCGTGTATTCCTCTTGCGATGCACATCCGCTCAAGGCGAACACGAGCGCGCATGCGAGCGCCGCCGCCCCTGCTTTCGCCATCCTCTTCAGCATCTGGCCTCCTCAAGGCTCACATCTGCAAGGCAGCACGCTGCCGCCTTCCTTGGCATTGCTTCCAAGCTCCATTCGGCTGACCTAGTCTTTGCCCCCACACTCGCGCACTGGAGGTCCGCGCTTGCGCGCTCGCGCTCTCTCGCCCGCCCGGACACCATGTCCAGAGAGTAAACGGGCGGTGCGGCTTACGCCTAGAATACGCCATGCTCACGGACGTGCGAAGCGTCCGCTTACGTGGACCCTTTCGACCGCATCTGCCATGGGCTGAGCAGGTCTCCCTGCCGCAACTACAGACCCGAATGAAGCCGCTCTAAAGTGTAACACGGCGCGCGGCTGAGGCCGCAAGCTGAGGCAGCCGTGCAGAACCGTGTCAGATCCGGTGCGAAACGCTGAAGGGCGCT
Organism: uncultured Eggerthellaceae bacterium; assembly: GCA_947565185.1. Lineage (GTDB taxonomy): Bacteria > Actinomycetota > Coriobacteriia > Coriobacteriales > Eggerthellaceae > MGBC163016. The sequence goes on along the minus strand of CANODU010000043.1, from coordinate 5,299 downwards.
TTGCCATAATCCCGCACTATGCGCACACCTCATGAACATCGCATGTCCCAAGCCAGAAAAGCTGCAACGCTCATGGCCGATGCCTTCTTAGAGACCCTTTGGCCCACGCGATGTGCCATCTGCGACACCATGGGAGCGGTGATCTGCCCCTCGTGCTTGGGCGCGCTTCCCTTCATCGACGTGAACCGAGCATGTCCTAGCTGCGGCGCGCCCTACGGTCAACACCAATGCACGGAATGCAATGACGCCATGCTGCAGGCAGCGCAGAGAGACTGCCTTCCCTTGGACGGCATGGCACACGTCCTTATGGCTGACGATGCCGTTCGACGCATCGTCACGGTCTATAAGGATGCCAACGAGCGACGTTTGGCTGCAGTCATCTCCCAGCTATGCGCCCGCTACGTGCCTCCCGAATGGGCACGCGTGCCCCTGACCTACATCCCCGCCACAAAAGAGGCGCTCCGCCGTCGCGGATTCGACCATATGGCTGATGTGACGCATGCCTTGGGGCAGCATTGCGGCGTACCCGTTCTGGATCTGTTCGAGCGACCTGCAAGCTTGGATCAACGCAAGTTCGACCGTCACGGACGCCAGCGCAACATGGAAGGGCGCTTCTGCTTGCATCCGGAGGTGCGCGTGCCACAAGAGGTGCTCCTTGTGGATGACGTTTGCACGACAGGAGCCACTTTGTTCGCGGCCGCTGATTGCCTGCGCGCAGGCGGCGCGAAGCGGATCTATGGCCTCACCTTCGCGAAGGTGCTCGCCACCTGAGCGTATCAGAGGGCCAGCACATGAAGGATGCGATAGATCTGCGCTTTGCGCAGATCTATTGTTTTGCTCTCGTGCCGGCAGTTGCCGGCACCCACGTGATTCCAACCGGGCGTAAGCCCGGTTAGGCCGTTCGGATGCAAAGCATCCGTAAGGCCGTTCCATGAAAAGAGGCATTGCTTAAGCAATGCCGACACATACGAACAGGCAACAAGAAAGGTCAAGGCGCAGGTTCCTGCCAGGCGTCCGCAGATCTTGTGCGCAGCCCTGAAAGGGTTGCCGCAAGACCTGCGGCCTATCCATAAGAAATGCAGAGCCGAATGGGGTGATGGGGGTCGAGGGTGATTCTGCAGCCCAAGAAATCCATGATATACACCATCATGGATTTCGCAGGGCGAAGCCAAACCCGAGCGCCCCCATCACCCCATGAAGGCAAAAGGACAACCTGTATCGCCTCTAAGGATGCCGCTTACGCGTCATCTACGGAATGTCTCCCGATCCTGAAGCATGTTGGCCGCACCCACGTCAATCAGAAGCACCCACGAAGGTTGATGCCCTGCCTTCGTAGATGACGCGTAAGCGGCATCTAACCGGGCAAAGCCCGGTTAGGCCGTTTGCGCGAAGCGCATAAGGCCGTTTCATACAAAGAGGCCCTGCAAAGCAGGGCCGACACACTTTGAAAGAGTGCGGGAACAAAGAGGCTACGCGACGGGGCGCTCCATCGTCTTCGCCTCAGCATATTCGGCCACGTCCACTGAGATGGTGTGCTTGATGGGCTTCCATGTGGTCTTCTTCACCAGTGCATACAGCGCGATGGGAATGTAGGTCAGCATGAAGAAGGGGAACGTGAACATGGAGAGCACCTTGCGACCGGTGGTAGCGCGGATGCTGTCCCATTCCACGAACGTGGTGAGCACGCCGAACACGAACATGAACATCACGTAGTTGAACAGGCAGAAGAAGATGGATGAGAGCGAGCTGGCAATAGCCACGCCCACGCTGATCACGCCCGTGAAGGACAGCATCACGATCACAGCGTTGAAGATGATGGAGATGATGGAGAGCAGCATGCCCGGCGCGATGGTCATGAGCATGTCATAGCATGCGAAGCGCTTGCCGCGCTCATTGGTGAAGATGCCCTTCACCAAGCCCAGCGCGTAGTGTGCGAACACCTGGTAGAAGCCCTTCGCCCAACGCGCCCGCTGATTCCACGAGTCGCGGAAGGTGGTGGGCTGCTCATCGTAGAGCACGGCCGTGGGACAATACGCGATGCGCACGCCATCGATGATGGAGGACGCGGAGAATTCGATGTCCTCCGTCAGCAGATGCCATTTCCATCCGCCAGCGCGACGCAGCACCTCATCAGCGATGAAGAAGCCCGTGCCGGATACTGCACATGAGGTGTTGAGCGTGAGACGCGCCTGATTCAGGAACTTCGCCTCGCGCAGGAACCAGACGCCATAGCCCGCAGAGATCCAGTTGGAATCGAAGTTCTTGGAGTTGCGGTAGCTGGTGGAAGCCAGCGCGCCACCGTCGAAGGTCTTGTTCATCTCGGCGAAGTAGTTCGCATCCAGCACGTTGTCCGCATCGAACACGAAGTAGGCCTCATGACCCGCATGGGGGAACTTGCGCCAGATGGCCTTGAGCCCGAAATCCAGCGCGTAGCCCTTGCCCACCTTCTCCTTATTGAAGCGCGAGAGTACGGTCGCCCCCGCTTCGCGCGCCACCGTAGCCGTATCATCCGTGCAATTGTCCGCGATGACGAAGATGTCGATCAGCTCCTGCGGGTAGTTCTGCGCCTTGATGGACCGGATCAAATCCCCGATCACCGCGCGCTCGTTGCGCGCTGCCACCAGCACAGCGAAGCGGTGCTCCTTCACGGCCTTCTTGACGGGCGCCTTGCGCGTGAGCACCACGAACACGTAATAGAGCTGATAGGTGTAGCAAACGGTAAAGGTGAAGAATACGCAGAAGTTGAAGATGTCAATGAAAGAAAGCGCTGCCATCGACTGCGATAGTTCCTGGAACACGTTTCTCCTTCTTTGCACGGTTAGATATCCGACCGAAATCGGAAGCTGACAGATTATAGTCCTTGGATGAAGCCGTGCGAAGATAAAGCTGGCGAATACCACACTTGATGGAGACTTTATGGACGCACTGTGAAGACGCGTGCAGCGGTGCGACTACAGCTGCTTGAGCAGATTCACCATCTCTATGGCGCTCTCAGCGCATTCGCTGCCCTTGTTGCCCGCCTTGCTGCCCGCGCGCTCTATGGCCTGCTCTATGTTGTCGCAGGTCAGCACGCCGAAGATCACCGGCACGCCACTGGCCAGCGACACCTGCGCGATGCCCTTGCTGACCTCTGCGCACACGTAGTCATAATGGGTGGTGGCGCCTCGGATCACTGCTCCCAGGCAGACCACGGCATCGTATTCGCCAGATTCTGCCATCTTGGAAGCGACGAGCGGGATCTCGAATGCGCCCGGCACCCAAGCGATGTCAACGCTTTGCCCATCGACGCCATGACGCTCGAAGGCGTCCAGCGCGCCGCTCAAGAGCTTGCCGGTGATGAATTCGTTGAAGCGGGAGATGACGATCCCCATCTTCATGCCGCCTTCGGTGACCACCTTGCCTTCGAACACTGTCATATGCGTCTCCCTTTGGTTGCAAGCCTTGTGATGCGCTGCCTGCCGCTCAGTGAGCGTGGCAGGCGTTCTCGGCACCCATCTCAGGAACATCTCCTGCGATGACCTTCTGAGCCACATCTCCCACGATGGGCGTGGTGTTGTCGAAGAGCACGGTGATGCCCGCATCCGCGAAGCCCATCATGGGACGCATGCCCATGCCTGCGGCCACGATGGCATCCGCGCCCGCTTCCTTGAGCAGCATGACCGGAGCCAAGCAGCCGCCTTCCTCATGCGCTACGTTGGAGAGCTCTTCCACCTGAGCGATCTTGCCGTCTTCGATGCTGATCAGCGTGAAGCAGTCGCAATGCCCGAAATGGCCGCTGCGCTCTGACTCCAATCCGGCCTTGCCCATGGTAGGGACTGCCAGCTTCATCGTATCTGCCATCTTCTGTCCTTTCCTTCGTCTCTTTTCGGGCTCATTCTAACCCAAGATGACGAAGGGAACGCAAGCTCACGCAACGGGCAGAAGGCTCAGGATGCCGAACCACGCAGGCGGCACCACAAGCGCTGGCAAGAAGTTCATGACCGATATCTTCTTGATCTCAAGGATGGAGAGGCCCGAAGCGAAGATGAGGAAGCCGCCCACGATGGATATCTCCCCCATGAGCTCAGGGGTGAGCCAAGGCGATATCCACTGCGCCAAGAGCCAGATGGAGCCTTGCCACGCGAACAAGACGATGGCCGCGCAGGCGATCCCCACACCATAGGTGGAAGCCAGCACCAACGAAGTGACCAGATCCAACGTAGCATTCGTGAGCAGATAGGTCTCATCTCCCAGAAGAGCGCTGTTGATGGGGCCCAGGATGGACAGCGTCCCGAAGCAGAAGAGCACGATGGCGGTGGACAGTCCCTCTGACAGGCGCGATGTGCCCGCTTCGCCCTTCTTCGAGAAGCGCTCCACCAGCCTATCGAAGCGCCCTTCGATGTCTATCCAGCTCCCCAGAAGGCCGCCGAGCGCCAAGCTTGCGATGAAGAGCACCGGATAGAGGCTCTCGCTCATGTTCGACACCACGGCATTGATGCCGAGTCCCGTAGCTGCCAAGCCCATGGCCACATAGAGCGTATGCTGATACTTCTCCTTCAGGCCATGCTTCACCAAGCCGCCTGTCAGGCTGCCGATGATGATGGCTGCGGTGTTCGCGATGGTTCCGATCATGATGGGAACAGGATAGCTCAACGACAAAGCCAAGAGCACCGCATCCCTCAGGCAAGCGCCTCGCCACGCCCATCGCAGGATGACAAGAGCATGACGAATGCGCCCTGAAATGGCAAACGATGGCCCGCGCTGCGCTCTTCTTTCCATGACAAGAGTACCTTCTGCCCAGTATCAAAGGAGGGACCATCATGAAGAGGATCTTGACCGCATCACTGGCCGTCGTGTTCGCAGCCGCCATGTGCATACCCTTAAGCGCCATAGCAGAAGGGATCGGCGCTGGACAGAGCGAAGGTTCGTCAGCACCCGAGACAGATGCCACCGCCACCGAACAGGCTGTCTCTGCTACCTCAGATACCACACAAGGTGCTTCCGCTTCCATCATAGATGACCTTTCGGGCGATCCCTTGGCGCACATGGAATCCACTGAAGCCGTGGATGCATCAGAGCCTGCCAACACCGATGTCGCGGATGACCAAGCAGAGTGCACGCTCACCATCATCTATACCGAGCTGATAAGCCCCGAGACCCCTGACGGATCGGTCGAAGCTTACGAGATGGGACGGTATGTGGTAGATGGGCTACATCCAGGAGATGTGATAAATGTCTGGGACTATGTCTTCGACATCCCTGGTCACTTCTGCTCTCCCACCTTGTAGAACGAAGGATCGGTGGCCAGCGCCTCAGACCA
>CANODU010000042.1 GCA_947565185.1 uncultured Eggerthellaceae bacterium | reverse complement strand
GGTTCGTGCGGCGGGAAGGTCTCACAGGTCATACACCTTTCTTGCGCCGCATCATCTGGAAAGAGGGTGATGGGCCTGTGCTGTGCACGGGCCCATCGTTGAGCTCTCGTGCCGGCAGTTGCCGGCACCCACAATCATCCTCTGTGCCCCTGATACGCTCGTTGCCGGCATCCATAAGCCTTGCTTTCGGTTCGGCAACAGTTGCGTGCTAGGGGAGAAACACCCTGTTCGGCAACATCTTTTCTGTGTCCAGCGGGTATAGAGTTCGCACAGTGCAAATTTGTCCAGTTTTTCTTACTAAAATAACTTGACAGATACGCACTTAGATTTTATAGTGTCCACAACAACAAAACGAACAAAAGTACGAAAGCGAGGAATTGAAATGGGTAAGATACTCGGAATCGACTTGGGGACCACCAATTCTGCCATGGCAGTCATGGAGGGCTCCGAACCTGAGATCTTGGTCAACGCCGAAGGCGACCGCACTACCCCCTCTGTCGAAGGCTTCCGCAAGGACGGCGAGCGCGTTGTGGGCAAGGCGGCTAAGAACCAGGCTGTTACCAATCCTGAGAACACCGTTTCTTCCGTCAAGCGCTTCATCGGCCGTTCCTTCGATGAGACCCCTGAAGAGCGGAAGACGGTTGCCTATAAGGTAGAGAAGGGCAAGGACGGGCGTGCGGTCATCGACATCGACGGCAAGTCCTACACTCCCGAAGAGATCTCGGCCATGGTCCTGCAGAAGCTGAAGACCGACGCCGAGAAGCAGACAGGGGAGACCATCACGCAGGCGGTCATCACCGTCCCGGCTTACTTCAACGACGCACAGCGCCAGGCAACGAAGGATGCAGGCAAGATCGCGGGCTTGAACGTGGAGCGCATCATCAACGAGCCCACTGCAGCAGCTCTGGCCTATGGCTTGGATAAGGCCGATCACGACGAGAAGATCCTCGTTTTCGACCTGGGTGGCGGCACGTTCGACGTGTCCGTGCTGGAGCTGGGCGACGGCGTGTTCGAGGTTGCTTCTACCGCTGGCGACAACCACCTGGGTGGCGACGACTGGGATCAACGCATCATCGATTGGCTGGCTGACAAGTTCCAGGCAGATAACGGCATCGACCTTCGCCAGGACAAGATGGCCATGCAGCGTCTGAAGGAAGCGGCTGAGAAGGCCAAGATGGAGCTCTCCTCCACCACGCAGACCAACATCAACCTGCCGTTCATCACCGCGGGTGCTGATGGTCCGAAGCATCTGGACTACACGCTCACGCGTGCTGAGTTCCAGCGCATCACCAAGGATCTGCTGGATCGGTGCGTGAAGCCGGTGGAGCAGGCTCTCAAGGACGCAGGTCTGAAGACGGGCGAACTGGATGAGGTCATCCTGGTCGGCGGCTCCACACGTATGCCAGCAGTGCAGGAGCTGGTGGAGAAGCTGGCAGGCAAGAAGCCGAACATGTCCGTGAACCCCGACGAAGTCGTGGCCATGGGTGCAGCCATCCAAGGTGGCGTCCTCTCCGGAGACGTGACCGGCATCCTGCTTCTGGATGTCACGCCGCTGTCATTGGGCGTTGAGACTATGGGTGGCGTCATGACGAAGATGATCGAGCGCAACACCACCATCCCCACCCGCAAGACGGAGATCTACTCCACCGCAGCAGACAACCAGACCTCTGTTGAGGTGCATGTCCTGCAAGGCGAGCGTGAGATGGCGGCTGGCAACAAGACGCTCGGTCGCTTCCAGCTCACCGGCATCCCGGCGGCACGTCGTGGCGTCCCGCAGATCGAGGTCACGTTCGATATCGACGCGAACGGCATCGTGAACGTGTCCGCGAAGGACCTGGGCACGGGCAAGCAGCAGCAGATCACCATCTCTGGTTCCACGGCTCTGTCCGATGACGAAGTGGATCGCATGGTCAAGGATGCTGAGAAGCATGCCGAAGAGGATGCGAAGCACAAGGAAGAGGTCGAGGTCCGCAACAATGCTGAGGCGTTGGTGGGCGCAACCCAGCAGACGCTGGATGAGCTGGGAGACAAGGTCCCGGCTGATGCGAAGGCTGAGGCTGAGAGCGCCATCTCCGAAGCACAGGCGGCATTGCAGGGAACGGATGTGGATGCCATCAAGGCTGCTACGGAGAAGATGCAGCAGGCAGGCTACAAGCTGGCTGAGGTGGTCTACTCCACCGAGGGGGCGGCGGCAGGACAGCAGGCAGCTGCTGCTGAGACCGCACCGGCTGATGACACCCTTGAGGCCGACTACGAGGTGGTCGACGACGAGGAAGAAGGGAAGTAGCGAACATGGCTGAGCATAAGACACAGTCAGCCGCAACTCCTCAGAATGACACCGTGGATGCGCCTTTTGGCGCATCCACTGCGAAGAACGCAGATGAGGTTGCCAAGAGCGCCGAAGCAGCTGTCGAATCCGGAGATATCAGCGCAGAAGATCTAGCGGAAGCGGTGATCGAGGCGGAGGCAGCGGCCATCGTGGACGAGTCTTTGGATGCGGTGGAAGCAGACGCGCAGTCGGCGGATTCCATGAGGGAAGCGGCAGAGTGGAAGGACAAGTACATTCGCCTGCATGCTGAATGGGACACCTACCGCAGGCGCACGAAGGAGCAGCAAGAGATCCAGAAGGCTCTGGCTGCGGAGAAGCTGGTCACCAGCTTGATCCCCGTGATCGACGATCTGGAGCGCTCCATCGACTACGCGGAGAAGAACGGCGAGGTGGGATTGCTGGATGGCGTGCGCGCCGTGCTCACCAAATTCGTGAACACGTTAGAGAAGGACGGCGTTGAGGTCATCGATCCGAAGGGACAGCCTTTCGAAGCGCTGGAGGCGCAGGCTGTAGGTACCGTGGATGATCCCTCTCAGCCTGATGAGACGGTCAACGATGTCTATCAGCGCGGCTACAAGATCGGCGCTAAGGTGCTGCGGCCGGCTATGGTGACAGTGACGACCGGTGGCCCTAAGCGGCCGAAAGAGGATGAATAGACTGACAGAAGAAAGCGAGGTGCAGGAGCGTTATGGCGTCTACACCAGACTATTACAAAACGCTGGGCGTTCCGCGCACAGCTTCCCAAGATGAGATCAAGAAGGCCTTTCGCAAGCTAGCTCGTACGCATCACCCTGATGCGGGTGGTGATGAGACGAAGTTCAAGGAGATCAACGAAGCGTACGAGGTTCTCTCGGACGAGAAGAAGAAGGCGCTCTACGACCAATACGGGACGGCGAATGAGAACCAGATCCCGTGGGGTGGCCAGGGCGGCGGCGCTGGGTTCAGCTACGAGGATATCTTCGGTGGCGGAGCTGGCGGCAACACCTATACCTACACCACTGGTGGCGGTGGAGGCGGAGGCTTCGGCGGCTTCGATTGGGCCGACATCCTAGAGAGCATCCGCCATGGCGAAGGGGCCTTCGGAACGGATTGGGATTTCGGTGGCGGAAGCCGTGCCCAACAGGGACAGGATATGTCGGTGCAGCTGGATGTCTCCTTTGATGAGGCATTCAACGGTACCACCAAGCGCGTCACACTGCGCATTCCCGGGAAGTCCGAATCGGAGACCATTGACGTCAAGGTGCCCCAGGGCGCGCGCGAAGGGGGGCGTCTCCGCTACAAGGGCCGTGGTGGCCCAGGTCAGAACGGAGGCCCTGCGGGAGATCTCTTGATCACCACGCACATCACGGAGCACCCGTATTTCAAGCGCGACAAGGCCGATGTCATCGTTGACCTACCTATCAACGTGGCGGAAGCCGCTTTGGGTGCCAGCATCGTGGTTCCGGCTCCGGATGGCACGAAGGTGCGCGTCAAGGTGCCGGCAGGCACGCAGGACGGCAAGATGCTCACCATCAAGGGCAAGGGTGCGAAGGACATCAAGTCCAAGGACAAGGAAGCCTTTGGCAACCTCAAGATCAAGATCCATGTCCAGGTGCCCACGGATATGAACGATGAGCAGAAGAAGGCCATGGAGGACTTCTTGGCTGCCACGCCGGAAGCTGTGCGGCCATGGTAGCTGGATCCGACCGCAACCGTCCACTCTATATGATCAGCGTTGCGGCGGAGTTAGCGGGCGTGCATCCGCAGACCTTGCGCGCCTATGAGCAAAAGGGCTTGGTGACGCCGCAGCGGACCAGCGGCAACACGCGCATGTATTCGCAGGCCGATATCGATCGGCTGCATCTGATCAATCAGCTGACGGCCGAAGGCATCAACCTGGCGGGCGTCATGCGCATCCTGGATCTGCAGACGCAATTGGATGAGGCCAACGACGAATTGGACAGCTTGCATAAGCGCTATCAGCGCTTGGCGCGTCGGGTGAGCGAGCTTGATCCGAACACGCCGGTGAATGCGCTCGTGCGCATGTCCGATCTGCCGCCGGTGTTCCATTGGCTGACGAACACGTCGCAGACGGTCCGGTTCTTTGCGAAATGAATTTCGCAAAGAACCATGACGCTGCGGCTCCGACAGGCACCTGACCTTGCCCCTTGTTTCGGGCTCGGCGTTGGACGAAGCCAACTTGGCCCGAAGGCGGGGCAATGTCAGGTGCCTGTCGAACCCTCGCTAGCATTATTTGGCACGCAAGATTAGAGAAAGGAAAGTATATGAGGCTTGACAAGCTGGCTGTCACGGCGCAAGAGGCTGTGCAGAACGCCATGAGCGTTGCCGCAGATGCCGACGCGTCGATGATCGAGCCGATACATCTTTTGAAAGCGCTCTTGGATGCGGACGAGAACAACATCGCCGCTATCCTCAAGCGCATCGGTGCTGATCCGGTATGGATCGCGCAGAACATAGACGACGCCATCGCCAAGATGCCGAAGGCCACCAGTTCTGCCATGCCCATGGCGGCACCTTCGCAGGCATTCATCAAGGTGATCGACAACGCAGTGAAGATCGCTGAGAAGCTGGGCGATTCCTATGCAACGTCAGAGCATATGCTCATCGCGCTCTCTGAGGGCAACGATGAGGCGGGCAAGCTCCTGACCACGGCGGGGATCACGCGCAAGAACATCGAGGCGGCCTATGAAGCCCTGCGCGGGGACACACGCGTCACGTCTCAGACTGACAAGACGCAGTTCGAGGCGTTGGAGCAGTATGGTCAGAACCTCACTCAGCAGGCACGCGAAGGCAAGATGGATCCAGTCATCGGGCGTTCGGAGGAGATCCGGCGCACCATCCAAGTGCTCTCTCGCCGCACCAAGAACAACCCGGTGCTCATCGGAGAGCCAGGCACGGGCAAGACGGCCATCGTGGAGGGCTTGGCTCAGCGCATCGTTGCGGGCGATGTGCCCTCCAGCCTGCGCGACCGCGAGATCGTGAGCCTGGATTTGGGTGCGATGATGGCGGGCGCGAAGTACCGCGGCGAATTCGAGGATCGATTGAAGTCGGTGCTGCGGGAAGTCAAAGAGGCCGGTGGCAACATCATCCTGTTCATCGACGAGCTGCACACCATCGTGGGAGCAGGTGCTGGCGGGGATTCCTCGCTGGATGCTGGCAACATGCTGAAGCCTGCGCTCGCGCGCGGCGAGCTCCATGCCATCGGCGCCACCACGCTGGATGAATACCGCAAATACGTGGAGAAGGACGCTGCCCTTGAGAGGCGCTTCCAGCCGGTCATGGTGAACGAACCTACGGTGGAAGACACCATCGCCATCTTGCGCGGGCTCAAGGAGAAGTACGAGATCCATCATGGCGTTCGCATCACCGATGGGGCTATCGTGGCTTCGGCGGAGCTCTCTGACCGCTATATTTCCGACCGCTTCCTGCCAGATAAGGCCATCGACCTCATGGATGAGGCTGCCAGCCGCCTGCGCATCGAGATCGATTCCATGCCGGAAGACGTGGATGCGGCCGAGCGTCGTCTCACGCAGATGCAGATCGAAGAGCAAGCGCTCATGAAGGAGTCCGATGAGGCCTCAGCGGAGCGCTTGGAGAAGCTGCGCCAAGACATCGCAACCGCACGCGAGGCGCTGGATGCTCAGAAGGCGGCGTGGCAGAACGAGAAAGACGTCATCGTCGGCGTGCAGAATCTCAAAGCAGAGCTGGATGCAGCGAAGCTGGATGAAGAGCGCGCCACGCGCGATGGCGACCTGTCGCTGGCGTCTGAGATCCGCTATGCGCGCATCCCAGAGCTGCAGCAGCAGCTGCACGCAGCTGAAGAGCAGCTGAAGGCCAGCCAAGAAGCGGGCGCCATCCTGAAGGAAGAGGTTTCAGAAGAAGAGATCGCGCAAGTGGTGTCCACATGGACGGGCATCCCTGTCACCAAGATGATGCAAGGTGAGATGGAGAAGCTGGTCGATCTGGAAGAGGAGCTCAAGAAGCGCGTCATCGGGCAAGACAAGGCTGTGAACGTGGTGGCCGGCGCCATTCGCCGCAATCGCGCAGGCTTGTCGGATCCGGAGAAGCCCATCGGCTCGTTCTTGTTCTTGGGTCCTACGGGCGTGGGCAAGACGGAGCTGGCGAAGGCGCTTGCGGACTACCTGTTCGATTCAGACAAGGCCATGATCCGCATAGATATGTCCGAATACATGGAGAAGTTCAGCGTGCAGCGCTTGATCGGAGCGCCTCCGGGATACGTGGGCTATGACGAAGGTGGTCAATTGACTGAGGCCGTGCGCCGCCATCCCTATTCGGTCATCCTCTTGGACGAGATAGAGAAGGCGCATCCAGACGTGTTCAATATCCTGCTCCAGGTGCTGGATGATGGGCGTTTGACCGATGGTCAAGGGCGCGTGGTGAACTTCAAGAACTCCATCATCATCATGACATCCAACATCGGCAGCCAGATCATCCGCGATCATGCGGCTGAGAGCGCTGAGATGGATGCGAATGAGGCGACTGGTGAGACCATGGGCCAGATGATGGAGGGCATCGCGAACATGACGCCCGATGCCGCCGCGCAGAAGCTGAAGGATTTCACGAACAAGATCAACGATGCGCTGCGCAACACCTTCCGCCCGGAGTTCCTGAACCGCATCGATGACATCGTGACGTTCAACGAGCTATCCATCTCCACCATCGAGCCCATCGTGGACCTGCAGCTGGAAGAGGTGCGCGATCGCTTGGCGAAGCGCCGCATCACGCTGGACGTGACCCCAGCTGCTATGGAGCATCTGGCCATCGACGGATTCGACCCGGTATTCGGTGCTCGTCCGCTGAAGCGGCTCATTCAGCGCGAGATCGTAGACCGCATCGCGCAGAAGGTCATCACGGGAGAGCTGCATGATGCAAGCCACGTGCTGATCGACATCGACGCTGAAGGGGACTACACCTGTCGCGTGGAAGGTCCGATGGAGTTGGATCTGAGCGATCTGTAAGCAACCATCGTGAGACTGGCGGCCAGCACGGCCGCCAGTTCCCTTCTTGCGGCGAAGAAGGGCGCACGCTACCATGGGCGGCAACGAAAACGGATGCAAAGGGGTGTTTTCATGGAGCTTTTCGGCATGCACATCGAACCGTGGGTCATCGGCGTTATCATCGCTGTCATCGTGATCCTCATCGTCGCCTTCATTGCCAAGGGATTCGTCGACGAGATGAAGAAGAAGTAAGGACTGCGCGTACGGTATGCCTGATTCCCCTTATGATCCTCGGAGGCCTGGGTACCCGCATCCCGGTGCATATCCGCAGTCGAATCAGCAGTTCTCTGGGCAACGGCAACCCTATCAACAGCCCTCTCAGCAGCCCCAGCAATATCAGCAGCCACGCTATGCCGGGGCTGTGAGGCCTGTTCAAACCACGTCCGCCGCACAGCATGCGGACGTGCGCTATAGCAAGGATGCGCGGCGCGGCGGCGTGTGGCGCGTACTGTTCTTCCTGTCTCTCATCGTGCTCATCGGCGCGCTGGGATGCGTGGGATACATCTTCTATACGTACTGGGCGGGGCAGCAAGAATACGATGAGCTGGCACAGGAATACATGCAGGTGGATGATCCCACGGGCGTTACCACACTGGCCAGCTTCAACATAGATTGGGATGGCCTCCGTGCCATCAATCCGGATGTGGTGGGTTGGGTCTATGTGCCGGGCACCATCATCAATTACCCCATCGTCTGGCGCGAAGATGACGACAACTACTATCTGCGGCGCACGTTCGGTGACAATTCCGTGGGTACGTTCGGCGCTGAATACGGCACCATCATGTTGGCAGGTGTGAATTCTCCCGAATGGACCGATGAGGTGAACGTCATCTACGGGCACCACCTCAACAACGGATCCATGTTCTCGCTTTTGGGCAAGTACGAGGACAGCACGCAATTCAACGAGCACCGCACCATGTTCGTGCTCACGCCGGTGGGGAACTTCCGCATGACATCCTTTGCATGCGACAAGGTGCCGGGCTCTTCCACGGACATCGTCATCCCGAATTTCCCCACTAAAGAGGAGTTCACCGCCTACGTGCAAGCGCGCATCGACGATTCCATCGTGAATCCAGATCCGCCTGCCATTGCAGCGAACAAGGTGCAGCAAGTGTTCGCATTCTCCACGTGCAGTCAGCCGGATCATGAGAACCGCCTGGTCACCTTCTGCAGCGTGGATGAGTTCTTGCCTGCAGGATCCGATGTGGCGAAGGGCAGTTCGCTTCTGAGCGACAGCCAGATAGAAGACGTCCAAGGCATGGTGGACGAGCGCCTCCTGTAAGAAGCGCTGTGGCGATGAAGATGGTGGCGCGTACGCACGACGCGCATTCAAATGTGCTGGCAGTTGCCAGTACCCACGGATCTCTGGAGCCTGCGCTATGCATAGCCCCTTGCCATTTTACGTGTCACCCATTCGAAACACGGGAACCGTACCATCGTGGGGTAACCGTTCAGAGGAGCAACAAGAATGCATGAGGAATGCGGCGTCTTCGGGGTATGGGCGCCAGGGTCGGACGTTGCGCGCATGACCTGCTTCGGCCTACAGGCGCTCCAGCATCGCGGACAGGAGAGCGCGGGCATCGCCGTGGGCGATGGGCGCGGCGTGTGCGTGGAGAAGGATCTGGGACTGGTCACGCAGGTATTCGACGAGGCGTCGCTTTCGGCTCTCAAGGGCAAGCTGGCCATCGGACACGTCCGCTACTCCACGAGCGGCGGCAGTGGGGCATGGGAGCTGTCCCAGCCGCACCTGGCATCCATGGGGGACGTGCCCTTCGCATTGGCGCATAACGGCACCCTCACGAATACCGCCCAGATGCGCGCGCATCTGGATGCGTGGGGCGTTCCGCTCATGGCAGGAACGGATTCTGATCTGGCGGCGCAGCTCATCGCGCACATCACCTTGGAAACGCATCATCTGCGCGATGGCATCGCGCGCGCTATGCAGCACATGCGAGGAGCGTATGCGATGGTGGTGTGCACTGCTGATGCGCTCTATGCGTTCCGCGATCCGTATGGCATCCGTCCGCTCTGTCTAGGAGAGCTTCCCGAAGGGCGCGGTTGGGTGCTGTCATCGGAGACGTGCGGGTTGGATATCGTCGGTGCTGTTCCTGTGCGCGAAGTGGCTCCGGGGGAGATCGTGCGCATCAACGAAGACGGCGTCCTCTCCTCTTTCGGGATCGAACCGAAGAAGCGGGCTTCCTGCATCTTCGAATACGTGTATTTTGCGCGTCCCGATTCGGTGATAGACGGACAGAACGTCTATGCGTCGCGTCAGGCCTGCGGTGCCATGCTGGCTCAAGAAGCACCTGCCCAAGCGGACTTGGTCTTGGGCGTCCCTGATTCAGGCGTGCCAGCGGCGCTCGGGTTCGCCCGGGAGAGCGGGATACCATATGCGGACGGCATCGTGAAGAACCGCTACGTAGGACGCACATTCATCCAGCCGACGCAGGAGATGCGGCAGCTGGGCATCCGCCTCAAGCTGAATCCGCTGCCGGATGTCATCGCAGGCAAGCGCCTGGTGGTGATCGACGACTCTATCGTGCGCGGCAACACCTCCAAGAAGCTGGTCTCCATGCTGCGCGATGCAGGTGCAGCGGAGGTGCATCTGCGGATCACCAGCCCGGAGATCCTTTGGCCGTGCTTCTATGGGATCGATACCGACACGCGCGATCAGCTCATCGCAGCGAATCTGTCGCTGGATGAGATGCGCGAGTGGATCGGAGCGGATTCGCTGGCGTTCCTCTCCCTTGAGGGCTTGCGAGCATCAGTGAGCGCCGTTCGCCATGACGGCTTCTGTGACGCGTGCTTCACGGGAGCGTACCCTGTGCAATGTGGTGGGCAGAACTGAAGTTCTGCACTACGAAGACATCACCTGCCAGGAAATCCGTAGTGCAGCACTTTAGTGCTGCTCCCGGGACGTCTGCCCGCATTCGCTCCTTTTCGACTGCTAGAATGAATGCCATTCTCACAAACCTCATTCCAAGGAGTGCGCATGGCCGAAGAAGTCACGTATGCAAGTGCTGGAGTGGACACGGCGGAGGGTGCGCGCGCGGTCGATGCCATCAAGCCTTTGGTGCGCGAAACGTACCGGCCAGAGGTGATCGGTGACATCGGTGGCTTCGGAGGGCTCTTCAGCATCGCGGCGGCGAAGGGCATGGAAGACCCCATCCTGGTCAGCGGAACGGATGGCGTGGGCACGAAGCTGAAGCTGGCGCAAGCGGCAGGCGTGCATGATACGGTGGGCATAGACCTCGTGGCCATGTGCGCGAACGATATCTTGGCCACGGGTGCAGAGCCCCTCTTCTTCCTGGATTACATGGCCATCGGCAAGCTGACGGCTGCGGCGGCGCAGGCAATCGTGGAAGGCGTGGCCGAGGGCTGCAAGCTGGCGGGCTGTGCGCTCATCGGCGGCGAGATGGCAGAGCATCCTGGCGTGATGGATGCTGAGGACTACGATCTGTCGGGCTTTTGCGTGGGCATCGTGGATCGGCCGAAGATGCTGAGCCCTGAGCATGTGCGCGAAGGCGACGTGCTCATCGGATTGCCGTCATCCGGCATCCATTCGAATGGTTATTCGCTCGTGCGCAAGGTGGCCTTCGAAGGCAAGGCCATGGCCGAACTGACAGAGCCGCGCTCATGGCTGGACGGCATGTCCATCTTGGAGGCGCTCCTGCAGCCGACGCGCATCTATGTGCGTCCGGTGAAGGCGATCATGGAGGCGTTGCCTGGCGCCATCCACGCACTGGCTCACATCACGGGAGGCGGCATCACGGAGAACTTGGACCGCGCCCTCCCGAAGACGCTGGATGCGGAGGTCAACCTTGGCACGTGGCCGGCATTGCCCATCATCTCATTCATCTGCGATGCGGCGAATCTCTCCCAGGCTGAGGCGTTGAAGACGTTCAACATGGGACTCGGCATGGTGTTGGTGGTGGCCGCTGACCAAGCGGATGCGGTTCTGGCACATCTGGCCGATGCGGGCGAGGCGGCCTATCGCATAGGGCAGGTCATCCCGGGTTCTGGTTCGGTGGTGTACCGATGAGCCCGCTCAAGATAGGTGTCCTGCTCTCGGGTAGCGGCACGAACTTGCAAGCCATCATCGATGCCATCGAAGATGGCCTTCCCGTGCAGATCGTGCACGTGATCTCCTCTCGTCCCGATGCGTTCGGTATCACACGCGCAGAGAAGGCGGGCATCCCGGTCTGGGCGCTCGATCGTTCGAAGTACGCTGATCCAGAGGCGGCTGATGCGCTCATCGCAAGCCAGATGTGCGAGGCAGGTGCGGAATACGTGGTCATGGCTGGGTACATGCGCAAGCTCACGCCCGTCATGCTGGATGCATTCCCTGACAAGGTGCTCAATCTGCACCCAGCGCTCCTGCCTTCGTTCAAAGGCGCGCACGCCATCCAGGATGCGTGGGATGCTGGTGTGAAGGTGACCGGTGTCACGGTGCATTTCGCGAACGAAGACTATGACAAGGGGCCCATCGTGGCACAGCGTGCGGTGCCGGTCCACGAGTCAGATACCATCGACACGCTGGAAGAGCGCATCCATGCAACAGAGCACATCCTCTACCCTGAAGTCCTACGCTTGCTGGCGGAGGGACGGGTGACCATCGACGACGAAAGGAAGGTTCGCATCTCATGAGAAGAGAAGCCTTGGAGGCGGCTATCGCCGATCTGGAGGCGGGGCGTACGCCTACGCTCACGGTGGCTGACATCCCTGCGTTCAGCGAAGAGGCAACGGCAGGGAATGACCATCTGAGTCCGGCATCGCTTGCGACCATCGCCGAAGGGCTCACGGAAGCGGACATCCCGGTGCTGCGCCGCGCGCTCAAGGCCATGGATGAGGGGGACCTTGCATGGCTTGGGTTCAAGGTAGTCTATGACGAAGCGCAGGCTATGGCGAACACGGACAACGAGGTCACGAAGAAATACGGAGACCAAGGTTCTGCGAACGGGGAATCGTTCTTGTTCTTCTGCAATGACGCGAAGGAGATCGTAGCAGCGCACGAGTACAGCCCGCGCGACACGTTTCAGATGAAGGACGTCACCCGTGGGCCTTCCATGCACAATCAGCAATTCGAAGGACTCACGTGGACCAGCGTCCCGCTCTTCGGTGCAGTGTGCGTGTGGCTCTTAGGTGCATCAGATGTGGCCGTGGAACTGGCGCGCTTGGCGAAGCACGTCGGGTTCGAAGTGAAGGTGGCTGACTATGATCCAGCCTATCTGAACGAAGAACGCTTCCCTGAAGTGGAGCGCGTGATGCTCCATGGTGGCGACTTCCATGAGCTGGCGAACCTCACAGCGTCTCCAGAGGATTACGTGTGCGTGCTCACGCGCGGTCACATGTTCGACCCCGAGAGCTGCATCTGGGCGTTGGAGAACAACGTGGCCTATGTGGGCATGATGGGGTGCGCGGGCAAGAACTCCACGGTGCATGATCTGGTCATCAATGCGGGCATCACGGAGGCGGATTGGGAGCGGGTGAAGCGCCCCATCGGCCTCAAGTTCGGTGCGAAGACGCCGGCGGAGCTGGCCATCGCCATCGTGGCAGAGCTGATCGACGTGCGCTACAAGGCGCGGTACAGCCAAGAGGCGCAGCAGCGCCATGAGAAGTCCTTGGGAAGATAGATCGCCGTGCAGAACCTCAGTTCTGCCTTGGAGCAAAAGCGTCATGAGCAACCTTTGGGGAAGGTAGGAGAAAGCAATGGAGAACCCACAGATCAAGCGCGTCCTCGTATCCGTTACGGACAAGACTGGTGTCGTGGATTTCGCACGAGCACTGGTGGATGAGTTCGGATGCCAGATCATCTCCACCGGTGGCACCGCGCGCGCTATCGCTGACGCGGGCGTGCCGGTGACGGCCATCGATGAGGTCACGCAGTTCCCGGAGATGATGGACGGGCGCGTGAAGACGCTGCATCCGCGCGTGCACGGCGGCCTTCTGGCAAAGCGCGATGACGCCAGCCACATGGCGCAAGCGGCCGAGCATGGCATAGAGATGATCGACATGGTGGTCGTGAATCTCTACGCGTTCCAGAAGACGGTGGATTCTGGCGCATCCTTTGCTGATTGCATCGAGAACATCGACATCGGCGGTCCCTCCATGCTGCGCTCTGCGGCAAAGAACTTTGCCAGCGTGACCGTGGTGACCGATCCGCGCACCTATGATGACATCCTCTCTGAGATGCGCTCTTTGGACGGCCGCACCAGCTACGAGACACGCCAGAAGCTGGCGCTTGACGTCTTCACCACCACAGCTGCCTATGATGGTGCCATCTCTCGGTGGATGTCCGAGCAGCTCTCTGAGGGTGAAGAGCTCTTCCCGCCAGCGCTGGAGCTCGGGCTCAAGAAGAAGCAGGATCTGCGCTATGGCGAGAATCCGCATCAGGCTGCTGCCTTCTACACGCGCGATGATTATCCGAATGCGGCTACCACGTTGGCTCAGGCGCTCCAGTTGCAGGGCAAGGAGCTCTCCTACAACAACTATCTGGATCTGGATGCAGCATGGGCGGCGGTGCGCGAATGCTCTGAGCCTGCGTGCGTGATCGTGAAGCATCTGACGCCATGCGGCGTGTGCCAAGATACGGATGTGACCCGCGCATACAAGCGGGCTCACGAGTGCGATCCGGTCTCTGCCTATGGTGGCGTGATGGCGTTCAATCGTCCGGTCACGGGCGAAACGGTTGCGGCCATCTTCGACAACAAGCAATTCGTGGAGGCCATCGTGGCGCCTGAGTTCTCCGGGGACGCCTGCGAGATGTATGCCAGCAAGCCGAATTGCCGCCTGTTGGCCACGGGTGGCGTGAATGCGCCGGGCGAGGCTATCGAATACCGCAGCGTGGAGGGTGGTCTGCTGGCGCAGGTGAGCGACTCGGTGGCTGAGGGCGAAGATGTCTTCACCGTGGCAGGGGATGTGCAGCCCACGCCTGAGCAGATGGATGAGCTCCTCTTCGCGTGGCGTGCTGTGAAGTCCGTGAAGAGCAACGCCATCCTCATCGCGAAGGATCATGCCAGCGTGGGTGCTGGCGGTGGTCAGCCGAATCGCGTGAACTCTGCGCGCATCGCCGTGGAGCAGGCGGGAGACAAGGCGAAGGGTGCCGTGGCTGCATCCGATGCGTTCTTCCCGTTCCGCGATGGATTCGACGTGCTGGCTGATGCGGGCGTCGTGGCTGTGATAGAACCGGGTGGCTCCATTCGCGACGAGGAGGTCATCCAGGCAGCTAATGAGAAGGGCGTGGCGCTCATCTTCACGGGGCATCGCCATTTCCGCCACTGATCCGCTTCCAGCCCTCGTGGGTGCGGCCAACGGGGGATTAGGCTGTCATCCGTTCTCGTGGGTGCCGCCAACTGGCGGCACATTTCCAAAACAATAGGTTTGTGCTTGCACAAACCTATAACATCCTTTTGCCTTCATGGGGGCACGGTACGCGTTCGCCTCGACGCGTCGTCGCCTCGAACTAACTTGCTCCGAAACCCACGGAGCAAGTGGATTTCTCGGCTCCTTTGGCTTGACCTCGGCTCAACGCACCATGCCCCCATTCGGCTCTGTAGCAAAAAAATGGATAGGCCGCAGATCCTGCGGCAACCCTTGTGGGCTGCACGTAGGATCTGCGGACGCCTGGCAGGTACCTATATCTCCTCCTCAAAGTGTGTCGGTGCTGCTTTGCATCCGAATGGCCTACATTGGAGGGCTTTCAGCCCTCCAATTTGTTGTAGTGCAGATCTTCAGATCTGCCCTTGTGGGTGCCGACAACCCAAGCTTGGATGAAGTTGGTGACGCGGCTATCGCCGCGCATTCATTCGTGCCGCCAGTTGGCGGCACGAATGAGAGTTGTAGCTCTCCCTTCGTAGATGACGCGTGAACGGCCTAACCGAGCGATGAGCCCGGTTAGGCCGTTCACCTTGAGCAGAGCGAAAGATGTAAGGCCGTTCCATAAAAAGAGGCATTGCAAAGCAATGCCGACACATTTGAACAAACAAAGATGCTGGTTGATGTGGGTGCTGGCAACTGGCTGCGGAGCGTATCAGGGGGACGGAGGAGTGAGACATCCTTCGGATGTCTCACTCCTCCGTCCC
>CANODU010000041.1 GCA_947565185.1 uncultured Eggerthellaceae bacterium | reverse complement strand
CCTATTGTTTTGGAAATGTGCCGCCAGTTGGCGGCACCCACGAGATCTTTCAACCGGGCGAAGCCCGGTTAGGCCGTTCACCTTGAATGAAATGAAAGGTGTAAGGCCGTTCCATATCAAGAGGCATTGCGGAGCAATGCCGACACTCTTGTGGGTTGGAATCCTGTTAGGAAGCGTAGCCGTTAGGGTTGTTGCTCTGCCAGCGCCACGAGTCTTGGCACATGCGATCCAAGTCATACTCCGCCACCCAGCCCAATTCGCGAGCAGCCTTGTCGCAAGCAGCGTAGTTCTCGGCTATATCCCCTGCACGCCGCGGCTTGATGGCATAGGGAATGGGCTTGCCGCAGGCGCGTTCGAAGGCATGCACCACGTCCAGCACGCTGGATCCACGTCCCGTTCCCAGGTTGAAGACGCCAACGCCAGTACGGCTCCCATCAGCGGCCGGCTCGCCCACGATGGAATACGGATCATCTGCCGTACCCGTCCCCACGCGTCCCGCCATCCAATCGATGGCAGCCACATGGCCGCGCGCCAGATCCACCACATGGATGTAATCGCGCACGCCCGTGCCGTCAGGCGTCGGATAATCATCCCCGAAGACGCCCAGCTCGGGCAGCTTCCCAACCGCCACTTTCGCCACGTAGGGAACCAGGTTGTTCGGGATACCCTTCGGATCCTCCCCAATGAGACCGCTCTCGTGCGCGCCGATGGGATTGAAGTAGCGCAGCAGCACAACATTCCATTCTGGATCGCCCACGTAGAGATCTGACAGGATGCGCTCCAGCATGCTCTTCGTCTGACCATACGGATTCGTGGCGTCGTGCTTCTCTGCCTTCTCCGTGATGGGCACCTGATCAGGGTCGCCGTAGACGGTGGCGCTGGAGGAGAACACGATGCTCTTCACGCCGTGGCGTCGAGCAACATTCGTCAGCACGAGCGTGCCACCCACGTTGTTCCAGTAATACTCCCACGGCTTCTCCACGCTTTCGCCCACGGCCTTGAAGCCGGCGAAGTGGATGATGCCGTCGATTGCAAACCGCGTGAACACGTCTTCGAGCGCTGCCTCGTCAAGGATGGATGCCTTCACGAACCGAAGACGGTCCGCCTCGGGACCGGTGCCCTCTGCGGGCAATCCGCAGATCTGGCGTACGCGCGCCAGCGATTCGGCGCTGGAGTTGCTGAGGTCGTCGAGCACCACCACGTTGTAGCCTGCATTCAGAAGCTCTACCACCGTATGGCTGCCGATGAAACCCGCACCACCAGTCACGAGGATGGTGGTCTCGGAGGGTGTTTTCGCAAGCGTTCGTGTGCTCATGAGGGTCCTTTCGAAGGGAAGTGAGCCCATTATGACAGGTTTATCCGGCGCTCAGTTACCGCGCATGGCGCACGGCGTATCAAGGGGACGGAGGAGTGATACGTCCTACGGACGTATCACTCCTCCGTCCCCTTGATACGCGGCCAGTTGGCGGCACCCACGACAACCTGAATCATCTCTGGTAGATCCCGGTGCTTCGGTTCATTGGTCCTTTTGGGGCTGTTCCGCTTCCTGTTCGCGCTTGGTATTGCGTTCGACATCCCGTTCGATCTTGCGCAGATTCGCCTTCTGGAACTCCGCCACAAAGCCCGCAGAGAAGATGCCGCCTGGGATGGCCACCAACGCCAAAGACAGCACCATGATGATCATGCCGCAGATCTTGCCCGGTACGGTGATGGGGACGATGTCGCCATAGCCCACGCTGGACACCGTCTCCACCGCGAACCAGACGCCTTGGAAGAGACTGGAGAACTGCTGAGGTTGAGCTGGATGCTCCACTTCGTACATGACGACGCTTGCCACGATGATCAACAGGAAGATGACCAAGAACGACGCCACGATCTCATGGTAATGCTTGCGGAACACGCGCCCGATGGTACGAAAGCCGCGCATGTAGCGAGACACCTTCACGAGCCTGATCAGGCGCAGCACGCCCACGGCATGGATGAGCGCCGGGGTAACGGGCAGGAACCACGAGATCATGCTGGGTGCGAAGGAGAGCAAGTCGATGAAGCCCATGGGCGAGATGAGATACTTCAGATACGCCCGCCTCACCGTGCAATTGCCGAATGCCAACGGCGCGATCCAAATGCGCGCCACGTATTCGATGAAGAAGCAGACCGTGGAGAAGACGAAGAACGCTTGCAGGACGTTCGTGGCAACCGGATCCATCCCCGGCTGGGCCGAGAGGAACACCACCACCGCATTCAGAACGATGAGCACGAAGAGGAAGATGCCGCAAGCCTTCGCGTAGCCGTTCCCCTGCTTGATGTTCTCCAAGGCGTAGAACGTCTGACGCTTGAACGACGGGCTGTTCAGCATGCGGATGCGCTTGGACAGGAGCTCCGTGCCCTTTCTATGCCGATGCTGTTTCGGTTCATCCATCGCGTCCACCCGTTCGCGCATTCATGCCTGTTCGCAGCCATGACCCATGACTGCGAACAGTATCGCACGAACCGTGCCCTATCCCCTGAAACGCTTCAACAACAGAGAGTTGCTGACCACTGACACGCTGGAGAGCGCCATGGCGGCGCCAGCCAGCGCAGGCGCCAGAATGCCGACGGCAGCAAGCGGGATCATGATGCAGTTATAGATGAGCGCCCAGAAGAGGTTCTGCTTGATCTTGCGCATGGTGGCCTTCGAAAGGCGCAGCGCCACGATGACGTCTGCCAAGCGGTTGCGCATGAGCACCACCGAACCAGCGTCCAGCGCCACGTCCGTGCCTGAGGCCAACGCGATGCCGATATCCGCCGCGGCCAGCGCAGGGGCATCGTTGATGCCGTCGCCCACGAACGCGACGATAGAAGCTGACGCGTCGGGGCTTTCGGCATGGAGCTCCTGCTCCCCCATGCCTTCCAGCACGCGCACCTCTGCACCGCTCTTGACCGCGCGCACGCAATCCGCCTTCTCCAGCGGCTTCACGCCGGCGAACACGTGGTCGGGCGCGATGTCCACCTCAGATGCGATGGTCCGCGCTGTGGCCTCTGCGTCACCCGTCACCATATATGACGTGACGTTGAAATCCTGCGCTAGCGCTTGGATGGTTGATGCCGCATCTGGCTTCGGTTCGTCGCGGAATTGGATGCGCCCAACAGACTGGCCGTCCACGCTCACGAACGATCCTGCAGCGTCTGCATCCGCTGAGATATCCGATGATGCGGCGTTCGGGTCTGTGGCATCCGCTGCGGGAGCGTTCGCCACGCCGACGAACACCTCATGTCCATCAACGCGCCCGCGCACGCCTTCGCCGACTACCGCTTGGAAATCCTCCGGTGCCGGGAGCGATCCCAGCCCGCGATCATGCGCGTATGCCACCACAGCCCGCGCCAGCGGGTGCTCGCTCTTCGCCTCCAGTGCTGCCGCCAAGCGCAGCGCGTCATCAGGCACGCTGCAGCTCACCACGACCGGTTCGCCCTGCGTGAGCGTTCCCGTCTTGTCGAAGACCACGGCTGTGAGCGCGCTCAGGGATTCCAACACGGAGCCATCCTTGATGAGAACGCCTAGCTGCGCGCCCTTGCCCATGCCCACCATGAGAGCCGTGGGCGTTGCCAAGCCCAGCGCACAGGGACACGCCACGCAGATGACCGCAATGGCAGGCATGAGCGACTGGACCAGCAGCTCACCGGTGGGAAGCGGCACGTTCGACACCAGATTCGGCACGACGAAGAACCACGCGCAGAAGACGATCAGCGCGATGATCAAGATAGCTGGCACGAAGATGGCAGCGATGCGGTCAGCGATGCGCTGGATGGGCGCCTTCGATCCTTGGGCATCCTCCACCGCGCGCACGATGCGCGCCAGCGTGGAATTCGCTCCTACGCGCAGCGCCCGCACCGTCACGGACCCCGTCGTGTTCTGTGTGCCGCCCGTGACGGCGTCCCCTTCCCCTTTCAGCACAGGCAACGTCTCGCCCGTCAGCATGGATTCGTCCACTTCCGTGGAGCCATTCAGGATCACGCCGTCAACGGGCATCTTCTCGCCTGGACGCACCAGCACGGTGTCTCCCGCCACCACCTGCGCGAGCGGCACCTCTTGCTCGCGCCCTTCGCGCATGATGCGCGCCGTGGGCGGCGTCAGGTTCATGAGCGCTTCGATGGCCTGTCCCGTGGCCCCCTTCGCGCGGCTTTCCAGCATCTTGCCCAGCAGCACGAACGTGATCAGCATGGCGCACGTTTCGAAGTACGGCATGCCGTCATTGATCTCCATGGCGGCACTGTGCGGCCCCCAGTCGCCCGTGATGAGCGGGAGCGCCGTGATGTATACCGAGAAGGCGAATGCGATGGTGGTACCCAACGCGACCAGCACGTCCATGTTCGCAGAGCCGCCCTTGAGCGAACCCCACGCCCCTTTATAGAAGCGCGCGCCACAGCAGAACTGCACCGGGATGGTGAGAGCCATCAGCAGGCAGTTGGCGGCGAACATGGCTTGCGCATGGGTGGGATCCGGCACGAAGAGCCCCGCCAGCGCGCCGCCCACGCCCATGTGCCATCCCGGGATCATCCCGATGCAGACGATGAGCACCGTGAGCACGGCAGCGGTGGCGAACACCTTGCGATCGCGCTTCGCACGTGCGGCGTCTTTCGCGCGTCGCTTCTCGTCTACGAGCGGCGCGTCTTCGGGAATGATCTCTGCCGTGAACGAGAGATCGTCGAAAACGGCCAGCATGTCATCCACGCTGGCTTGTGCCGGGTCGAACGTCACCTTGCCCGTGTTGTTCGCAAGATTGACGGCAACATCCAGCACGCCAGGCGTGGCGCGATAATGCTTCTCGATGTTGGCCGCGCAGTTCGCGCAGTGCATGCCATCGATAGCCAGGCGCAAGCTGGCAGCGGCCTGCTCCTGTGGATCTTGAGGGGTTTGTTGAGGTGGAACATGCTGGGACTGCTGCACTTGAAGTGAGGCAGGTTCTGGTTTTGTTGCCATTCCTTTCCCTCCTACAAAAAGCGTCGGATGAGCGCCATAGCCTCATCCACCACTTCGTCATTTCCGTTGCGGATCTCTTCTACCACGCAGGTCTGCATGTGCTCTTGGAGCAACATCTCAGAAACGCGCCTGACAGCGGATTCCGCTGCTGCCAGCTGCGTGAGAATGTCTCCGCAATACCGGTTATCCTTGATCATGTCCTTCACGGCGTTGAGCTGACCAATGGCTCGATTCAGTCGCACCGTGACATCCGCTTGCAGCTCTGCGGACCGGGGCGTGCTCTTGTGCTTCACACAAGCGTTTTCCATGGGAATCCTTTCTCGTATGAGGAGAGATATACCCCTAGGGGGTATACTTTGTCAAGCGGAATGCTGCACTGTGCTTTCATGGTTACCTGATACACCATGCTGGTTGACCTTCGTAGCGCAGAACCAGGGACGCTTCCCAGGGGCAGCACTAAAGTGCTGCACTACGGTCTTCTGATCCCGAAAAAGTCCCTGAAGGATCTACGTAGGATGGAGCTTCGTGGTGCAGGAGCGTATCAGGGGGACGGAGGAGTGAGACGCGCGCCGCGCATCTCACTCCTCCGTCCCCCTGATACGCCATGCCAGGTGTCCGCACCCACGAGGGTTGGAGCCGTCCCATGAAATGAAGCATTGCACAGCAATGCCGACACACTTGAACAGGCAGAGATTCAGGTTTTCGTGGGTGCTGGCAACTGCCAGCACCTGTGAATACAGTGCCCTCTGCATGGACATGCAAAGGGCATAGCAAACATCCTGTGAGGGCTTTGGTTGGATGAGCGAAGCGAATCCAACCTTCTCGCGCAGGGCTTGCACTGCGCTGTTAGTTTGTGCGGCGAAATTGCCTTTCAGGTCAGATGACCTTTTGCGCCGCATCACTTTCCAGGCAGCAACAGGATGAGAGTTATAGGTTTGTGCAAGCACAAACCTATTGTTTGGTTCTCGTGCCGCCAGTTGGCCGCACCCACGAGGGTTGGAGCCGTCCCATGAAAAGGGGCATCGCACAGCAATGCGGACACACTTCGAAAAGATTGAGAGCGCGGCCTAAGAAGGGCGCTGATTGTTGAGCTGGGACATCTGGCGATGATGCTCTGCCACGATGGATTCCGCCTGACGACGGAGCTGTTCATGTTGACGGCGTTCGCTCAGCCGCTGGCGCTTCGCCGCGCGCTCGTGACGTTCGACAACGCGTCGAGCGTCCTCCTCCACCCATGCGCTGCTGGTCCCATTGCGGCTGCGGAGCTCTTCGTTGACCCGGTCGAACGACGCTTTCGTCTCAGAGGTTGCCTGACGCGCCGTCACTGTTGGCATCTTGCCCGTCTTCTGCTGTTCCAGCGGGCGTGAATCCGCGCGCTGTCGCGGCTCGCGCACACGCGCCTGCTGGCGCGCGGCGTTCGCATGGGGAACAGCCGAACGCACTGGCTGCGCATTCGCCGGCATGGTGCCAACAGCCTGCTGCCTCAGGCCTTGCACCTTGTTGAAGTCGATGGAATCTGGGTCATAATCGGCTTCATCAGCCTGATCCGTATAGGCACGCTGAGCGCGAGATTGCGCCTCCTTGTTCTGGCCGAACGGGATGACGGGCTTGTTCTTGCGCCCTTTCCCTTTCGCCGGCTGTGCTGCCTTCGTTTGCGACGGTTGGGGCGAAGCCGCTTTCACGGGCTGCGCAGCGGCCTGCGGCGCTGCTCCCATGGGGCGGCGGCGTCCTTGGTTCGCCAACTGTCGCGCCAGTTCAGCACTGCGCTCCTGCTCCATCATCACAAGCTTCTTGAGCTTGCTGACCTTCACGGAGAGCACAGCTGTCCAGATGGCGACCACCACGATGGTGGCAGCCAAGATCATCACACCGATGCTAGAGAGCATCGTTGCGTTCGAGAGCAATGATGACACAGCTCATGCCTTTCTCCGTACGGCTGGCCTTGTGCACAGTCGTTTCACTATTATGCATGACCGCACATCCAGCCGCCATAAACGAATGGGCTACAGATTGCGGAACAGCGTGCGCACCTCATCAACGACGTCGTTCTCTGCTACCACGATCACCTGATCGCCGGGGTACAGCACCATATCAGGGTCTGCCACCTGCGCGTCGTCTTCATAGGCGACAGCCACGATGAGCGATCCTTCGGGCATCTCTATCTCACCGATGGTGATGCCATCCTCCTCCGAATGATGCCGCATGCGGCCCACGGTGAACTCCGAGAGCGCCACGTTGCCATGATTGAGCGAAGACACCACCGAAACGGACCCGAGAAGCGCCTCTTCCTCGATCAGGTTCGCAATGAGCGTGGTGGACGAAACGCATTCGATGCCCACCTCGCGGAAGATGCGCAGGTTCTTCGGGTTGTTCACGCGCGCGATGACGCGCGGCACCTGGAACACGCGCTGAGCGATCTCACACGCCACCAAGTTGGTGTCATCCTGCCCGGTGGCGCCCACGAAGACATCAGCCTGACGGATGCCCGCGTCCTCTTGGCAGCGCGAGTCGCACCCATCGCCGTTGATGACCAGATAGCTGCCTTGAAACGTGACGCTCAGAAGATCCGCATTCTCGGCGCGCTCTTCGATGACCGCAACCTCATTGCCACTGGCCAACAGAACATTGCCCAGATAGGAGCCCACCTTTCCGCCGCCGACGATCACCACATACATAGCACTACCCCTGCATGTACTTCGAGAGCTGCTTGATATGGTCGTGCCGCACGCAGGCGAGGACCGTATCCCCGCTGTAGAGCAGAGAATCGCGTGACGGGATGGATGACGCGGAGCCGTCTACGCGTTCGAAGGCGATGATGCGCACCTCGTGGTCGCGCTCCAATTCCGAAACGCGGATGCTGGTGGTGTCCTCTTCGCTTGACAGGTCCAGCGAGAAGCGGAGGATCTCGAAGTCACCGAAGGTGGACACGTGCGAACCGTGGCCGACCATGATCTTGGAGAACACGTCTTCGGCTACGAGGGAGGTGCCGCAGACGTAGTCGATGCCGAGCTGCATGTACGCGCGTTCGTGTTCGGGGTTGTACAGGCGCGCGATGACATGCGGTACGTCGAACAGGCGACTTGCCACCTCTGCGCACATGATGTTCACCTTGTCGTATTGCGTGACGGCCGCCAAGACGTCGCATTCATCAACGCCGGCACGGATGAGCACGTCTTCGTCGAACCCGACGCCCTGCACCGTGGATCCGTTGAAGTTGCGGCCCAAGTTCGCGAACGCGTCCGGGGAGCGGTCTATGCAGCTGACGTTGTTGCCATTATCAGAGAGCATGTTCGCGAGCTGCGAACCGACCCTCCCGCAACCGACGACGATGACGTTGCTCACTGCTAGATCTTCGCCATCTCAGACAAGGTGGTGTTGTACCAGTGATCCGTGTTAGGCGGGCAGTAGCGCGCGGCGTTGGCGTACGTGATGGTGTGACCATAGCCATTCGCCAGGCCTGCAACGTGCGCGTAGATGGCGCTGCTCCAGTTCGACCAGGCACCGCCTGTCCAGCCCCATGCGTTATACGGTGCGAAGCAGACGCTGCCCTTGCCGCTTTCGGTGCAGGAAATGGCCGGCGACCAACGCGGGTCAACGCCGTTGTCCCATGCGGCCTGCGCGAAGTCAGCGCCGTGGCCTGCCAGAGGCGATCCAGCCAGATAGGCGTCGATGCGCGCCGTCCATTCAGCCAGGAACGCATCGTGGCCTACGCTGAAGTCAACGTTGCCGATGCCCACAGCAGCGGAGCTCTTCCGACTCTGCGCCTCTTGTGCCTGCTGGATGGCTGCTTCCTCAGCCTGGCGCTCTGCCTCTTCCGCAGCGATGCGCGCTTCCTCTTCGGCAACTTGCACCTCAGAGATGGTGCTATCAAGGTTGCGCGTGGCACCCGTCTCAAGGATGAACTGCTCAGAGGAGCTGCTGGAGGCCTCATGCGTGGTGGCGCTTGCGAACTGAGTGCTGGAGACCTGCGCCTGCGTCACCGCGTCTTCCGCATGGCCCGTGTTGTTCTGCATGGAAACGCCTGCGATGCCCGCGGCGAATGCGATGACGGGCACGATGAGCACAGCCGAGACGCGACGCAGCACGCCTGCATGATGCGCGCGAGCCGATGCACGCGGCATCCCCTGTGCGGAGTGCGCATGTGCTGCACGCGGCATGGTTGCATGCCGTGCGTGAGCTGCTGTGTGCTTGCCCTTCGCCAACCCTTGCTCCATCTTCGTTGCCCCTTTCCTGCCGCGTTTCTCGCAGGATAGGTCAACGGTCTGCGTTCACTGTCCCGTTCGACGTACACGTAGCAGCCGTTTCATGAACGTCCGTGATTCGCAGGAAGCACGGATGAGCCGATGGATATCGGCGACAGCTGAGTGGGTTGTGGGTGGGTTTGCTGCCTGAAAGGCGTATATGTAAGTCAGTCCAGCTATTTTACCTTAGTTTGCGTGTGTTGGCGAAAAAATACGGGTAACGGTTATGGGCGTATCAAGGGGACGGAGGAGTGAGACGCGCGTCGCGCGTCTCACTCCTCCGTCCCCTTGATACGCTGGCAACCACGAGACCCGCATCTGGTTGATGTGGGTGCTGGCAACTGCCAGCACAAGTGAAAACAGTGCCCTTTGCATGTTCATGCAAAGGGCATAACACACTTATTGAGAGCCTTGGTTGGACGAGCAAAGCGAGTCCAGCCGCTTGCGCAGTGCTTGCACTGCGCTGTTTGTTTGCGCGGCGGGACAACCCATCAGGCCAGATAGCCTCATGCGCCGCATCGCTTTCCAGACAGCAGAGTGGTTGTTATGGGTTTGTGCAAAGCACAAACCCATTGTTTTGGAAATGTGCGGCCAGTTGGCCGCACCCACGTCAACCAGAAGCACCCACAAGCAAGGAAGAAATGCAGGTTCCTGCTAGGTGTCCGCAGATCATGCGCGCAGCCCTGAAAGGTTGCCGCAGGATCTGCGGCCTATCCATTTTTGTACAGAGCCGAATGGGGTGATGGGGGTCGAGGGTGATTCTGCAGCCCAAGAAATCCATGATATACACCATCATGGATTTCGCAGGGCGAAGCCAAACCCGAGCGCCCCCATCACCCCATGAAGGCAGAAAAGATGTTATAGGCCTGTGCAAAGCACAGGCCTCTTGTTTTGAAGATGTGCGGCCAGTTGGCCGCACCCACGTCAACCTGATTCATCTCTGGGAGATGCCGCTTACGCGTCATCTACGGAATGTCTTCCAATCCAGAGATAGATTGCCGACACGCTTAGATCTGGCGGAGGACCTCCAGGACGAAGGCGGTGTTCTGGTCAAGCGCTTCTTCGCTCAGGTTCTCCAGCACGTCATCGGCCTGCGCACCGTATGCGGGCTTCCCGTCCTGCATGCCTGCAATGTGCAACGTCTGCAGCCCACGGGCCGCCGTGCAATACGCACCGCTGTTGCGCCAGCGCATCTTGCCGCGACCCAGCTTCAGCCCCAGCGTAGATGCTGCCTTGTTGACATAGCGCTTCAGGCGCGCGTTCGGCTTCTTCACCAGAATGGTGCCGTCCTCTTCGATGAGCGACAGCTCTCCAGCGCCCAGGCCATCCAGGTCGATCACGACTGCGCCCTTGAGTTCGTCAGCATGCGCCGTCAAGAATGACTTGATGCCTGCGTTGTTCGCCAGCTCAGCGCCCACGGCCAAGAACCACACCTCGCACGAGATAGCGCCGCTATGGAACTGCTGGATGATCTCGCGCTCTTCGATGGGCATGGATGTGAGCGGGATGTCACCGAAGGGGTTCTCGGTCCGACGGCTGCGCCGCGGCGAGGCTTCCTCGTTGCTGCGCGACGCACGCGAAGAGCGGCCTGAACGGGACCCACGTCCGCTGCGAGACGCCTCTTCTTCGCCTGCCTCACCCTCTGCATCCTCAGCACCACGACCCGTGGCGCGCCCTGCCATCTGGCGCACCTTCGAGAACGCTCCACCGTCCCATTCGTCATCATCGAACTCGTCGATGTCGTCTTCGCGGAAGCTCTCCCAGCCGCCGCGCGCCGCCCCAGCCGAGCGAGCATCCCACTGCTCGTCAAGGCCATACGCCTCGCTCATGCTGACGTCTTCGCTCTGCTTCTTGCGGCGGAAGCGCCTGAACATGCGCGCCGCCCGCGACTTCGGCATCTCCACGTACCCAGCACCAGCCGGCGCACCCGTGGCCGTGAATTCGCTGGCGTAATCGGAGTCATCCGCGTCGTCTATGTACATATCCTCTTCAGCCACGTCTGCCACGAGTTCGTCCCCAAGCGGCTCGAACGTGGATGTGGCGCTGGGAGACACGAACGAACCGGCTGCGTTGATGGCCTGCGTCTTGTCCGTCTCGGGCAGCTCCTGCGAATCCGTGTAGGGCAGCGAAGCCGCCAGCTTCTCCTGGCGCGCTTGCCTGCGCGCCACGCGCTTCTCCTCAGAGGGTTCTTCTTCCTCAGCCTCTGCCAGCGGCGCGTTCTGCAAGCGCGCATTCACGCCTTCAATGGCACCTGTCAAGCTGGGAAGGCTGATGGAGCGCTTCTTGCGGGTATGGGTCGTTGCCTCATGCGCCTTCGCACCCGCCGCGCCAGCGCCAGCCCCAGCCCCAGCGCCAGCCGCACCGCTCTTGAGCTCGGCGTTCTCTCGTAGGATGGCCTCCGTGTCCACCTCCACCGGGATGAAGGAGAGCGTCTTGTCTGTGGCCGCCTGAGCTGCCGCCGCCGTTGCCGCAGCAGCAGCCGCAGCCTCTGCTGCCGCCTGAGCCGCCGCCTGCGCGTCTGCCTGAGACACCGGAATGCCGGAAGCAGCCGGAACAGCCGTGGCCGAGATTGCGGTAGCCGCCGCAACAGCAGGCGCGGTAGCCGCCTCTTCGTAGCTCTGGGCTTCCGTCATGCTGGACAGATATCCATCCACGCCCGTGTGCTGGTGCGCCGCCGCAGCCGCTGCAGTGGCAACGCCCGGTGCGCCCGCCTCGCCCATGATGGACGCGCGCATCTGCGCCAAGCGGCGCTCTGCTTCGGACTGCGCCGGTTCGTTCGCCGCAGCCTGTGCGCTGACCGCGTTCGCCGTATCCAGCGCATCGGCGAAGCGCGAACGGTGCACAGGACTGTCGTCCTCTTCGTGCTTAGCCTTCTTCATGGCCTTGCGGTACCAATCCGGAACGTTCGGGTCTTCCTCGGGCTCCGGTTCGGAAATGCCTTGCGAAACGGCCGCCGAATACGCGGCACGTTGGTCGATCTCCACCACGTCGCCCACACCAGCCACATCGTTCGCAGCACTCATGCCATTCGCAGGGCTTGGACCGCTGACCGCGCTGCCGGCTGGAGCCGCGTTGGCCGCCGCCAGAGCATCCAAAGCACCAGCTGCACCGGCAAAGCCGACAGCGGCATCGACGGCGCCGTCCGCCCCCACGTTCGCCATGCCAGGCGCTCCCGCACCGGCTTCGGCACCGAAGCCTGCAGCGGATGCCGCCAACGCCTCAGGAGCTCCTCCTTCAGCAGGTGCGACCTCTGCATCGAATGACGCCCGGGCCACGCCTTCGCCATCAGGCAGGGCGTCCTCCTCATACGTGAGCGAAGCGCCCTTCGGGATCAGTCCCTGTTCGCGCAGCTGCTCTTCGCCGCTCATCAGGATGTCATCCAGCAGGTCATCGGGCTCTTCGCGAATGCGCTTCGCGCACTCCAGCATGACGGAGATGCCCGCTGCGTTCACATTCGCGCCCTTGTTGTACTGGGCGGTTTGATGCACCAAGAAGCCGATCACAGGCAGGAGCGCTACCACCACGCCGATGATGGTGATCACGTTGAGCGCCGTCAGCAGCCCGGCCGTTGCGCTGGTGATCAGGCGGATGAGGAGCGCCAGGGGCACGAGCACCATGCCGACGATCTCCGCTATATATATGTAAGGCATGATGGTGAGCATGCCGCCTTTGGCTTCCGTGCGCACCTTGCCGGAGTC
The DNA here is from genome assembly GCA_947565185.1 of uncultured Eggerthellaceae bacterium. Lineage (GTDB taxonomy): Bacteria > Actinomycetota > Coriobacteriia > Coriobacteriales > Eggerthellaceae > MGBC163016. The sequence continues at coordinate 2,591 of CANODU010000041.1, read as the reverse complement.
GTAATGCGAGATCAGGACCACCTTGCGCTTGCGGCCGCGGGTGCCGGCGTCGGTTTGCGGCGTGTAACGCGCCAGGATGTTCTGGCTGATGCCGGAATTGCCCAGGCGCGCGAACAGCGAGCGGTCGAACATGTCCAGGATGAAGAGCACTGCCGTGATGGCCGTGATGATGACAGATGGCACCACCATGAGCGGCAAGAAGATGGAGAGGATGCCCAGAACTGCCGTGGCCACGCAGCAGACCGTGCGCGGAAGCTCGAAGTTGAGATTGCAGTTGAACTCCTCCATGTCCGTGGGGAGCCCGGCCTCGTCACGCAGGACCTCTTCGATGAAGAACGACGCTTGCTGCTCTTCCTCGGTGCCGGCCGGACGCGCGCCGATCGTGTCAGCCAAACGCGCCGCGTACTCTATCGCCTCTGCCATCACATGCCTTTCGTCGCCGGTCAGGGCATAATCATTCGAAAGTATATCACTGGCCGCGCGTTGCCCTTATGCAGTGACCCTTTGGAGGCAAGTTGTCAGCGGGGCTGATGCGGTTGAGAGGGCTGTTGGGTTTGGAAGATGCCGCTTACGCGTCATCTACAGAGGGTTCTTCGGTTGATGGATGCGCATGAAGTTCGCATGCGCATCTACGGGGAGCTCTCCAACTGAGGGATGCGCATGAAAAGAGGTGTACGGCCGTTCCATATCAGGAGGCAGCGTGATCTTTCGCAACCGACACCCACGAGGGTTGATGGTCGTTGATCTTCGGGGCTGCTACAATTGAGTCATCTGAAAACCCTTACTTGGGAGGTAACATGCCGAAGATCACAGCTGCCGATGTGCGCGTTCCCATGGACGTGCCGGCCGACGCGCGCGACACCTATGTGGAGAACTACCTGAAGGCCACGCGCAACACGGGGCGCCTCATGCTGTTCGCATGCGATCAGAAGGTGGAGCATCTGAACAAGGACTTCTACGGCGAAGGCATCGACGAATCTGACGCGAAGCCGGAGCACCTGTTCCAGATCGGCAAGGACGGCGTCATCGGCATCCTGGCCGGACAGCGCGGTCTGGTCGCCCAGTATGCAGCCGACTATCCGGACATCAACTACCTGGTGAAGATGAACTCCAAGACGAACCTGGTGGGCACGAAGCAGGAGGATCCGTATTCGCCGCAGCTGACCGACATCGAAGCCGTGCTGCTGATGCGCGAGAACGGCGTGAACATCGTGGGTCTGGGCTACACCATCTACCTGGGCAGCGAATACGAGTCCACCATGATGGCCGAAGCGGGCCAGCTCATCGCGCAGGCGCACGAGAACGGCCTGCTGGTGGTGCTCTGGATCTATCCGCGCGGCAAGGCCGTCACCGCCGAAAAGGACCCGGATCTCATCGCCGGTGCTGCGGGCGTGGCGCTCTGCCTGGGCGCGGACTTCGTGAAGGTGAACCCGCCGAAGCCCGAGGATGGCCGCACGCCAGCTGAGGCGCTGCACGTGGCTTCTGACGCAGCTGGCCGCACGGGGCTCGTCTGCGCAGGCGGCTCCACCGTTGACGCGAAGACGTTCCTGACGCAGCTCTGGGAGCAGATCCACGTGGGCGGCGCTTGCGGCAACGCCACGGGTCGCAACATCCATCAGCGTTCGCTGGACGAGGCAACGCGCCTGACGAAGGCCATCAGCGCCGTTACGCTGGCGGACTACAGCGTGGAAGACGCGCTGCAGGTGTTCGAGGGCACGAAGGAATTCGGATACGCGAACATCTAGCCAACGCTTGCAGATGCACTGGAAAGGCCACCTTCGGGTGGCCTTTTGTGTAGGATGAGCGCTTGCGGTGGTGCGGTATCCGGGTTGCGGCGGTCGTAAGCCGCCACTGCGCGGGCGACTTCCGCTACAGGGCGACTTGCGCTATAGGCTGTTCTGGCTACGAGGAGAAATCCTCGGGGGATAAAGAGCTGACGAACGAATCGAACTCTTCCAGTTCCTCATCACGGTTCTTCGGTTCGTTGAACAGGTACGGGAATGACGCCTTTGCCAGCACCTCTTCGGTGGTCATGAACGGGGAGTCTTCGCGCAGCGCCAGCGAAAGCGCATCCGTAGGACGCGCATCCAGCGATATCATGCGGCCGCCTTGGCGGAGCACGAGCTTGGCGAAGTACGTTTCGCCCTTGATATCATCGATCAGCACGTGATCCACGCAGGCGTCCAGATTCGTGATGGCATCCAAGAACAGGTCATGCGTCATCGGCCGCGGTGTCTTCGCGTGTTCGATGGCTGTTCCCAGCTGCATGGCCTCTGCTGTGCCGATCCAGATGGGAAGCACGCGCGAACAGCCTTCTTTCATTTCCTCGATAGGTTCCAACACCAAGATGGCCGGGTTCATGGGTCCGGTGAAGATCAGCGTGAGGATGCGCAGGGGGACAAGATCCGTCTTCATGATGCCACCTCCTTTCGCCTGATTTCTTTATCCGATGATATGCCAAGCATGACCGCTTACGGGCAATATATGGAGGTAGTGTTTTTTCTTGACCCTAATCGTTACTTTGTTGTAGGATTGTCAAGCTGTTTTTGGGGGCCCGTAGCTCAGTTGGTTAGAGCGCACGCCTGATAAGC
>CANODU010000040.1 GCA_947565185.1 uncultured Eggerthellaceae bacterium | reverse complement strand
CGCTGCCGACACACTTTGTGGAAAAGGTGCAGGTACCTGCCGGACCCCGCAGATCATGCGCGCAGCCCTGAAAGGGTTGCCGCAGGATCTGCGGCCTATCCATTTTTGTTACAGAGCCGAATGGGGGCATGGTACGTTGAGCCGAGATCAAGCCAAAGGAGCCGAGAAATCCACTTCGGCCGGGTTTGCCGAAGTTAGTTCGAGGCGACGACGCGTCGAGGCGAACGCGTACCGTGCCCCCATGAAGGCAAAGGATGTTAGTGGCGCGTCTAACGACGCGCATATATTCGTGCCGCCAGTTGGCGGCACCCACGAGGACCTGACACATCTGTGGGAGATGCCGCTATTGTTTAGTTCTTGTGCGGCCAGTTGGCCGCACCCACGAGGGTTGGTGCTCTTTCAAAACAAAGGGCGAATGCCCTTTGTTTTAGGCCGTTTGCGCGAAGCGCATAAGGCCGTTTCATACCAAGAGGCATTGCGAAGCAATGCCGACACACTTGAACAAGCAGCAACAGACTAGGAGCTACACATGCGCTGCAGGGCCTGGCGTTCGGCTGCGCGGTTCGGGGAGAGATAGAACTCTCGGAATCCAGCAGCCTGAGGGGCAAGGCACTCCGAAGCGTTGGATACGCCACCGGGATGGAAGAGCAGCTCCACCTCCCGACCTTCCCGCACGGCCTGCGCTTGGATCTCTTCCAAGAACGCCGGATGCGCTGCATGCTGCATGCGTCCTGAGAGCGCCAACCCGAAGAAGAGCGCTGGCTTCGGAAGCGCCTGCGAATACTTCGCCGCGTCCATGCGCCACAGTGCATTCAGAAGCGCATTCTTCACCACGTTCACAGCGGTCACCTGCTGCCTCACGGCCTGCACCTTCATATAGGGCGCCAGCGGCTCAGCTGGCACGCGCAGGTATTCCAAGGTGCACCCTTCGTCAGCCACCGCCGCCAGAAGCCCGTCGAACACGGCCGGTATCAGATGCGTGTGCTGATGGCTGTCGACGCGCAAGCGCCCCTGCATGTCCGGGAACGCCTGCAAGAACGTGCGGATCTGCGCTCGTGCCTCGCTGCGAACCTCCCGGACGAACGTGTCATGCAGCGGCCCTGCTGACACCGCCAACATCTTCGCGAAGCTCATCTGGAACTGCCCATCATCACCCACCAAGAGGGCCGCTGCATCCGGCGATGAGAGCGCCGGTCCCTCCACCAGATTCAGATGCAGTCCCATGTGGATGCAACCCGCGTCCACGAAGGGGCGCGCGAAGGCGGCTGTTTTCTCAAAGGCAGGCGCGGTCACCAAAGCGCTCGTGGAATTCAGCGCTCCCACTCCTCCGCAGGCCGCAGAGCATGTGAGGATATCCTTCGATTGTTCAAGCGAGATGCCGAAGTCATCCGCATGGACAAGCATGCTCCATCCCTCCTCTTGGCCCTTGCGCACAAGGGCACGTAATATAATGGCTGCTTATGGAACTGTCGCTCATCATACCTTGCCACAACGAAGCAGAGAACATCCATCCCTTCGTTGAGCGCACACTGGCATGCATGCAAGAGCCTACGGCACCGTGCACATTGGAGCTCGTGTTCGTGGATGATGGCTCCACCGACGCCACGTTCGCGAAGATCATGCAGATGATGGACGATGTCCTCCATCCGCACGTGCGCGTGAAGGGCATCGAGCTCTCACGCAATTTCGGCAAGGAATCCGCCATGTTGGCAGGGCTTTCGAACGCAAGCGGGCAGATGCTCGGATTCATCGACGCGGACATGCAGCAAGACCCCGCCATCTCGTTTGAGATGTTCGCATACCTCAAGGATCACCCTGACACGGATTGCGTGGCGGCCGTGCAAGAGGAGCGCCATGAAGGAGCTGTGCTCAAGTGGTTCAAGCATCGCTTCTACAAGGCATTCAATGCCGTGGGGGACGTGGAGATCCCCGCGAATGCCAGCGATTTTCGCGTCTTCCGTCGCAATGTGGCGTGCGCGCTCATGTCCATGCCAGAATACTTCCGCTTCTCGAAGGGGCTGTTCGCGTGGGTGGGATTCCGCACGCACACCATCCCCTACAAGCCGGCGAAGCGCCATGCGGGCAACACCTCCTGGTCGTTCAAGAGCCTGCTGAGCTACGCATTCGGCGGCATCGTGTCATTCACTACATGGCCGCTGCGGCTCATCCTGTACCTGGGACTGCTCACTTCCGTCGTCTCCATCGCGTATCTGATCGTCGTGCTCTTCGAATACCTGATCGTGGGCATCAACGTGCCGGGTTACCCCACGCTCGTATGCCTGATCCTGCTGTTCTTCGGCATCGTCATGTTGGCGCTGGGTATCTTCGGCGAATACCTGGGGCGCATCTACATCGAAGGCAAGCACCGACCACCTTACATCGCGCGCCGCGTGATAGAGCAAGAAGCGCCTTCCGCGTGCGTTGAGGATCCGGACATCACCCAAGGGTGGCGCGCCGTGAGCGAAGATGATCGCTCGGCTTAAGACCTTCCTCTATGGCGTAGGCTGCTTCCTCTTGCCTGCAGCCATCCTCGCCCTGGCTGCAGCCGTATGCGGCCTCTACCCCTTCGGCGACAAGCTGTTCATGTTGAACGACATGAATGCCCAGTATGTGGACTTCTTCGCATGGTATAGGGATGTGCTGGCAGGCAATGCTTGCGGGCTGTACTCCACGTCGCAGGCACTGGGGCAGAACATGGTGGGGACCATCTCCTATTATCTGGCAAGCCCCTTGAATATCACCGTACTCCTCTTCAGCGAACGCGACATCCCCATCTTCTTCTTCATCATCACCTTGGCGAAGGTTGGCTTGATCTGCCTGGCCATGGTCTTCTACCTGCGCCGCCGCTTCGCGCTGTCTCGCATTTGGGCGTGTGCGCTGGCGCTCAGCTTCGCGCTGTCGCTTTGGGTGCTCATGCAGGTGCGCAACATCATGTGGATCGATGCGCTCATCCTTCTGCCGCTTTGCGCATGGGGCGTCTGCTGCCTTCTGCGCCATGGCCGCTGGCGCCTCTTGGCCATCACCACGGCAGCCACGGTGATCACCTGCTGGTACATGGCCTACATGGTCATCCTGTTCCTCTGCCTCTACGTTCTCTTCGAAGGGTACGCGCTCGGCTTCGAAGGGGTTCCGTCACAAGGACGCACGCACATCCGGCGCTTGGCTCTCTTCGCTGGTTGCATGGCACTGTCCTTGGCACTGGCGGCCTTCCTCTTCCTGCCTACTGTCTTGGGGATGGCGGGCGATGGCGCCACCGGCGAAGAAGGCTCAGCTGTGGCGTACCTCCAGGGGATGTTGGACAAGCATCTGCCTACGCTGGGCCTGTCCGCACCTCTGGTCGTGACGTGTACAGGAGCGGGCGCCGTGGTCGTCATCGCCGCCGTGATGATCCTCTTTCGCCGGTATTCGCTGCGCCGCCGCTTGGCGGGTCTTCTCTTCGGTGCGCTCGCGCTCCTCTCAGCCCTGGCGCTCTTCGTCCCTGCCATGCAGCAGGAAAGCCTCTTGCAACTGGCCTTGGCGCTCTTCTGCGGTGGATGGACAGGGTCGCTCTACCTGAACGACAACGTGCCCCAGCTATTCGGCAGCACGCTCGTCGTCGTGCTCTGCATCCTGTTCTTCGCCTCACGCCGCGTGCCGACCAAGCTCAAGCTGGCCTGCGCTCTTATGCTCTTCCTACTCATTGCCAGCACCTGGCTCAGGCCCTTGATGATCATCTGGGGTGGCATGCGCTTGCCGCACGGATATCAGAGCCGCATGGCCTTCTTCGCGGTGTTCATGCTGATCTGGGCTGCCGCCTTCGCCCTGCGCGCCTTGAGCGAGCAGCGAGCCCTTGAGGCGAACGGGCCTGGCGTGTGCGCGGTACTTCGCCGCGTGAGCGCCTCTCCCGCTTTCGCTGCCGTCATCCTTATCCTCACCGTGGGTGAGCTGGCTGTGCGCTCGTGCCTCGTGTGGGGGCCGCTCTACCAAGAGGCGTACATGGAGTGGGTGAACGACTACTACGACAGCGCCATCGTGCAGGCAGCGGAACTGGAGGAGCACGATCCCGGCATCTACCGCACCGAGAAGACCTACCCGCGCTACAACTCGCTGGGCTTCAGCGAAGGCATGACCTACGGCTTCAATCAACTGGCATCGTACAGCTCCACCAACAGCCAGGCGGTGCTCGCCTTCCTGTCCGCTCTGGGCTACGGGAATGGCGAATACTGCACCTACGACCTGGATCCTTCGCCGGTGGTGGATTCGCTTCTGGGCGTCAAGTACCTGTCCGCTGTCGAAGCGCCACCGCACTGCACTGACGCAGGGCTCACGCCGGTGAGCTATGACGGTGCGCGATTCTGGGAGAATCCCTTCGCGCTTGCGCTCGGCTATGGCGCATCTCCCGATGTGGTGGGCTTCGAGATGCCTGATGCAGACCGCTGGACGTGCATGAACGCCTTCGCCGATGCTGCCTGGGGGCGCGATGTCCCCCTCTATCTCACCGAGGATGTTCCTGACGATGCCACTCCCTCATTGGATATGGATGCCTTCACGCAGATGATCTCCGAGCTCTCTGAGCACCCCTTCATCTTCGACGCGTTCGGCGGATCGCACATATCCGGAGTGCTGGAAGCCGACGACGATCAGGTGCTGCTCATGACCATCCCGAACCAGGACGGCTGGAGCGTCACCGTGAACGGAGAGGCAGTGCAGCCAATGGATGTAGCCGATGGGGCGCTCATGGCCATCCCGGTGAGCGCGGGAGAGAATCACGTGGAGATGCGCTTCATGCCCCCGGGCTTGGTGACAGGGTGCATCCTCTCTGCCATAGCCCTGCTCGTCCTCCTCGTAGCGCCGACCCTCTATGGCCAGCGATCGAGGATCGACCGCTCCAAAGCAGGCGCATCGTCTGTGGAGAACTCATAGGTCACCGTCTGCGGCATGCCGTCTGAGCCAAGCTGTTCCACGCGCACGAAGGTGGCCTTCACCGTGGCGAAGCCGCTCCTCAAGAGCGCATAAGCGTAGCACTGGGCCTGCAGGCGATGCTTTTCTCGGATCTGCTCGGACGTCTCTTGAGCGCTGCCTCCGGTCTTGTAATCCACGAGGAACGCCGCCGATCCCGATGTGGCCAAGGCGTCTATCTCCCCTTCTAGGAACCGCGCGCCCTGAGGGGTCTGGATGCGAACCATGAACGGCACTTCAGCTTGGAGCGCATCATGGTTGCAAAGCTCGCAGGCCACATCGGATGAGAACCATCCATCCAGCGCACGCTGCAGGCGCTGCCGCTGCCCATCGCTCAAGCCGAGCTTCTCCTCCTGCGCGACCACGGCACGCTCATCGGGCTGCTCCAACGGTACGCCGCTCTGTTCCCCACGGGCTGCGCGAGCCAAGATGGCTCGCTCGGCCAACCGATGGAATGCCGTTCCCAAGCACGTGGCATCCTCATCTGCTTCATGGACCAACCCCTGCTCATCCAAAAGCGCATCTGCTCCGTCCCATGCTGCGACGAAAGGCGCCTCTGATCCCGGCTCATCCAGAGCATCGTGGGTAAGCGAGCTATAAGACCTCACGTTTGCGCGCTCCATGGCAGAAGGGCTCATGAGAGGCATCTCCAAGAGAGGGCGCACGGGAATATCGAAAGGCTGCGACGCATCATGGTGCGCTTCGGGCGCTGGAGCCGCTTCGGAGAGCCGCAAGGCAGCATCAGGATCCTTATCAAGGTATTCCAAGATGACGCGCACGGAGCGCGATCCACTGTACGTGCACACCTGCGTATCCAACACCGGGGCAGCCGTCGTATCCCATTGGATGGCCTCATGGACCTCCTGCATGACCCCATCACGAGCATACGGAAGGTTATTCGCGCTCTTCAGGAGCGTATTGGTGGTGAAGCTCAGGTAGAGCGACCGCACGGCGCGCGTGAATCCCACATAGAGCAGACGACGCGCCTCCGCATGCGCTTCCCGCTTCGCTGCCTGCTCCAATGCTATGCGCAGCTGGCCGAGCGACTTCGCATCCGCAAGATGAGTGATACGCTCATCAGCCATCATATCAGCGGCCGTCTCCTGCATGTAGCGGTCGATGGAGAGCCCCTTGGTGGAGAGCACGTAGAGCTCGTCTCCCTCTTTCTCCACCAAGAACGGCTGCTGTCTCTCGGCACCGGTCTTGATCTCAGCCAAGGCAACGTGGTCGAACTGCAGCCCCTTCGATCCGTGCACGGTCATGATCTGCACGAAGTCCGATTCCAACACCGAAAGCACGCCAGGGGATTCCTTCGCATGACGGCTCTTGGCCACGAAGGCGCTCACGCGTTCGGTCAAGCCCGCATGGGCTTGCTCCACCTCTTCGATCATGCCGATGAGCTTGGAGAGGTTGCCAGCTGAGGCGATGCCGGTGACGCCTTGAGCGCGCAGACGATCAAGGTATCCTGATTCCACGAGGATCTTGCGCACCGCAAAGGAGAGCTGCCCGCGGTGAGCACGCGAAGAGAACCGCAGGAGGGCAGCGCGGGCCACCTGGAAGGCAGCGACCTCATCAGGCTCGATCCCATGTTCCTCCAAAGCACCCTCAGATGCGAACCCACGCCAAAGGCTGCGCGCTTGCACCTCATCCCCGTCCTTGCGGTTCGCCAACGCCAAGAGCACATCATCGGACACGGCGAACAGATCCGAAGAAAGGCACTCATAGAGCGGCTGCTCATCGTGGGCGTTCACCGCAAAGCGCAAGAGCGCCAACACCAGCTTCGCCTCATCGGTGGACATCAGGATGGAACCGGATGTCATCATGGAATCCAAGCCCTCGGCACGCAGGGCATCTATATAGACCTGGGCGTTCTTCGTCGTGCCCAAGAGGAGCGCGTAGGTATGCTTGTCCTGACACCCTGCCTCCGCGTAGCGGCGCTTGAGATCCGCGAAATGACGGGCTATGCGCGCGGCACCGTCGCGCAGCGCAGCTGCAGCGCGGATCCCGTCATCCCCCATCCGGTAGTGGATCGCATCCAACGTCACCCGATGCTGCGCATCCAGCACTGGATCTTCCTCTTCGTTCACGCGCCCCTTGGGCACCAGCTTCAGGTAATCCCTCCCGAACGATGAGTTCTGGCTGAAGACCGCATCCACGAAGGCCAAGATGTCCTTATGGCTGCGGAAGTTCTCAGCCAGCTTGGGCTGCAGCACCTCCTCAGAAAGGTCAGAGAACTCCTCTGCCAGAACATCGCGATACTCCGTGAACGAATTCACATCAGCGCCGCGAAATCGATAGATGCTCTGCTGCGCATCGCCCACAACGCACACATTCGCCATCTTTGGCTGGGCGAGCAGGCGCACGATCTCTATCTGCACCAGGTTCGTATCCTGGAACTCATCCACCATGATGAGGCGAAATTGCTGGCGATAGCGCTCTGCGAGGTGCGGATTGTTGCGGAGCGCATCCAGCGCGAGCTGGATCAGGTCATCATTGTCCACCACATTCGCCTCGCGCTTGAGGCGTGCGAATTCACGCCCCAACGCCTCCGCCAAGATAGCCGCAGCATCCGCCACCTCCATGCCCAACGCCGCAGCCACCTCATAGACGGCGTTGGTCGCTACCCTCTTGTAGCGGTAGATCACATCCTGCCCCTCTTTGTTCTTACCGAACCCCGGCGAGAGCACGGGATAGGCCTTGAGAAGCTTCCAGTACGCGGCTGCATCGAAATCCGGATCGCTCAGAGACGGGTCCGCATCGCTTCCCTCCAACCAGATGCGCGTTCTCTCCAGCACCTCTTCAAGCGCATCCACCTTGGGCTGCTCATGCGTGCGATGGGGCGGCTTAGGCCATGACCGCGTGGTCTCCAAGAGCGCCTGGCCCACCGCCAGCAACCCCTGAGCGATGCGCTTTGGGTCCACGGAGCGCTCCTCATGATGGAGCGCGCCAAGGCCGTTCGGAAGCGCCGCTATCTTGTCCAAGAGCATCTCCGCCTCGTCCATGAGCCCATGCGCCCGACTGCTGCTCACCAGCTCCCAGTTCCAGAAGACGGGCGGCAGCTGCACCTGACCGCTGCGCACCTGAGCGAGGACAGCTTCGCGCGCTTGCAGCCTCAAATGCTCCAGCTCCCGTTCGCTCCCCATGCGAAACTCCGGATCCATCCCCAATTCAAGCGCGTTCTCGCGCAGAAGGCGTGCGCAGAAGCCGTGGATAGTGGAGATCCATGCGGTGTCCGCCTGCCGCGCTTGTTCGACGAAGCCCTCTTTGAACAGGGTGTCCTTGATGCGCGCCAGCAGCTCTTCAGCCGCTTTCTCCGTGAAGGTGATGGCCAGCACCTCGCTGATGGAATCCAAGGTGAAGCCGCTCTCGTTCTGAGAGAACGCGTTCGCCGTACGCAGCTTCAGCGTGAACGTCTTGCCTGATCCGGCACCCGCTGCCACGAACAAGGGGCCGGGCAAGGTCTGGATCACCTGCCTCTGAGCTGCATTGCATCCGCTGATATCCATCACTGCCTCGCTTTGCAGAAGGTGGCGCGACAGTATAGGCACGTGTTCGCATGGGGCGTGGGTGCGATGTCGCCTTCCATCATGCGCGTGACGAAGGGGGCGATCATCTCCTCGATCCGCGCCAAGAACTCTTGGAAATCCATGGACACGGAGGACTTTCCTCGCATGGAGAGCCCGCTCATGTCATAGCGGATGGCGTCGTAGGACCCGGCCGAGAACCGCTCAGGGGCGGTTGCCTTGTAGCTCAGATACAGCGCTCCCACGCACGCCATGCCGGCGAAGCGCGACGTGCGCGTCAGCGCTTGCGCGTAGATGAGCGCCTGCACCTTGTTCGGCAACGCCTCAAGACCCCCATCATCTACCCCTGCTTCGTGGACCGTGATGGCCCCCTTGTAATCCAGCACAGCGAACCGACCCTCTTCGCTCATGTCCACGCGATCGACCGATCCCTGTATCATGGCGCCCGCATATTCGATGCCATCTTCCGGCTCCAGCTTGAGCTCCTCAGCGCAGATGTCATAGCCTGCAGGCATCTGCGCCATGTATGCGAACGAGGCAAGGATCTCACGGCGCAGCACCTGCATCTGGCTCTCTGATCGCTCATCGGCAACGACGCATCGCCTGCCCGGCTCCAGGCTTGCCTGCTCATCCATGAGCGCATCGAAGGTGCGCGCGGCCACCTCGCGCACATGCCCGAGGCTCTCCTGCGTGACGCGCGCTATGCCCTCGGATGCCAGCGTATCGAAGGTATGCTGGTAGACCTTGTGCATGAACGTTCCCTTATGCGCGCTGTCGAAGACCTCATCCATATCCTGGATCCCCACCTTGTTCGCGATGAACCAGGCATAGGGGCAATGCAGATACATCTCCAGCTGCGATGCAGAGATGAGCGCGCGGGTGGGATCCACCGGACTGCGCCGCATGAGATCCGCCAAGCGAAGATGCTGAAGTGCGCCTTGGATGGGCCACTGTCGGTGCATCACGCGCTCAGGCTGGGAGAACTCCTGCCCCAAACCCTGCACGATGTCCGACTCATCTATCACGATGACATCCTCCCGCACATCTGCAGGCACCCTGAAGAGGCCCTCGCTGTCAACGCTGGTCAGGTTGCCGCTGCTCAAAGCCTCCAGAAGCTCATCGTAGATGAAGGACGGATAGCATTGGTCGCCAGAGGGGCTGCGCCACGGGCTGATGAACGAGAGAGCCTCTCGTGCTGCACTAAGCGCTGTCATGAATGCCGACCGCATCTCCTCAGCAGGGTCGCGCTCGCAAGCAAGGCCAAGATGGCGCAGGATGCCATCAGTGGATGGCTTCGCCGCCGGAATGGCGAATGACCCCTTCGTCATGTCAGCGAAGATCACGGCATCCACGCTCTCCGGTGCCAGCGCATCCATGCGATCCATTCCCAAGAAGGTGACGCGGCTCCCCTCCGCATCGCTCCAAGCAGCTCCTTCGGACACGGTGACCGATGCGCCACCGAGCACCTCCAAGGCGCACTCCTGCGCCCCGCAGGCTGCGGATCGGGAGAACGTGCGCTCCATGAGCGCGAAGGCCGCCTCATCCTCAGGGGATAAAGACCGCCCCGAATGTTCCGCGGAGACGACCTCCTTGACCGCGTCTCTCAGCGCTTCGAAGCTTGCAAGCGTTGCCGTCTCCACCAGAGACTCGAATGCAGTAAAGGTAGGTGACTGCTCACGGAGCATATCCTCTGCCTGAGCGCGCGTCATGAGCGCATCGCGCCGGAGGGATGCATCGAAGTCCTGTGCCTGGAAGCGGGTCATGCCCGATGCGCGCGTGCGCGCAAGGTCTGTGGCATATGGCCGCCAATCCTCCTCGTCGCGCTTCATGTGCGCAACGCAGAGCAACGCGCACCCCACATCCGTCTGGAAGAAGGGTACTGACGCCTGACATGCCGCGCAGATGCCCTCTTCTGCCAACGACGGTGCCAGAACCACGAGCAGCCCACGCGCATCTGGGGCGAACACCACCACCTCTTTGGGTCCAGTCGCATCAGCAAGGAGGGCAGCTATCTCCTCATGCACCGCTCGGATGATGCCAGTGGCTCCCGTGGTGAAGGCGAAGCGCAGGTGCACAGCCGCATCCGGCGCTTGGATGGGCGAAGCGGGTACATCTGGCACGCCCCATGCCTCAAGCCATGCCGCCGTAGCGGGCGCTACGTTGAGCGGCTCTTCGCAGATCACCTCTCCCGCGCCAACGTCTGCGCTGAGCTTGCGCGCAGCCGAAGCGGGCTCTATCAAGCCGCTCTGCGCCATCAGGGTTCCACACTGCGCCAAAGCCAAAAGCGCTGCAGCCTGACCAGGCGGAAAGCCTGCCAATGTCTGCGATCCTTCGGCACTGATGCGCTCCATCGATGCGTCGAAAGCCTCCGTGCCCGCATAGCGCGCCTGGAATGCGCCGAGCAGCTTCGCGGTGCCCACAGTGGGACTCAAGGGAAAGCCTTCTGCCAAAGCCAAGAGCTGCAAGCTCTTCAGCATCAGCATCGTGCGCGAAGCGCTGTCTATGAGGTTGCGCTCATCCCCCCAAAGATCCCACGCCCAGGCCAGAAAGGAGCTGGGCGTGCTCACGTCCGTACCCAGCGACGGCGCCACGCACGCAGTTCGCTTGCGCAAGCCAAGCGCTCGCTCTGCATTCCTGACCAATTGCGTTCGCTTCGCCATCTGTACCTCTCATCTTGTGAATCGACCCATGATAGCGAACTTCTGCCTTAAAGTTCGTTATCCCCTTTGCATAGGCATGCAAAGGGGATTGCATTGAGATGTGCTGGCGGTTGCCAGCACCCACGAATCAACCGGCAGCTTTATGCCCCTTGGTCCTGTAGATGCGGCTGGTCCCGTGGGTGCCGCCAACAGGCGGCACGGGTGAATCCGCGTCGCCAGACGCGTCACCGCTTTCTTTCATGCTAACGCGCATCGCTTGCTTGTGCTGACAGATGCCAGCACCCACGAAGATAGGCAGCTCACAGGAAAGCGCAACATCAAAGAGGGCGCCCCACATCAGGGACGCCCTCTTCAAACAGGCTCAAACTACTGAGGAAACCTATGCGTGCGCGTGCTCTTCGACGTACTTGATCTGGAGCTCATACCATTCCAGGCGCTTGCGGCTGACGCGCAGCGTGACGCTATCCTGCTCATCTTCGCTGACGGATTCCTTCTCCTCCAGCGAGGCGATGGTCTGGCGCATGCGCTCTGCCTTCTTGCGAACATCATCCACGTCGATGTTCTCCACGTCAGCGCCAAAGCGTCCGAGCACCGTCAGGATGTTGTTGTACACCTGGCTTGCGCCCTCATACAGGAGGAACTTACGCTGCTCCTTGCCGGCCTCATCCAGATTCAGCGTGAGCACGCCACCTGTCTGATTCGCCGCCACGATCATCTCGTGCCCCGGAAGCACGCCATAGTACCCACTTGCAGACGGGACCGAAGCATACGAGATCTCCCCCGAGAACAGCTCGCGGGTGGGGATGCACACGACGCAGCGAAGGCCGTCCATTATGCCTCTTCCTTCTGCATGGCCTCATAGGCAGCATAGACGTCTTCGATGGGGCCCTTGTTGACGAAGCACTGCTCGGGGATGTGGTCGCACTTGCCGTCCAGGATCTCCTTGAACGAACGGACCGTATCCTCGATGGGCACGTAGACGCCCGGAACGCCGGTGAAGACCTCGGCTACGTGGAACGGCTGACCCAGGAACTTCTGGATCTTGCGGGCACGGTTCACGGTGACCTTCTGGTCCTCGGAGAGCTCGTCCATGCCAAGGATGGCGATGATGTCTTGCAGGTCCTTGTACTCCTGCAGGATCTGCTGCACGCCCACAGCCACGTCGTAGTGCTCTTGACCGACGATCTCCGGATCCAGAGCGCGGGACGTGGAGTCCAGCGGGTCCACAGCCGGGTAGATGCCCAGCTCGGCGATGCCACGGGAGAGGACCGTCTTCGCATCCAGATGGGTGAACGTGGTAGCCGGTGCCGGGTCGGTCAGGTCGTCAGCGGGCACGTAGACGGCCTGCACAGACGTGATGGAGCCGGTGGTGGTGGAGCAGATGCGCTCCTGCAGGTCGCCCATCTCGGTGGCCAGCGTGGGCTGGTAGCCCACGGCGGAGGGCATGCGGCCGAGCAGCGCCGACACCTCGGAGCCCGCCTGGGTGAAGCGGAAGATGTTGTCGATGAACAGCAGCACGTCCTGGCCCTGATCGCGGAAGTACTCCGCCTCGGTCAGGCCGGCCAGGCCGACGCGCAGACGCGCTCCCGGAGGCTCGTTCATCTGACCGTACACGAGGCAGGTCTTGTTGATGACGCCCGACTCCTCCATCTCCAGGTACAGGTCGGTACCCTCGCGGGTGCGCTCGCCCACGCCGGTGAACACCGAGGTGCCGCCGTGCTCCTGGGCGAGGTTGTTGATGAGCTCCTGGATGGTAACGGTCTTGCCAACGCCTGCGCCGCCGAACAGGCCCGTCTTGCCGCCCTTGACGTAGGGCTCGATCAGGTCGACGACCTTGATGCCGGTCTCGAACGTCTCGGTAGACGTGATGAGCGTGTCGAACGGGGGTGCCGGGTGGTGGATGGGCATCCATTCCACATCCTTCGGCATGGGCTTGCCGTCAACGGGTTCGCCCATGACGTTCCAGATGCGACCGAGGGTCTCTTTGCCCACGGGCATCATCATGGGAGCGCCTGTATCCACAGCATCAACGCCGCGTACCAGGCCGTCAGTGGAAGTCATGGCAACAGTGCGGACGATGTCACCGGGAAGCTGGGTCTCCACCTCAAGGATGGTGCTGAATTCGCCAGCCGGAGTGGTGACGTCCACGGTGAGCGCGTTGTAGATGGACGGCATCTGATCCGGAGGGAATTCCACGTCCACCACAGCGCCGACGACGCGAACGATGCGTCCCTTGGCACCGGTGCCCTGACTCCTTTCTTTATAAATAGTGTCAGCCATTTATTCCTCCAAAGCTGCGGCGCCGCCGACGATCTCGGTGATCTCGGTGGTGATGGCGCCTTGACGTACACGGTTATAGATACGGGTCAGCGTGGACACCATCTCGTTGGCATTGTCCGTCGCGGACTTCATCGCGTTGCGACGCGCCCCTTGCTCGCCAGCGGCAGAGTCGATGAGCGCGTAGTAGAACGAATTGCGAAGGTAGGCCTTCATCAGGTAGAACATGACGCTTTCCGCATCCGGTTCGAAGTCGATATCCCCCGGAAGGGATTCATCATCGCGCGGCTGGAAGGACTTGAAGACGTCTTCTTTGGCGCCATCCAAGCCCAAGAGCTCACGATAGGACTCTTCCTTGATGGGAAGGACCTGTTGCTCTACCAGCGTCTGCTCCGCTGCGTTCTTCGCATGGTTGTAGACGATGAACACCTCATCGAGCTTGCCGTAGTGGTAGCCGTCTCCCACGTAGAGCGAGAGCTCTGCCGCCTCCTCATAAGTGGGGTCTGCGGAGAGGCCCGCGTATTCGAAGACCGGCTTGATGCCACGATAGCTGAAGTACCCGATGGCCTTCTTGCCACAGGCGGCCACTTCCACCTCCACGCCGTCACGCTCGAGCCGATGGATCAGCTTGTCAGCGTGGCGCAGGACGTTGGAATTGAAGCCACCAGCAAGACCACGGTCAGAAGCCACGACCACGACCAGAGCGCGCTTGACCTCATCGTGCTCTTGAAGGAGCGGCTCTGAGGACAGCGGCGCATGCTTGGCCGTGGAGATGAGCATATCCGAGATGGCGCATGCCCACGGAAGCGCGTTCTCCACGCGCTCCGATGCACGGCGGATCTTCGCAGCTGCGACCATTTCCATGGTGCGCGTGATCTGCTTCGTCGAAGTGACGGAGTTGATTCGCCTTTCTATGTCGTGAAGGTTGGGCATGTTCTACCTCGCCTTACTCTGTCGGGGCGAAAGCCTGCTTGAACGAAGAGATGGCGGAGTTCATCTTCTCCTTGATCTCGTCGGTCAGCGACTTCTCCGTGTTGATGGCGGTAAGGATCTCCGGATTCTTCGCGCGGATGCTGTCCAGAAGCTCGGTGCGGAAGCGGACCACGTCGTTGAGCGGCAGATCGTCCAGGTAGCCTTCATTGCCGGCGTAGATGGCGACCACCTGCTCAGCCACGGGCATGGGCATGTACCTGCCTTGCTTCAGAAGCTCGGTCATGTGCGAGCCGCGCGTGAGCTGATCCTGCGTTGCCTTGTCCAGGTCAGAGCCGAACTGGGTGAATGCCTGCAGCTCGCGGTAGGAAGCAAGATCCAGACGCAGCGAGCCAGCCACCTGCTTCATAGCCTTGATCTGCGCAGAGCCACCGACGCGGGAAACGGAGATGCCCACGTCCACAGCCGGGCGCTGACCCTGGAAGAAGAGGTCAGTCTGCAGGAAGATCTGGCCGTCGGTGATGGAGATGACGTTGGTGGGGATGTATGCCGACACGTCGCCTGCCTGCGTCTCGATGATGGGGAGTGCCGTCATGGAGCCGCCGCCGTTGGCGTCGGACATCTTGACCGCGCGCTCCAGCAAACGAGAATGCAGGTAGAACACGTCACCCGGATACGCCTCGCGTCCCGGAGGACGACGCAGGGTCAACGACATCTGGCGATACGCAACCGCCTGCTTGGACAGGTCATCATAGATGATGAGCACAGCCTGGCCCGGATTGGTCTCAGAAGCCGGCTGGCCGTCCTTGCCGTTGTAGACGAAGTATTCGCCCATGGCAGCACCGGCCATAGGGGCGATGTATTGCAACGGTGCTGAATCAGATGCGCTGGCGGAGACGACGATGGTCTTCTCCATGACGCCATGACGCTCCAGCGTTTCCACCACGCCTGCAACCGTGGAGGCCTTCTGGCCCACAGCCACGTAGATGCAGATCATGTCGGTTTCTTTTTGATTGATGATCGCGTCGATCGCGATAGCGGTCTTGCCCGTCTGGCGGTCGCCGATGATGAGCTCGCGCTGACCGCGGCCGATCGGGATCATGGAGTCTACGGCGATGAGACCGGTCTGCATGGGCTCATGGACCGGCTTACGGGCGGTAACGCCGGGAGCCTTGAACTCCACAGGACGCGTACCCTCGGCCTGGATGGGGCCCTTACCGTCAATGGGCATACCCAGCGGGTTCACCACGCGGCCGAGCATAGCCGGACCCGCCGGCACCTCCACGATACGACCGGTGGTCTTCACCTGGTCGTTCTCTTTGATTGCTGTGACGTCACCCAGAA
>CANODU010000039.1 GCA_947565185.1 uncultured Eggerthellaceae bacterium | reverse complement strand
GCAGATACTTCGCACGAACCTTGAACATCACTGCATCCTTTCCCTCAAGGATGCATGGTACGCCAAAGCCACTCGTTTTGCAGAGATGGAGGAGCGATGCCTTGTATCGGCAAGCGGGAGTCAAGAGCACCTGTCAAGAGAGCTGCCCTCGTGATCCTCTGATGCGTTTCCAAGCGTGCTTGACCGTATCATTGAGCCCTGCCCCATAGATGCCCGCTGATCGGGCGGTCAGGTAGGCGATGGCTACCGAAAGCGCTATCCAAGGGGCAGCACCCCAGCCGAATATCTCGCATCCCATGAAGAAGGCGCCGAAGGGGCATCCGCAAAACGATGCGAAGAAGGCCATGGCTCCGAAGGCTGCGCCGATGCTCGGATCTCCACCTGTCATGATGGAACAGGAAGCGCCGAGCAAGCCACCTATGCAGAAGGAGGGCATGATCTCTCCGCCCTTGAACCACAGGCCCAGGCAGATGATGGTGAGCAGTGCCTTGATGGCGAAATCCCATGGGCGATACTGACCCTGCAAGGCTTCGTTGAGCAGCGCTCCACCTGACCCGGTCAGAGGGGTCCATCCGAGAAAGAATACAAGGCAGGCGAAGAGCATCCCTCCCAGTCCTACCCACACAAAGCAGTTCTTCGAGATGCGACGGGAGAGCCTATGGAGCCCATCGGTGCCCAGGGTGGTCAGGCTTCCTATGAGGGCAGCAGCAACGCCGATGACGATGCATTGGCCGACAAGGTGCCAAGAAGCCTCAGGAAGCGCAAGAGAGGGTATCACATCGCCGATGCCGAAGAGCTTAGCTGCGAAATAGGCTATGAAGCAGGCGCCTAAGATGGAGATGAAGTGCTCGCGGATGTTCTTCGTGAAGCGCGCGAGTTCCACCACGAAAACGGCTGCGCCGATAGGGGTGAAGAAGAGAGCGGAAAACGTAGCCGCCATTCCCACAGCTGCGGCATACCCGTTCATTGATGCTGCTTTTCGCTTCCGCAGGAAGGCCTTGAGGTGAAAGGCTCTTCCTATCAAAGACCCTAAGGACGCGCCCATCTGCAGTGCGGCGGCTTCCCGACCAACCGAACCACCCCCGAGCAATGTCAGGCAGGTTCCTGCAAGGATGCCAGGAGCGAGCGTAGGGGACACTTCCTCATCCGCGCGCATGCGGTCCATCACATCATGGGTGGTCATGTTCAATGGGAGATGGAGCAGCTTATACAGGCCAAGAGAGGCGATGCCAAAGAGTGGCAACCCCCACACGAGCCACGGATGGGTTTGGAA
The DNA here is from genome assembly GCA_947565185.1 of uncultured Eggerthellaceae bacterium. GTDB lineage: Bacteria > Actinomycetota > Coriobacteriia > Coriobacteriales > Eggerthellaceae > MGBC163016. The sequence goes on along the minus strand of CANODU010000039.1, from coordinate 15,989 downwards.
GATGTCATAGGCAAAACCCGTGCACAGGCACAAGACGATGGAAGCGGCCGCCCCGCAGATCCCCATGACCGCAGCAAAGCCACCATGCTTCAGTCCTTCGCGGATATCGAAAGGCGCTTTTGCGAATATGTCTCCTTCATGTGGCATGGTCTCGTGGGCGTAGCGATCCTAGGCTTTGCATGCTCCGTATCTGCATGGACGTCTCCTGAACGATGCCTCGACCACGCTGTCTTGTCACTTGGTTCGGTCACGTGCGCAGATCGAGGTAATTTATGAGGAACATCGTAGAGTTCTGTTCCAGTTCCTTTGCAGGGATCAGCTCATTGTTGATAAGCCACCACCGAAGCGTATGGATCATGCTGTCCACACTTCATCATCCAAAGAAGGATTGCGGGGCGAACCTTATCTGTGGGCGGGAACTTGGCGATGGCAGCGCGCTTGCTCCAGGCAAGGCTCTTTCGCGGATGTAGAATGCGCCCATCGGGCGCATTCTATCCAGCTTGAGAGAAAGGGAGCACGATGGGAAAGATCTTGCTGAACGGCGTTGCCGGCAACCTTGGGTCGAAGGCGGCGGAGGTGCTGCTTGAGCGCTACCCCCATGAGGATCTCATCTTCGCTTCATCCACGGAGGAGAAGCTGGCACCTTACGCGGCTTTGGGGATAGAGACGCGCATCGCGAACTACAACGATCCGGATTCCTTGGCGCATGCCTTCGAAGGCGCGGACACCGTGGTCATCGTATCGGTGCCCTTCGTGGGTCCGAAGCGCCGTGACGCGCACAAGAATGCCATCGACGCTGCGGTGGCTGCAGGCGCCAAGCGCATCGTCTATACCTCTGTGGTGGGCGCGGGCGATGAGACCATCGACACCTACGAAGTGAACGACCATGTGTGGACCGAGGAATACATCCGCAGCCAGCCCATCCATTGGCTCATCCTCAGGAATTCCCAGTATGCCGAGGCTATGACCTCAGCCTATATGGACGCTGTGGAGAACACGGGCGGCGTACTGGCGAACAACATGGGCGAGGGCAAGATGGCCTTCGTCTCGCGCGATGATTGCGCCAAGGCAGCTGCATGCGCAGCCATGTCCGACTGGGAAGACCGCGTCATCGACGTGAATGGCACCGAGCTCATGCCCATCGCCCGATTCATCCAGATCGGCAATGAGGTGACGGGCAACGATGTGCAATACAAGTTCATGACCGATGACGAGAACTATGCGTTCTTCGATTCCATCGGCGTGCCGCGCACGACCGAAGAGATGTGGGCTGATACCGCCAAGAACTTCCCGTATTGCTCCGATGGGATGATCTCCTTCGGACGCGCCCTCAGGCAAGGGCAGATGGCAGAGTTCACGGATGACTTCGAAGCGCTGACGGGCGAGAAGCCGCTGTCCGTCAAGCAGATCTTCCAGGATCTGGACGATCATCTGGTGGGGGAGCGCGTTTCCACGGATAGCTGAGGGTTGGCAGAGCGGACCAGGTAGCCATGCGCATGGTGCAGGACATCAGCCTGCACCATGCGTCTTCTTTCAGGCGAAGAGAAGCCTGATCATGCGCCGCGTGATCGCGGCGCATGTGCGTGCAGCTGCTTTCTCGAAGGTGGGGTAGTCCTCCTCATCAGCGCCATCGGCATTGTCTGAGATGACGCGCAGGATGGAACAAGGCACGTCGTTCGCAGCGCATATCTGAGCGATGGCGGCACCTTCCATCTCGCAGCAGAGGGCGTCGAACTCCTCTGCTATCCGCTCCTTTTCGGCTGCATCCCGCACGAAGCGGTCTCCGGAGGCGATGCGCCCGCAGTGCGCGGTGACGCCTTCAGCGCGTGCCGCAGCGAGCGCCTGACGGTTGATCGTGTCGGATGTGGGCAAGAAGGGCGTATCCAAGCCCGGCGTCTGGCCAGCGGCATAGCCGAGATTCTGCACGTCCATGACCCAATTGAGGGCTTCGGTGGCTATGACCAGCTCCTTCCGGTGGATGTCCTTGCGAAGCGAACCCGCCACACCGGTGTTCACCACCGCACGCACATCGAACCGATCGATGAGCATCTGCGTGCAGGCGGCGGCATGCACCATGCCCACGCCGCACTGTGCGATCACGCATGGAGCGCCATCAAGGACGCCCGAAGCGCAGCGGCATCCCCCGAATGCGTGCGTGCGCACCTGTTCCATGGCGTCAGCGAGCAGCTGCACCTCGACATCCATCGCGCCGATGATGCCCCAAGGCCGGGGTGCGTCTGTGGCTGATCCCTGCAGGGAAGGCGCGTCCATCTACTGATCCAAGAGCGCAGGGTAGGTTGTATGCGCTTCGTCTAGGTGGCTCAGCGTTTCGGTCAGGTAGCGTCGCGCCCACCATTGTGCTTGCGCCAAGTCTGAGTCGTGATAGTTCCCGCATTCCTTTGGCGTGGCGCCGGGGATCTCTCCGCGGAAATCTTTGGCGAACGCAAAGAGCCGCTGTACGAGCGGAGCTATGTCAGCGGCGCTGTAGTCTCCGAAAACGACGAGGTAGAAACCTGTGCGGCAGCCCATGGGGCCGAAGTAGATGACGCGATCGGACCATTCGGCATCGTTGCGCAGAAACGTTGCCCCCAGATGCTCCAACGCGTGAACGGCGGCGATATCCATGACCGGTTCGCGGTTCGGTGCGGTCATGCGCAGGTCGAACGTGGTCGTGACGCAGCCGGTGTCCGGATCGGCGTCTGAGCGCGATACATACACTCCTGGTTCGAGCATGTCATGGTCAACGCAAAAGCTGGCGATCCGCTCCATCGGCTCCTCCTCATCGGTTCGCATGCGCCTCTGCACGCCAGTATACAGGCAGCATGCGCTTCGCATCGGTTTGATATCCCGAAGGGGAGCGCTTATGCTGTCATCTGTCGCACAAAGCTGCGGCGTAGGCGCTCAAGGCAGAGGATATGAGGACGAACGAGGATAGAAGATGGGATCTGATCGGGCAGGCGCTCTCGGCTGAAGCGTCGGGCAAGAGCCCTCGTTTGTTCTCATCGCGGCGAACGCTCTTCGGCATCCCTTCGGCATTGGATGAGGAGATGGCAAAGCTTCAGGACGGGGGATGTTCGCAGGGCGCTGCAAGCGCACAGGCATCGGGTGAGCATGCGAAGAGGACAAGCGGTCCTGCTCGCGTCGTCCATCCGTTGGCCCCTGTTTGGGATGAGCGCTCGCGTGTGCTCATCTTGGGTACCATGCCCTCGCCGAAGTCCCGCGAAACGGGCTTCTACTACAACCATCCGCAGAACAGGTTCTGGCCTGTGATGGCGTCGCTGTTCGATGAGCCTCAGCCGCAGACCAATGCGGAGAAGGAGCAGCTCGTGAGGGCCCATGGCATCGCGCTGTGGGATGTGCTTGCGGAATGCTCCATCGAAGGAGCAGCAGACGGCACCATCGCCGATGTGGTGCCCAATGACATATCCTCCATCGTGGCGCGCGCTCCTATCCAGGCCATCTTCTGCACAGGAGCCAAGGCAACGGAGCTCTATCGGAAGTACTGCGAGGCAGCCTGTGACCTTCCTTGCACGCGGCTCTCTTCGACGAGCCCAGCGAATGCTGCCACGTCGTTAGAGCAGCTCATCGAGGAATACCGTCAGATCCTTCCCTTCTGCATCGCATAGAGCTGCGTGTTGCTCTGTCAGGCTCATCAGTCGGTCAGCCAGAGGATGCCCTTGGTCCGTTTTTGACGATATGTCAATTCTGTTCATTGACGCTCTGTCAACCGAAAAGTACCGTGAGTGCATGAGATGCGGAGCATGAGGAACGGGGAGTCGTGACCGGAACGCGCGAAGATCCAGAGATGCAGGAGCCCCTGACGAAAGGGGAGGTCCGTCGTGCAGAGATCGTGCGCGCTGCTCGGGATCTCTATGAGGAGCGGGGTCTTTCCAAGACCTCCATCCAGGACATCGCGGATAGAGTCGGCGTTACGCGGTCGCTGTTCTACCACTATTTCAAGGACAAGGACGAGCTTACGCTTGCCGTGCTCGATGCGTTGGTGGAGGAATATGTGGAGGCGCTCTCCTATTGGGATGCAGAGCGCGAAGAGGGACAGATAGAAGACGCCCTGCTCTCTGTCGTGCGGCTCGTGCGCATCGGGCTGTTCGAAGACAACCCCTTGCACACGGCGCTTGCGTCCAACGAGAACTCATCGCTGTACTTGGAGTTCGCGAATCGCGTGACCCATCACATCGCCACGTACATGATCCAGACCACGGTCCAGGATTACGGCAAGCTCCATGAGATACGGATCGACCACCTCTATGAGACGTTCTATGTCCTCATATTGGGTGTGATCGGGTATCTGCGCACTCACCCCGATGCGGATGACGCCGTCATCGCCGATGTGATCGCGCAGACGCTCCATATGGATAGGCCCTGAAGGAAGGAGATCAGCATGCTATTCGATGTATATGGGCCGAATGCTTTGTATCAATGGTTCGGACTGTTCATGGTGCTCTTGGCGCTCATCTTGTTGAACGAGTTCGCCCGGCGCACGAAGTTCGGGGGCTGCTTCATGTTCTTCGGCGTGTGCGGCGCCATGACCATCTATTGCATCGCCATCGGCATCGGAGCTGCTACGGGAGCGGATTGGGCTGTGAACAATCCCACGCACACCACCATGAACAGCTGGTTCCACTATGCGAAGGTCTATGCGGCCACGGCGGGATGCATCGGCTTCATGATGCTCAAGTATTCATGGGGAAAGGTCGGGCGATCCCACTGGTTCAAGGCGTTCCCCTTCATCATCGTGGCCATCAACATCCTGATCGCGGTGGTATCCGACTTCGAAAGCGCCATCCGCGCATGGGGTACCAGCTGGGTCTCCACGGAAGGCGTCGTGCTGAACGGCGGTTGGCACAACGTGTTCAATGGGGTGGCCGGCCTTCTGAACATCGTCTGCATGACCGGTTGGTTCGGCATCTACATCTCCAAGAAGCGCCAGGATATGCTCTGGCCGGATATGACCTGGGTCTTCATCATCGCCTATGACCTCTGGAACTTCTGCTACACCTACAACTGCCTGCCCACGCACTCATGGTATTGCGGCATCGCGCTCCTTCTGGCGCCTACCATCGCTGGGCTGATCTGGAACAAGGGCGGCTGGATCCAGAACCGCGCGTTCACGCTTTCTATCTGGTGCATGTTCTGCCAGATGGTGCCCATGTTCGTGAACGACTCCGTCTTCGCAGTGCAGTCCGTGAACGATCCGGCTGTGAACACCGTGGTCTCTGTGATCGCGCTGGTGGCGAATGTGGCAGCGCTTGCCTACATCATCTATCGCTCCAAGAAGCTTGGCGTGAACCCCTACAAGCAGGAGGTCTTCGTGGGCACGAAGGACTTCCGCCAGGCCATGGCGCGCCGTGCTGATACTGCGTATCTCTTGGAGACAGAGCCTGCAAGCGCAACGGCTGCTGAGATCGCCGAGATGGTGGCTTACAACGAGCTTCCCCAAGAGGGCAGCGTTGGATTCGTCTATGTGGCGAAGGATGCGGCAGGGAACGTGGTCGTTGATGTCGAAGAGACCGAAGGCGATGTGCGCAAGGAATGACCGCATCGCTGAGGGGAAGATGCTCTTCCAAGGAGGGTCGGATCCCGGTGGATCCGGCCCTCCCCTTCTCTGAGAGATGGGCATATCAGGCAGATGAGGAGATGGGCAAGACGCGGTTAGGGTAAACTCTCTGTTGACGTCAAAGGGGAAAAGGCGTGAACAAGAGGAGATACATCGCCATCATCGCTGCCGCCATCGTGCTCATGGCGAGCGCAGTCTGCGTGTATCTGGTTCAACTGCAGGCCACGGTAGCGGGCAACCTCATGACCACCATAGATGAGATCTCCCGCCATGATGTGGAAACCATCGAAGGGTCCTTGGATTATTCGTATGCGCGCTTGGGTTCGGTGGCCAAGCGCATGTATGTCTACGACGTGGAGACTGTGGAAGAGGCCCAAGAGCAAATGAATCTGGAGGCCGCTTCCTCATCTCTGTTCAATGCCATCTACCTGTTGGATGAGAACGGGGATCTGTACAGCAGCTCCAACGTCAGGATATCTGCTGCCAACCATGCCTATGATGAGATGTTCGCTGATGGGCGCGATCATTTCGTCATGCTCTATGATGACGCGAATGGCAAGCTGGAGACCATCAAGGAATCGCTCATCTACGGCATCAAAGTGGATGACATGGTCATCGGCGGCCATCGCTTCGTGGGCATGCTGGGTCGTTCTGACCTGTCCATCATCAGCGACCAGCTCATGATCGAGAGCTTCGATGGTCAGGGCATTTCCAGCGTGGTCAATTCCCAAGGGTATTACATCGTGAGCGGAACGCCGGCAGCGGATCTGGCTGGGCGCGACAATTTCTACAACGTGCTCGAGACAGGCGTCATCGAAGATGGCGTCACCATCCAAGATGTGCGTCGCAACATCGCTGAAGGCAAGAGCTTCGTCATCAATTGCATCGCAAGCGACGGCGAGCGGCTCGTCATGAGCTTCGCCCCTGTGGAGGGCACGGCGTGGTCATTCATCATGACGGTGCCCATGCGGGTGTTCGACCAGCATTTCGCTCCCTTCATCACGATGACCATCGTGATGCTCGTGGTGGTCTTGGTGCTCTTGGTCGGCATGATGGTGCTCATCTACTTCGCCTTGAAGAACACGCTTCTTGCGAATGCGAATGCGACGGCGCGCTCTGAGTTCCTGTCGAATATGAGCCACGAGATCCGCACGCCGCTCAATGGCATCATCGGGCTCAATCACTTGATGGAGCGGCATATCGATGACAGAGGCGCGCTTGTGGGCTACATCCATAAGATGGACAAAGCGGCTCAGTATCTGCTGTCGCTCGTGAACGACATCTTGGATGTCTCCAAGCTGCATGCGGGCAAGGTGGATCTGGATAGGCACCCGTTCGACCTCAGGGCCGTTGTGGACAACGTCTGCGAGATGCAACGCGAATCCATCGCCGAAGGGAACATCGTCTTCACCATCGAAACCGACATCCCCCGTCCATACCTGGTGGGTGATGATGTGCGGCTTTCCCAGGTGCTGATGAACATCTTGTCGAATGCTGCGAAGTTCACCCCCGAAGGTGGCACCATCACGTTCTCCGTCACGCAGGCTGCACCCAGCGCAGAGGAGCTGGTGACCACCACGCTCTGCATCCAAGATACCGGATGCGGCATGTCACCTTCGTTCCAGAAGCATCTCTTCGATGCGTTCACGCAAGAGCGCAGCTTGAACAGCGACAGCCAGAAGGGCACGGGGCTTGGCATGGCCATCAGCAGCCTGCTGGTGAAGGAGATGGGTGGCTCCATCCACGTGGAGAGCGAATTGGGCCACGGGTCGCGCTTCACCGTCGTGGTCACCATGCCGCGTGCGGATGAGGGACAGGTTCTACCGGTATCTGCTGCAGAGAATGCCCTGCCAGATGCAGAGAGCGCCGACAGCGGAGAGCCTGCTCTTCCAGAGCAGGCCCCCATGCGCATTCTGGTTGCCGAGGACAACGAGCTCAATGCTGACATCATCTCCACCATCCTCCAAGAGGAGGGCTATGAGGTGGTGGTGGCATCCGATGGGCAAGAAGCCGTGGACGCTTTTGCGGCATCAGAGCCTGGCTCGTTCGCTGCCATCCTGATGGATGCACATATGCCTCAGATGGATGGCTACGAAGCGGCACGGGAGATCCGCAAGCTTGAGCGCGAAGATGCGTCACGTGTGCGCATCTTCGCATGCACCGCATCCACGTTCGCAGAGGATCGAAAGCGCGCGCTTGAGAGCGGGATGGATGATTTCCTGCCGAAGCCGTTGAATGTGTCTGTCATGCTGGAGAAGCTTGCAGGCATCCAAAGCGCCTGACGAAGGGGGATGTCCCATGGATGCTTGGATCGTTGGATCATTCCACAGGAGTCGCCGTGCACGCTTGGCTTTGAAAGCGTTCGGCATCGTCATCGTTGTGGTGGCGTTGGTTGCGTGCGTCTGTGTGGGCACCGCGTGCTCATCGAAGGATGCTCAGCAAAATGCGGAGGAAGTCCATCTGCTGGTGAAGGTGCCGCGTACCAGCCACGATGTCATCTTCGATGATTCCATCGACCAGATCGATCAGGTGGTGACCAAGATGGCGGATGCGTTCGAGGCGAGCTATGACGAGCATCCGGTGAGCATCGAGATAGAGGTGTTCGAGCAGAACCAATATGACAGCGCCATCGTTGACGCGTTCGATACCGACCGCGCGCCCGATGTGCTCTATGGGGATTACTTCAACATGTCCACCTATATCCATTCTGGACGCGTCATGCCCTTGGATGACGTGGCCTCTGATGAAGTGCGAGCGGGCATCTTCGACTTCCTCTGGGATCTGAGCTCCGTTGATGGCAAGGTCTACATGATGCCGTATCTGACCAGGCAGAATGTCCTTGCTTACAACAAGGACCTGTTCAGGCAGGCTGGCCTTGAGCGCTTCATCCGCGACGATGCCATCCAGTCGTGGTCTCTTGAGGAATGGACGCAGATACTGGATGCATTGGCAGCGAACCTGCCTGAGGCTACCTATCCCATGATGATGTATGCCGGCAGCTCGCAGGGGGATACGCATATCATGACGCTCTTGCGTTCGGCAGGTTCGTCGTTCTTCGATGAGACGGGTCATTTCAACCTCTCCACTCCTGAGGGCATCGCCGCGCTTCGATGGATCCAGGAAGGCAACGCCAAAGGCTGGTTCCCGCCGCATTGTGAGAACCTTGAGATAGAGGATTGCTCAAGCCTGTTTCGCCAAGGCCAGCTTGCCCTCTACATGGTGAACAACGCCTCTCTTGGCCGCTATGGAGATACGATCGGGCTCGTGAACTTTCCGGGGCCCGATGAGGATGGATGTGCCACGACGTTCATCTCGGGCTTCGTGGCATTCGACAACGGGGATCCGGTGAAGGTGGAGGTAGCGAAGGATTTCCTTGCGTTCGTCTATGGCAGCCAAGAGCTCATGAGCTATTCGGCTGGTGCGCTGCCCGTATCCAAGGCAGTGGCGGCAGAATATGGGAGCCAGATACCGTTCTACGACCTCTTCTCTGAGAACCGCCAGAATATCGTGGACTTCACGGGCAATAACCCCGATACGCGTGCCGTGCGCGAGATCTTCTACACGGTGATGCATGATCTGCTCATGGATAACATCACGCCTGAGCAGGCGGCTGCCGAGATAGATGAGCGTTGCAACGAGGCCATCGACGAAGGCATCGCCTCAAGCGTCCTGCACGAGTAGCGCACAGACCTCGCACCGTTACTGATCCTGTCCTGAGGATCCAGCATCCGCATTCGTCGTTGCGCTTGGTTTCTGGGTGTTCTCTTGGTTCGTCTGCTGATGAGAGGTGTTCGCGGCACTTGATGCGTGAGCAGCATCGTCGGGCTGCGCAGTTCCGCTGGCGGAGCTGGAGGTATTCTCAGGGGTGTCATTCGTGGTGTTCGCAGGCTGGCTGTTCTGCGCATCCGTTGCGCTTGAGCTTGCCTGTGAGCTGGATGTCTCCTCAGATGAGCTGTCAGAGGAGGCGCTTGAGCTGTCAGCGTCATGCACCACCTGGGTGTCATGCACGCGTTCCACCTTGATGATGGGTTCTGGCTTGGCGCCCAGACCTTCGCCAGTGGTGATCAGATACACCACGCCGGCCGTTGCTGCCACCGCGACCAGGGCTGAGACGACGCAGACTACGATCAAGCCGATGACGACGCGCTTCTGATGGACTGAGAGGGGAGGAGCCTTGGGTGCATCTGAGGGGCTGGTGGCCTGCTCGTCCTCCGCAGCTTTCGCTGCCTCCGGGCGTTCTTCGCCCCCGTCTTCGCTCTCCTTGTCGCCGGGCGCTTCTTCGTCCGTTGAAGGCGCATGGAGCGTGGCGGTCTTCACTACCGCTGGCAGCTCCTTGAGCTTCTCTGCAGAATCAGCCAAGAACTTCTTGTAGAGGGATGCGGCCAACGTGGAGATGATGGAAGCCACGGCCACGCCGATGATAGAGCCGTAGATCCCGATGGCAGATGCTAAGAGCATGGACGTGACGGCCGCCAACGCCGTGGCTATCACCTGAGCCGCTGATATATCAGAGAAGAGGCCGCCCTTCTTCTGTGTGCCTTGCTCGCTATCCTTGCTCATGAAGCGCACCTTTGCTGTTCGCTTGCGTTCACGTCTGCTCTGCCTGTAGCGTCATGATACGAAAAAGCCCCCGGTGGCATGCGGCGCTCCCGGGGGCAGAGGTCAAACCGTCAACGGCGCGTCATCGGGCGCGCAGCGAACCATTCACCACGCTGCGGCTGGTGAGGTAGGTGACCAAGAGATAGCCGCCATAGACGATGGCGACCAGCGCTGCGGTCATGCTGATGGGGCCCAGCACCGATGTGCCCAGAGCGTTGAAGAGCTCTTTGGATATCACGCCGATCGCACACGCGGCATGGCAGATGGCCACCGCCAAGGGAAGGAGGAAGTAGACCAGTATTTGGATGAGCAAAGAACGGTCGATCATGCGCTGGCTTGCGCCGATGCGCGAGAGCATCCGGTAGCGCGGCAGCGAGTCAGCCGTTTGCGAGAGCTGCTGAACAGCCAGCACGGCAGCGGTGGAGATCAAAAGCACGAATCCGATGTAGACAGCCAGATATGTGATCATCATCTTCATGCCGCTTGCCTGCGCGAGCATCTCATACGCGGTGATGAGGCGCGTCACGGGCCAGAGCAAGCTTGCCCAGGTATCCGTGCTTCCTGAGAAGCCCTTCTCGAAGCCGCCCATGGACAACGGCTGCGTTGCGGCCAGGATCTCTTCCAGAGCTTCGTCATTCTGAACGTCGGTCTTGCCGTTGTCGGCGTACATCACGTTCAGGATGCTGCGGGCGGGGATGGCGCCTTCGGCTTTGAGCGCATCCACGACGCTATCGGGCACGATGACGGTGAGCGCAGTGGCCTTCATGGCGTTGTCCTCTATCTGCGTGTCCACGATCCGATCCGTGAAGGCAAGATGGGTGCCCAGCGCATCGAAGGAGATGCGCGAGCTTGCCATGTCGTGGGCGACATCCTCGGAGATCTCCATGTTGTTCGCAAGGGCGCACTGGCCGCTCTCCAGTTGAAGGGGCTCTTGCCCGATGAGCGCGCGGGCGGCATTCATGTCGCTGAGAGAGACGATGCCGATGTTGGAACCAGCCAGCTTGGAGGAGAGCTCTTGCAGATGCTCTAGCGCATCGGGGCCAGCTTCAGCCAGCACGCTGCCATAGGTGACGCCGGGTACGTAGAAGAGGTCCATCTGCGCGCTTTGGCCGATGGTCTCAGCCCAAAGCACCGGGGCGGCTTCTTCAAGGGCGCTTGCCATGTCCCATCCATGTGCCTCTGCGTTCGCATAGCGCTCAGGGACTTCTGCCTGCATGGCGCGTGCGCGGGCATCAGGCGTATCTGCATCATCGGAGATGGCATCTGTCGGATCATCAGAATACACCTCAGCGGAAAGCGAAGCGCTGTACGGGTTCGCTTCCTCTATGCCGTTGGTGAAGATATCCACCATGCCCATGCCCACAGAGAACACGGTGATGGAGAAGAACAGCATCACACAGATAGCCCACAAGGATATGAACGCCGTATTCACGCGGCTGGCGATCTGACGCACGGTGAACGGGATGAGTCCGCGGAGATAGACGCTGCGGATGCGGGTGATGAGCGCGATGACGAAGCCCGCCAGCGACCAGAAGAAGATGAACGTGCCCACCAGCATGCCGAGCGTAGCACGTAGGAAGCGCGGGTCATCCAGCATGACGAGGCCGCTTTCGATGAGCTGCTCATAGGCATAGGCTAAGATGCAGATGGAGAGGACGAAGGCGACGAGGCAGATCCAAGGGTTTCGCACCGTAGCCCGCTGGTTCTTCGTGTTGGCGTGCAAAAGATCGATCAGCTTCTGGTGGTTCACCGTGAAGGTGTTGAACAGCGCCACCACCACGTATATCGCCAGAAAGCAGAGGATGGTGGCCACGAATGCTTCGGGCGAGAAGACGAACTGGTAGTTCATGATGGTGGTGCCAAAGAGCGATGCCGTGAAGAATGCCATGGCTTGGGAGAGCAGAAAGCCCAAGATCAGCCCTAAGACCAAGGAAGCCAGCCCGATGAGCACCGTCTCTACCAGCATGATGGCCGAGACTTGGCTTGATGGCATCCCCAAGAGCATATAGGTGCCGAATTCGCGCTTGCGTCGACGGATGAGGAATCCGTTCGAATAGAGGATCAGAAAGCCCAGCACACAGGCGATGAGCCCGGAGAACATGCTCAAGAATTGTTGGGTCATCTGGAACTGGCGCGCGTCCGCCTCCGCTTGCAGGTCGAACATGATCTCCTGGCTGCCGATGGAGTTGAATGCATAGAACACGGCTACGCCGAAGAGCAGCGTCAGGAAGTAGATGGTATAGTCGCGCACCGAGTGGCGGATGTTGCGCCAGGCGAGCTTAAGCAACATGGCCGACCTCGCCTCCTAAGAACGAGACGACCTCCATGATGCGCGCGAAGAACTCCTCGCGGCTCATGGCGCCGCGTCGGATCTCATTGAACAAGCGCCCATCCTTGATGAACAGCACGCGGTTGGTGAACGACGCTGCATAGGAGTCATGGGTGACCATCATGATGGTGGCACCCATGGTCTGGTTCATCATCTCCAGCGTTTCCAAGAGCACGGCCGCTGCACGCGAATCCAAAGCGCCGGTAGGCTCATCGGCCAAGATGAGCTTCGGGTCGCCCACGATGGCGCGGGCGGCTGCCACGCGCTGCTTCTGGCCGCCTGACATCTGGCTGGGGTAGCGCTTGAGCACATCGGCCACGCCCAGGGCAGCTGCGATGTTGTGCACGCGCGTGGTCACCTGCGACGGAGCCACGTGCTTGATGGTGAGCGCAAGCGCGATGTTCTCCATGCCGTTCAAGGTATCCAACAGGTTGAAGTCCTGGAAGATGAACCCTAGCTCGTCGCGGCGGAACTTCGACAGGGAGCGCTTGGACATGGCGGTGATATCCTTGCCGTCTACGAGGATCTGGCCAGAGGTCACCCTGTCGATGGTGGAGACGCAGTTGAGCAGCGTGGTCTTGCCTGAGCCTGACGGTCCCATGATGCTCACGAATTCGCCTTGTGCCACATCGAAGGAAACGCCATCGAGCGCATGGGCAACGGAATCGCGGCTGCCGTAGACCTTCTTCGCCTGACGGACGGAGAGCGCCAGAGGTTGGCTTCCCTGCTCGTAGCCATTGGTGGGGTAAAGAGGGGTTGCGTAGATCTCTGCCATATCAGCACCTCACGCTTTCACGAGTCGCGGCATCTCATAGACCACGATCAAGCCGATCACTGCCATCACTGCCACTGCCGTTGCGATCTTTCCTACGGTTGCCATGGGCACCTCCTTGTTCGCTTTCCTTGTGAGGGAGATGAGGATCGCTGCCCTCATGAGAAGATGGTGCGCCAATGGGCATTGCGGTGCCATCGAAGCGGCTTACGTTCGCCTTACAACGCTGTCACCTTCACATCCCGCATGCTTTTCATGAGCTGTCGTGCGCGACGTCACGTCAAGCGGCGATCATGGGGAAAGGAGAAGATGACGCGGGTGCCTGCGCCCTCTTCGCTTGCCAGGGAGATGCCCAATCCCAAGCGCTGGCACATGAGCGCGATGAGATAGAGTCCCATTCCGGTGGCAGTGCCGCTTGCGCGTCCATTCGTGCCAGTGAATCCGCGTTCGAACACGCGAGGCATGTCTGCTTCGCTGATGCCGCAACCGTCATCTTCCACCGTGAGGACGGTGTGCCCATGAGGCGTGTCCAGCGCCTCTTCGTGGGAAGAGAAGCGGATGGTGCGTGCGCCATATTGCGCCGCATTGGCCACCACCTGTCCGAACATGAAGATGAGCCACGGTGCATCGGAGAGCACCTCTTGGCCATCGGGGATGTCGATCACGGGGATGGCTTGCTTCTCCACCAGGAAGCGCGCCTGGCGCTTGCAGGCTTCGCGCGCTGCCTTCGCCAGATTCACATGGCGGATGGCATAGTCTTTCTGCAGTGCCGTCGAACGAGCGTAATAGAGGGCCTGTTCTACTTGATTATCCACGCGCTCCACTTCGCGCCCTAGCGCGTCCGCGTCCGCGCCGCTCATGCGATCCAAGATCAGGCGCGCCGCCGCTATGGGCGTCTTCGCCTCATGGATCCAGAGCTCCACGTATTCGCGGTATGCCTCAGCATCGGCCTGTGCTGCTGTCAGCTCGGTGCTTGCCTGCATGGAGATGTGCTCAGCCAGGTCAAGGGTGATGGATCCTTCAAGGAAGCTGGCCAAGGGCAAGAGCTCAGCGGCTTCGCAGGCACCGTGCGCGCTTTCGGTGATGGCTTGGACGTCTCGCCAGAATCGTGCGCGGCGTGCGTATTCGATGGAGAACGCAAAGGCCGCACAGAGCAGGATGAAGACGGAGATGGCGATGGAGGCGTCAGTGCTCAGCCCCAGCACCATGCACATGCCGAAGGTGCCGCCTGCGCACAGAAGGGCGATGATGAGAGAAGCTGCGCGGTCGCGTGCGTAGGAAGCCAGCGTGAACGAGGCGGGAAGGTCGCAGCTTCCATCGCGTGTCATAGGATGTAGCCGATCCCGCGTCGCGTCTTGATGAGATCTTCATCCGCGCCTAGATCCGCCAGCTTGCGGCGCAGGCGATTCATGTTCACGGTGAGCGTATTGTCGTCGATGAACGAATCGGATTCCCACAGATGCACCATCAGCTGTTGGCGGCTGACCACCTTGTCCGCATTGCGCATGAGCAATGACAGCAGCTTGAGCTCGTTGCGCGTGAGCTCGGCGCTGTTGCCCTGGTAGGTGACCACGCCTCCGGCTTCGTCCAGCATGAGGGGTCCGTGCTGGAGGAGGGGTTGCGCTGCATTGCTGCTACGCCGCAGCAGCCCTTGGATGCGTGCGATGAGCGTTGCTGGCCGATAGGGCTTCGTCACGTAGTCATCAGCACCCAAGGAGAGCGCCATGACCTCATCGAATTCGCTCTCCGACGATGTCAGCATGATGATGGGGACATGCGACTGCGCGCGGATGTCGCGGCAGATCTGATGGCCGTCTGCGCCGGGCAGCTTGAGATCCACCACGATGCAGTCAGG
This sequence comes from uncultured Eggerthellaceae bacterium, assembly GCA_947565185.1. Classification (GTDB taxonomy): domain Bacteria; phylum Actinomycetota; class Coriobacteriia; order Coriobacteriales; family Eggerthellaceae; genus MGBC163016. Next base: position 859 of record CANODU010000039.1, on the reverse strand, counting down.
GTCATGGGCAAGAGCATCATCGGCGGCATGTGCGAAATCAGCGCAGTGATGCGTGGTGAAGCCCTGCAGGTCGAGCAAGCGCTCCAATTCAGTGCGGAGCGCGGCGTCGTCTTCTATCACATAGATGTTCGCCATGGTGTGCATTCTTGCACACCATGGCATCCGTTGTCACCCAAGGCCCAAAGGGGCGCATCAGCTTTGCGAGACGCTACATCTTGCCGCGCTGACCCCGCTCGAAGGCATAGGCGCATATGGCCAAGAACGCGATCAAGAACAGGATCAAGGCAAAGCCGATCTGGATGTTCAGCATGGTGGTGACCACGGGCAAGGGGGTGATGAGCGGAGCACCAGTCTTGTAGGCCTGCGCATAGCGCTCTGCCGTTTGCGGGGTGATGGGGTTTTTGACCATGTCGTCGGTGAAGGTGATGGTCTGTTGGGAAGCGGCTTCGACGATGTTCCCATCAGAGAAGGCGACTCCTTCCAGCTCGTTTTGCTGAGGGGGCGCAACGAAGTCGGCGATATCAGAGCCATCGGGCAGGATGGGCGTGGGCACCAAGACCTCATTGGGGGTGGTGGGAGGCACGGCGCTGTCAGTGCCGCCTTCCGGCGTCTCGGGCTTCTCGATGATCTCCCATTCCGAGGGCAGATTGGTCATCGCGGGCACATATAAGACGTTGATGACGTTCTCGTCGGGGTCCTCGGTGAGCTTGATGGAGGAAGGATATGAGCCTACCGCATAGAGCCCATCCATATCGCGTTCGAAGTCAGATCCTACGATCTCCTTGTTGAAGGTCTGGTTCACGAACTTCTGCTCTCCCACCTTGTAGAACGAAGGATCGGTGGCCAGCGCCTCAGACCA
>CANODU010000038.1 GCA_947565185.1 uncultured Eggerthellaceae bacterium | reverse complement strand
GATGTCTCACTCCTCCGTCCCCCTGATACAGACTTCCTCCGTCCCCCTGATACACCTCCAGCAAGGTGAGAAATGCACGGAACCGTAACGGAATCCCTCGTTCGCAAACGACCATCGGATGTCCATCGTACACTGGCCTGACTTCGACAAAAGGAGACATCATGTGCACGGGAATCCGCTTCACGTCCGCTGACGGACAGATGTACTTCGGACGCAATCTGGACTGGTGCCAGCAGTTCGGCCAGAAGGTGGTCGTGACGCCTGCGGGCTTCAACGTGGATTACGCGTACATGGACGCTGCGCCCACGAAGCATGCGCTCATCGGCATGGCGGTCGTGTTGGACGGTTTCCCGCTGTACTTCGATTGCGGCAACAGCTCCGGACTGGCGTGCGGTGGCCTCAACTTCCCGGGCTATGCGCAGTATGCAGACGGCCCCATCAGCGGCAAGACGAACGTGGCCGCCTACGAGTTCCCGCTCTGGATCTGCTCGCAGTTCGAAACGGTGGATCAGGTAGAGAAGGCGTTGGCTGACGTTGCTATCGTGAGCAAGTCCCCCGGAGGAGGCTACGGCGTGTCGCTCCTACACTGGATCATCGCCGACGCGCAACGCTCCATCGTGGTGGAGTACATGCCGGACGGGATGCATGTCTTCCACGATGAGGTGGACGTGCTCACCAACCAGCCGACGTTCGACTGGCACATGGAGAATCTGCGCAACTACATGAACTGCGAAAGCCGATACGTCCCCGAGGTCATGTGGGGCGCGCGCAAGCTGGTGCCCTTCGGCGGCGGCGCTAGCATGCGCGGCATTCCCGGCGACTACTATTCGCCGTCGCGCTTCGTCAAGGTGGCGTATCTGAACGCAAACTACCCGAAGAAGTCCACGGAGCCGGAGAACGTGGCGCGGCTGTTCCATACGCTGGGCAATGTCTCCATGGTGGAGGGCGCTTCGCAGATGGAGAACGGCCAATTCGAATACACGCTCTACACCGGTTGCTTCTCTGCGCAGACGCAGAACTATTACTATTGCGAATACGAGCAATGGCAGATCAAGTACGCGCGTCTGGCAGACTATGCGAACGCCAGCCCTGACGCGGTGATCCAGGCGGAGGTGCACACATCATGAGCGAACGAATGAACGAGCCAGCGAATCAGCCGGTGGACGGCTCAGCGAACGTGTCTGCGAACGAGGAGAGCCCTGAGCCGCAGACCGCAGACCTCACGCTCACGTTCGAGGATGACGAGGGCAACCCGGTGCAGTGCACCATCCTCTACACGTTCCATGCGGAGCACAACGACAAGCATTACATGGTCTACGCCACGGGTGTTGTGAGCGACGAGGGCGAGGAGGTCAGCGCGGCAAAGTACGATCCGGCGGCGCTGGAGGCCGTGCTGCGCGGCGAAGATGCGGAAGTGGCGCTGGAGCCGCTCACGGAGGATATCGAATGGGCCATCGTGGCCGATACGCTGAAGCGCTTGGTGCCGGATGGCGTCCAGGTGGATGACGTCGACGTGGTGGCAGAGGGCGTCGCTTTGCAGACCGACGAGGATTAGCGCAGAGCGCCACAGGACAGGAAAGGGGATCATCATGGAGCGGTTCCTCACCATGGTGCGATCGAACGTGTTGGTGCAGGGCATCATCTGCGTGCTGCTCGGGCTGTTCCTGATGTTCTGGCCCGGTGTCACCGTCATCACGGTGATCTATCTTCTGGGCGCGTTCTTCGCGCTGTCCGGTGTGGCGTCGCTTGTCATGTATGTGCGCAAGTCCGGCGATCACTACCATGAGCCGGCAGTCCTCATCTCCGGCGTGTTCTTCTTGATCTTGGCGCTCATCGTGTTCGTCTTCCCGGGCGTGATCGCCAGCTTCTCATCTGTGGTGCTGGGCATCGTGTTGGCGTTGGCGGGTGTCGTGAGCGCCGTGCGCTCCGTGGAGCTGCGCGAACTCCGGGGGTCCGCATGGATCATCATGTTGGTCATCAGCATCATCGTGGCCATCGGTGGCGTCGTGATCATCGCGAACCCGTTCGCCACCACGTCTCTGTTCGTGTTCATCATCGGGTTGATGATGTTCGTCAACGGCGTCGCAGATCTGGCGATCGAATATCTCTCCCGCAAGAACTCTTAGCACCCACGAAAATCAGAATCTCTTCCTATTTGGAACGGCCTAACCGGGCTCATCGCCCGGTTAGATGCCGCTTACGCGTCATCTACGAAGGAAGAGCTACAACTCTCGTGGGTGCCGCCAACTGGCGGCACGAATGAATGCGCGTCGTGAGACGCGCCACAAACTTCAGGCAGCAACAAAATGGCAGTTGCCAGCACTCGCAGACCCAGGCTTTCCCTTGCAAGGAGGAGGCGTGTATCAGGGGGACGGAGGCGTGAGACGCGCGACGCGCGTCTCACGCCTCCGTCCCCCTGATACAGCCCTGCTCCGCTATCATGCGATGCATGGAGCCCCTCACCATCGAAGATGTCCACATCCAACCAGGCAAGCTTACCTTGCGTGTGCGCACGGCTTCGCATGCGCGCCGCACCAGCGACCACCTTGCCCGCCTCGTCGTGCGCGACTTCCCCGACCTCCCGCAGCATTCCTGCGTGAATCCCAAAGGGCCTGCGTTCGCCAGCGTCATCGCCGATACATCGGTGCCGCATCTGTTGGAGCATCTGATCATCGATCTGCAGGTCCAAGAGGAGCCACCAGAGAGCCAAGCCACGTTCGCGGGGCACACGATGTGGCTGGACGAGGCAGAGGGCATCGCGTCGGTCACCGTCAGCTTCCGGTCTGACGCTTGCGCGCTGCGAGCCATGGCGTATGCTTGTAGCTACCTCAACGATGCTCTTGCGAAAGGGGCCTGAATTGGTGAGCACGGCACGCACATTCCTCGGCACGGCAGACATGCCCCGCACGCGCTACATTGCGCAAGCGGGCGTAATCGCGGCGCTCTACGCTGCGGCAACGTTGATCACTATGATGCTCTTGCAAGGTCTTGCATGGGGGCCGGTCCAGTTCCGCATCTCGGAGGCGCTCTGTGTGGTGGCGGCTCTCACGCCGGCAGGCATCCCGGGCCTCACTGTTGGCTGCGTGATCGCGAACGTGGCGAACATGGTCATCTCCGGCACAGGCGCGCTCGGCCTGCTCGACGTCGTGTTCGGCAGCGCAGCCACGTTCGTCGGAGCGGTCTTCTGCTGGCGGATGCGCAAGCGCCCGGCCGTGGCTATCAGCGGCTTCGTGCTGGCGAACGCGCTCATCGTGCCCGCGTACTTGCCGATCCTGCTGCAGGGCCTGGGCTTCTACGTGATCCCCTTCACGGATATCTCCATCGACGGCGCGTACCTTCCCATGTATCTGTTCGGCGTCATCGCCACAGGTGTGGGCGAAGCGGTGGTCATGTACGCGCTGGGCTTGCCGCTTCTCATGGCGCTCAGGCGCGCGAACATCGCCCAGCAGTAAGCGGAGCGTATCAGGGGAGCGTATCAGGGGGACGGAGGCGTGAGATGCGCGACGCGCATCTCACGCCTCCGTCCCCCTGATACGCTTTTCTGCCCTGAAGTTGTAGAATAGCGCCCACTTTCGCAATCTTTCGCACGCACTCAGGAGCAGATCATGAAGCAAGAGAACATTCGCAACGTTGCCATCATCGCGCACGTCGACCATGGGAAGACCACGCTGGTGGATCGGCTGCTGTGGGCGTCGCACGTCTTTCGCGAGAACCAGCAGGTGCAGGAGCGCGTGTTGGACTCGAACGACCAAGAGCGCGAACGCGGCATCACCATCCTTTCGAAGAACATCTCCATCACGTACAAGGGCGTCAAGATCAACGTGATCGATACGCCTGGCCACGCGGATTTCGGTGGCGAAGTGGAGCGCGTGCTCAACATGGCAGACGGCGCGCTGTTGATCGTGGATGCGTACGAGGGGCCGAAGCCGCAGACGCGGTTCGTGCTCTCCCATGCTTTGGAGCGGGGACTCAAGCTCGTCGTAGTGGTGAACAAGATCGACCGGCCGAACGCGGATCCGGAAGGCGCCGTGGACAAGGTGTTCGACCTCATGGTGGAGCTGGGCGCATCGGATGCGCAGCTTGACTTCCCCATCATCTATGCGTCGGCCGTGAACGGCTACGCGCGCCGTGAACCGGATGACGGCAACATGGACATGGTGCCGCTGTTGGACACCATCTTGGACGAGATCCCGGCACCGGAGGTGAACGAAGATGCCCCGTTGGCACTGCAGATCTGCACCGTGGATCACTCCAGCTATGAGGGACGCATCGGTGTGGGGCGCGTGCACAGCGGCGTCATCCATGAGAAGGAGAATGTGCTGGTGGTGAAGCCGGACGGTGTGCAGAAGACGGCGCAGATCCGGAAGGTCTATACGTTCGAGAACCTGGGGAAGGCTGAGGTCACGGAAGCCGTTGCGGGTGACATCGTGGCCGTCATCGGCGTTGAGGACGCAGACATCGGGGATATCGTGACGGATCCGGAGAATCCTGTGGAGATGGAACCCATCGCCGTGGAGGAACCCACCATGGCGGTCGTCTTCGAAGCGTCCACCTCTCCCTTGGTGGGCCGCGAAGGTGAGATCGTCGGCGCCCGTCAGTTGAAGGAGCGCTTGCTGCGCGAAAAGGAGAGCAACATCTCCATGCGCATCAACGAACTGGAGGACAAGAGCGGCATCGAGGTGGCTGGCCGCGGCGTGCTGCACCTGTCCGTGCTCATGGAGACGATGCGCCGTGAAGGCTTCGAGTTCCAGGTGGGGCGCCCGCGCGTGGTGTACAAGAAGGATGCGGACGGGCAAAAGCTGGAACCCATCGAGGAAGCTACCATCGACGTGCCGAACGATTACGCAGGCAAGGCCATCGAGGTCATGGGCACTGCGGGAGGCATCATGGAGGACATGGCCTCGGACGAGACCATGACGCACCTCACGTTCCGCATTCCCACGCGCGGCACGATGGGGCTCAAGACGCGCGTCTTGAACGCTACGCACGGCGAAGCGGTGTTGTTCCACCATTTCCTGGAGTACGGGCCGTATTCGGGCGAGATGACGGGCCGCAAGAATGGCTGCATGATCGCCATGTCCACGGGCAAGGCCGTGGCCTATGCGCTGGATACGCTGCAGGAGCGCGGGCGGCTGTTCGTCGGACCGGGCGACGAGTGCTACGAGGGCATGATCGTGGGAGAATCCGCGAAAGAGGGCGACATGGTGGTCAACGTGGAGAAGACGAAGAACCTGGGGAATCAGCGTTCGTCCACGGCAGACAAGGCCATCCAGCTGACGCCGCCGGTGACGTTCACCTTGGAAGAGGCACTGGAATACATCGAGGATGATGAGCTTGTCGAAGTGACGCCCGAAAGCGTGCGTCTGCGCAAGCGCCTGCTCTCTGCCACCGATCGCAAGAAAGCCGCCAAGCGCTAAGTCCCTTCAAAGTGTGTCGATGCTGCTTCGCAGCACCTCTTTTCATGGAACGGCCTAACCGGGCTTGCGCCCGGTTAGATGCCGCTCACGCGTCATCTACGAAAGCAGAGCATCAACTCTCGTGGGTGCGGCCAACATGCTTCAGAGTCGGGAGACATTCCGTAGATGACGCGTAAGCGGCATCTCCCACAGATGCATCAGGTCCTCGTGGGTGCCGCCAACTGGCCGCGTATCAAGGGGACGGAGGAGTGAGACGCGCGACGCGCATCTCACTCCTCCGTCCCCTTGATACGCCCTGCACTGCAAGTGGGCAACGGATTGAAGCAGAGCATGAAATTCGCAGTGAATATGTTATTCTCAAGGAGTGAAGATCAAAGGAGCCCCCATGCCGAACGTTCGCTCGCTTTCAGATTTCAATCGCAATCAATCTGCTCTCATAGATGAGCTTGGCAAGACGCGTGAGCCTCTCTACCTTACGCGGAACGGGCGAAGCTCCGTCGTTGTTATGGATTCCGATGCATTTGATGAGATGGTCTCATTTCGCAATGAGCTTCGGCAGCGGGAGATTCGCGTCTATGACGGGATCATGCGCGGCTTCGAAGAGATTCGCTCAGGTGAATCCATGTCGGCCGATGAGGCTGACGCGCTCATTCGCAAAGCGAAGGGTTGGGCTTGAGACATGGGCTGCTCTTCGCACAGTCCAGAAGAAGGATATTCTGTCGTATACGCTCAGAGCGTTGTCGAATTCATGCTCAGCGCCATCACAAGCCAACGCGTGTATGAGAAAGTGGATTCATACCGCTCTCTGCTGGCGGCATTTCCTGAGACCGGTACCCCGTATCATCCTGAATATGCAGCGGCTCGGCCGCCCTTTCCGTGCCGATCCATTCCCATTCCAGATACGCCATTCACCATCTATTACGGCATCGATGCCACACGGCATGTGATCGAGGTCTTCTACATGGAGCACCAGAACGCTGACCCTCGCGAACGATTCAGCTGGGCAAGCATTACATTCTGACAGACCTGCGCCAGCATCTCGCTTTCTCTGCATCAGGTACAATCTGCATCACATATACCCTGACCCCGAGAAGCCATGTGGCGCTGCGCGCATGGCGGAAACGCAGGCAGCAATGATCTCTGGAGATATGGAGAAGCTCTACCCGTCCGCGAAGACGCTGGTGAAAGACTACGTGGCCAGCCGCATCTTCCGCAAAGACCCCACGCTCTACAGCTTCTCAGAAGAGGCGGAGGAATTCGCTCGCGGCTTCATGGGCTGGACGGATCTGGCATCGAACCCGCGCTGCAACACGCGCGAGCTCACGAAGTTCGCCGACCAGGTGGCCAAGGACGGCATCGACACCATCGTGCTCATCGGCCAAGGCGGCTCCACGCAAGCACCCATGACCATCACGAAGTACAACAAGCAGGACACGAACCGCCTGCGCTTCCGCACGCTGGACTCCGATTCGCCCGTTCGCACGCGCGAGCTGTACGCCACATGCGACCCAGCGAAGACGCTGTTCATCATCTCGTCGAAGAGCGGCGGCACCATCGAGCCGCGCATGTTGCTGGCTGCCATTCGCGCGAAATATGAGCCCGTGCTGGGCGATGACATGGTGAAGCATCTGGTGGCCATCACCGATCCGGGCACGAAGCTGGATCAGCTGGCGCAAGATGAGGGTTGGCGCCACGTCTTCCATGGGCTGCCGGATGTCGGCGGCCGCTTCTCGGCGCTCACCGTGTTCGGTTTGCTGCCAGCGGCGCTCGTGGGCATCGACCTGGACGATTTCCTGGCGCACGCGCGCGAAGCCGAAGAGCGGTGCTCGGAAGACGCCATCGACAATCCGGCCATCAATCTGGCAGCCTTCCTGTTCGACAACTACCAGCAAGGGCGCAACAAGTTCAGCTTCCTGACGCCTAAGCGCGGCCGCGTTCTCGGCCTTTGGATCGAACAGCTGGTGGCGGAATCGCTCGGCAAGAACGGGCAGGGCATCCTCCCGAACATCGAGGTGGATTCGCTGCTGCTCACCGAAGATCCGGGCGACCGCTCGGTCATCATGTACCAGACCAAGACCGACCTCTGGGACGAAAGCCGCAACTTCGAGATGTCGCTGGCCTACATCGACCCGAACATCCCGCGCCAGAACTACAAGATAGAAAGCGTCATGGAGCTGGCCGAGCATTTCGTCATGTGGGAATACGCCATTGCCATGTGCGGCTACCTCATGCAGCTCTGCCCCTTCGACCAGCCCGATGTGGCGTCCACCAAGGCGGTAGTGCTGGAGAACCTTGCGAATGGCATCCCGGACGCCAGCTACACGGAGATGTTCACGGACGCCGTGGACATGGGCATGGTGGAGGTGCGCCAGGCGCCTCTGTTCGAGCAATGCCGCACGCTGTTCGACACGCTGACGGCACTGTTCGCGTCCCTGGAAGAGGGCGATTACTTCGCGCTGAATGCGTTCCTCCCGTTCACCGGCGAAGGGCGGCGCGAGGCACTGGAATCCATCCGACACGAAGTGGCTAGCGAATTCGGCGTGGTCTCCTGTTTGGAAGTGGGTCCGCGCTACCTGCATTCCACCGGGCAGCTGCAGAAGGGTGGCCCGAACTGCGGCGTCTTCCTCACGCTGTCTGCCGACGAGCTCAAGGACATCCCGCTGCCCGCCGGGTGCGAGGCGCCTTCGCTGGGAGCGCTGGCCAAGGCGCAAGCTGTGGGTGACATGGCAGCATTGGCTGAGCGCGGGCGACGCGTGGTCAGCTTGCATCTCCCGGACAACTCCGGCGTGACGCTGCGCATGCTGGCTGCCGTCGTGCATGCGGCCATCAGCGAGGTCGTCATCGCGCGCGAATTCGCAGACAGCGCAGAGGCCTAACGCACCGGAAGGGACGGCATGGCACGCGAATCTCTGGCTTCCAAGCGCGACCGCGCGGCACAGATCGAGGAGCGCATGTTCGCCTATTACGGGCCGGGCAAGGCGTCTCTTGATTACCAGACACCGTTCCAGCTGACCGTGGCCGTCGTTCTGTCCGCGCAATGCACGGACGCTGCCGTCAACAAGGTGACGCCAAAGCTGTTCGCGCGCTTCCCGTCGCCACAGGACATGGCGGCGGCGAACCCGGCGGACGTGGAGGAGGTCATCCATTCGCTTGGGTTCTTCCGGGCAAAGGCGAAGAACCTGGTGGCGCTTGCGCAGACCGTGGTTGGCGAATTCGGCGGCGAGGTGCCAGCGGATGTGGATCTGCTGCAGAAGCTGCCTGGCGTAGGGCGCAAGACGGCGAATTGCGTCATGTGCGAAGCGTTCAAGGACCCGCAGGGGATCGCAGTGGATACGCATGTCTATCGCATCGCGCATCGGCTGAAGCTGGCGGGGCCTTCGGCGAACACGCCGCAAAAGGTGGAGGATATCCTGCTCAAGGTGTTCCCCCGTTCGGACTGGCTGTATGTGAATCATCAGTGGGTGCACTTCGGGCGTGAATTCTGCCGCGCGCGCAACCCGCGCTGCGCCGATTGCATCATCGGGGACCTCTGCCCCACCCGCGGTCAGTGGTGATCTCCCTTGTTGCCTTCAAAGTGTGTCGGCAACTTATCTCTGGATTGGAAGACATTCCGTAGATGACGCGTAAGCGGCATCTCCCAGAGATGAATCAGGTTGACGTGGGTGCGGTCAACTGGCGGCACAATTCCAAAACGATAGGTTTGTGCTTGCACAAACCTATAGCAACCTTTTGCCTTCATGGGGTGATGGGGGCGCTCGGGTTTGGCATCGGACTGCGAAAACCGTGGTGGTATATACCACGGTTTTCTTGTCCTGCTGAATCACCCTCGACCCCCATCACCCCATTCGGCTCTGTGACAGAAAATGGATAGGCCGCAGATCCTGCGGCAACCCTTTCAGGGCTGCGCACAGGATCTGCGGGGTCCGGCAGGTACCTGCATCTCTTCCTCAAAGTGTGTCGGTCCCGCATATTGCGGGACCTCTTTGTATGGAACGGCCTTATGCGCTTCGCGCAAACGGCCTAACCGGGCTTACGCCCGGTTAGATGCCGCTTACGCGTCATCTACGAAGGCAGGGCTCCAACTCTCGTGGGTGCGGCCAACTGGCCGCACGAGAACTAAACAATAGGTTTGTGCTTTGCACAAACCTATAACTCTCTTATGCCCTTTGCATGTCCATGCAAAGGGCACCGTTTTCGAATGTGCTGGCAGTTGCCAGCACCCACATCAACCTGACACAGATCCTTGTGGGTGCGGTCAACTGGCTGTGTATCAGGGGGACGGAGGAGTGAGACATCCGCGGGATGTCTCACTCCTCCGTCCCCCTGATACACTACACTGATGCTCTCTCATGAAAGGAACGCTCATGTCAGCACGGACTCCTATCAAGCGGATCCAATTCGCCCTGATCGGGCTGGTCATCGGCCTTGTGGTGGGCATCGGTGGCGTCCTCATCGTCCAGAACGCCAGCTCAGCAGGCAGCGGCGCCAACGTTCAGCCGTCCGTCGTCTTCGACCGCATCGTGGCGAAGAGCGAATTGGTCAGCGCATCTCAGCAATACAACATCACGGACAAGTCCACGCAGCCTGCTGCCACGTTCTTCGACCTGTTCGATATCCCGTTCACGGACACCAGCTTCTGGTATCGCTATGTGGGCACGATCAAGGCCGGTGTCGATCTTGACCAAGCAGAATTCGCTCAGGACGGCAGGGTCATCACCATGACGCTGGACCAGCCCTTCATCATCTCGAACACGCCGAACATGGAAGAATCCGGCGTGATGGAGGAGAACAACAATCTGTTCGCGAAGATCCCGCTTTCGGAAGTGGACGAATTCCAACGCCAGTGCATCGCGCAGAGCGAAAGCGGCGCTATCGAAGGTGGTCTGATGGATGAGGCGCGTTCGAACGCTGAGCAGGACATCACGGATATGTTCACGGCTGCGCTCGGGGATGCCTATGACATCCAGTTCGTCTGGCGCGAAGGCTGACATCTAACCTATAAGGCAGTCTGTATCAGGGGGACGGAGGAGTGATACGCCCTTCGGGCGTATCACTCCTCCGTCCCCCTGATACAGACTGCCCCCGTCCCCCTGATACAGACCTCGGCTTCGTGAAGACTTGGTGCCGTGCAGGCAAAGCGCTTTCGCGCCCGCAGGCATTGTGAGAGAATGCAGCGATACGCTCAGAAACGAAAGCGAGTTCGCAACCCATGAAGAACAGATTCACGAAAGTTGCCGTCGCAGCTGCAGGCTGCGCTCTCATGTTCGCCATAACCGGCTGCTCTGGCACCGATGATGCCGCCAATTCGGAGATCCTGGAATCAGACACCGGGCTCACGGGAGGCGTGGCCGCAACCGTGAACGGCGTTGACATCGAAGAGGACAAGGTCACGCGTGCCATCAACAACATGCGCCTCTCCTACAACTACGCTGAGGATGAGGACTGGAAGGAATACCTGAAGGGCCAGAACGAGACGCCTCAGAGCATCCGCGACGAAACGCTGGGCACGCTGATCGATCAGCAGCTGATCCTGCAATTCGCCGACCAGCGCGGCGTCACCACCACGGATGAAGAGATCCAGTCATACGTGGACAAGATGGCTGAGAACTACACCACGCCGGAGAAGTGGGACGAGGCTCGCAAGGAGGGTGGCTTCGAGACCGACGACGACTACAAGGAAGCGCTGCGCTACTCCATTCTGCAGCAGAAGCTGCAAGAGGGCTTCGAAGAGGCAGTGCAGCTTGATGATGATGCACTGTTGGCGAAGGCGCAGGAATCCGCCGCGTCCTATTCCGGCTCCAAGCGCTCAAGCCACATCCTGTTCAATACGGAGGACAAGGAAACGGCTCAGGACGTGCTCACGCGCATCCAGACCGGTGAGCTGCCCTTCGAAGATGCCGTCCAGCAATATTCGCAGGACGAGGGCTCCAAGGAGAACGGCGGCGATGTAGGCTGGGACCGCCTGAACTCATTCGTCACGGAGTACACGGATGCCCTGAGCGGGCTGAACGAGGGCGAAGTGACGAAGGAGCTGGTGGAGAGCAAGTACGGCTGGCACATCATCATGGTGACGGACGTCTTCGAAGCGCCCGAGACCATCGAAAGCCTGGACCAGGTGCCCTCTGAGTTCTTGGAGGAGATTCGCACCACCGCCAGCCAGACGGATTCGCAGGATGCTATGGACGACTGGCTGCTGGAGATGAAGCAGGCAAGCGACGTCACCATCAACAAGATGCCTGAGAACGTGCCGTACAACGTTGACATGAGCGGCGAATACACGCAGGAAGAGATGGACGAGATCAACAAGAAGGCCGAAGATGAGCTGGCTGGTACGGTGACCGAGGAAGAGGAGACGCTGGCTGCCGAAGGCGAAGCCGACGCAGCGGCTGACGCTGCGGGAGATGGTGCTGACGTGGCGGCCGCAGAGACAGCGCCCGCACCTGAGACCACCGAAGTAGAACCCGAAGCAGCGGAGACCCAACCGGAAGCTGCGCAAGAGTAGCTCTCCGCGTTCCCGTCTTCGCACGGTTGGTCCCTATGAAGCAAGACCTCTTCCAACTGCATGATGCCACGGTCCGGCGCGCCGGCCGCACTATACTTCAGGTGGATGATCTGACGCTGGCCGAAGGCGAATCGTTGGCCATCCTCGGACCGAACGGATCCGGCAAGTCCACGTTCGTGAATCTGCTGACGCGCGACGTTCTGCCGCTCTATCGTGAAGAGCCGCCTGTGCGCTTTCGCGGCAAGGCGAACGCTACCCTAGCAGAGATCAAGGCGCAGGTCGGGTTCGTCTCGTCGTCCATGCAGTTGCAGATATCCGTGCATCTTCCGTGCGTTGAGATCGTGGAGGGCGGCCTCTTCGGTTCGCTTGGGCGCCCTATGCGCGTATCCGTGACCGAAGCGCAGCATGCCCAAGCGCTTGCCACCATGGAAGCGCTCGGCATCGTGGACCTGGCAGAGCGTGATGTCATGACGCTCTCGACCGGGCAGGCGCGCCGCGTGCTGATCGCTCGGGCGCTTGTGCATGAGCCCAGCGTGCTCGTGTTCGACGAGCCATGCACGGGACTTGACCCGGAAGGCATGTATTACGTTCGCCGCACGATGAGCCGCATCGCGTCCAGCGGTCGCGCGGTGCTGCTGGTGACGCATTACCCTGAGGATATCGTGCCCGAGATCGGCCGCGTGATGCTGTTGAAAGATGGCCGCATCATGGCCGACGGCCCCAAGGATGAGACGCTCACGGACCAGAAGCTGTCGGATCTCTTCGCGGTGCCCATTGCGGTGAACCTGTCGAACGGAACGTATGGCATCTCATTTTGCTGATGCCCTCTTGCTACCTGAAAAGCGATGCGGTGCAGGAAGCGAAGACAGTGACGCGGCTTATCGCCGCGCATTCAAAGGTGCTGGCAGTTGCCAGCACCCACAGCAACCAGCATCTCTCCCTTGCTGCTGCCTGAAAAAAATGTCGGCATTGCTTTGCAATGCCTCTTGATTTGAAACGGCCTTACACCTTTCATTTCATTCAAGGTGAACGGCCTAACCGGGCTCATCGCCCGGTTGGATGCCGCTTACGCGTCATCTACGAAGGAAAAGCTCCAACCCTCGTGGGTGCGGCCAACTGGCCGCACGAATACAAAATGCTGAACCTGTGCTGAGCACAGGTTCAGAGCCTCCTTCATGCGCATCCCTTGCATGAAGTAGAATGACCAGAAACGGAATGGAACAGGTCGAACGGGTTGGGTGCATGACCAGACGATTTCTCATGGGCAACGAGGCGTTCGCGCACGCAGCGCTGGCGGCAGGATGTGGCCTGTTCGCAGGGTATCCCGGCACGCCGTCTTCGGAGGTCATCGAAACCGTGGCGCGCTTGCACGCCGAAGGGGCAGCCGAAGGCATCCATGTGGAGTGGTCCACGAACGAGAAAGCCGCGTTGGAAGTGGCCGCCGCGGCGTCGCTTTCGGGCGTGCGTTGCCTGGTCACCTGCAAGCAGGTGGGTCTGAACGTGGCGTCGGACGCGCTCATGTCGCTGAATTACGTGGGCGTCAAGGGCGGCCTGGTCATCCTCGTGGCGGACGACCCGGGTCCCATCTCCAGCCAGACTGAGCAGGACACGCGCCGCTTCGCAGCCTTTGCGAAGGTACCCGTATTCGACCCGGCCACGCCCGAGCAGGGCGCGGACATGATCGCGCACGCGTTCGCCATGTCCGAACGGTACCGCACGCCGGTCATCTTCCGTCCCACCACGCGCATCGACCACGCATCCACCTTCTTCGACTTCCCGGATACCACGCACGCGCGTCCCGCCATCGGCGACGGCTTCCACCGCAATCCGGCTGAATATGTCATCTTCCCGCCGCGCGCCTATCAAGCGCACGGTGAGATCAACGACCGGCTCCATGCCATCTCGCATGACGTGATGTTCGATCTGGAATTAGCCCCGTTCAACCCGCTGTTCGCGAACACGCTGCCCAACGGGGAGAACGCGCCGGGCATCGGGAAGCGCACGTCGCTCCGGTCAGAGATGGATCGCGAACAGGCACCCTTGCCAGCGAAGGTAGGCATCGTGACCGGCGGCGTCTCCACGCAGTACGCCCGTGAGGCCATCCGCATCCTGGATCGGTTGGCGGCGCGTGCGGGGCGGCGGCTGCCTGCGCTGCGCCTTTTGCAGGTCGGCACGCCCTACCCGTTCCCGCGGCGCGTGGCCACGCGCGCTCTGAAGGATCTGACGGACGTGCTCGTGCTGGAAGAGCTGGACAGCGTCATCGAAGAGGACTTGCAGAAGATGGCGAACGCTAGCTTCCTTTGGCCGCGCGTGCACGGGAAGCTCTCGGGCGAAGCGAATACGCGTGGCGAGAACTCCACCGAAGACGCCGTTGCGCGCATCGCGGCATTCCTGGATGCGTACGCGGACGGCGAAGAAGCGGACAAGGATCCGGCCATCGGCACGTTCAAGGGTCTGGCTGATGCGTTCTTGGATCCCAGCGCGCGCTTCACCTATCCGGGTGATCTGCCCGCGCGCCCAGCGGTGCTCTGCGCGGGATGCCCGCACCGCGCGTCGTTCTTGGCGGTCAAGCGTGCGCTCAAGTCGTTGGGTATCAAGCGCGAAGACGCTGTCTTCACGGGCGACATCGGCTGCTACACGCTGGGCAACGCTGCCCCGCTGGATGCGGTGGATACGTGCCTGTGCATGGGCGGCGGCATCACCATGGCGCAGGGTATCGCCGCCGTGAATGAGGGCAAGAAGGCCATCGCGTTCGTGGGCGACTCCACGTTCTTCGCTTCCGGCATGACGGGCGTGGTGAACGCTGCCTATAACGGCCACGACGTGACCATCTGCGTGCTGGACAACGCCACCACAGCCATGACCGGGCTGCAGCCGCATCCCGGCACCGGCCTCACGCTGATGGGGGACAAGCGCGAACCCATCAGCATCAAAGCCGTTTTGAAAGCATCGAACATCCAGACCATCGTGGAGGTGGATCCGCTCAAGCCTGAGGAAGCCGAAGAGCGCGTCATGGAAGCGCTCGAAGCTGACGGGCCTTCCGTCATCATCTTCGAAAGCCCCTGTATCTGGACGAAGCCGCTCGGCATCCCGGCGAAGGTGAACACCAGCAAATGCACCGGCTGCAAGCGCTGCATCACGCAGATCGGTTGCCCTGCCATCGGGTTCGAACTGGGAGCCCGCGGCGCGAAGAGCGGCAAGCGCGGCCAGGCGGTGATCGACCGGACGCAGTGCAACGGATGTGGGCTGTGTCTGCCGGTGTGTCCCGTGGATGCCATCGACCAGACGCCGGAAGTGGAACCGCAGCCAGTCAGGCAGAGCCGCCTGAACCGGAACGTGCCACGCGAACAGACAACGGATGCGCGCGTGGCGGACATCGGCGAACCGGTGGAGGCGCGTGAAGATGATGAAGCCGCCAGCGCTTCGTCGTCGGTGGACGCTTCTGCTTCGGCATCGGCAGCGGACGGGGGGCGTCCGCATGCTTCGGCGCCGCACGAGGCACAGGGCATCTTCGCCAGCGAACGCTTGTCAGGCATTCGCACCCAAACGCCCATCATCCCCATGAACCCCTATGCGTCGCTGGATGATTTCGAAAGCGATGATCTCTACGACGCCATGACCGCCCAGCGGGGGCGTGGCGCGGCAAGCCGGTCGACGACGCACAGCCTGAAGCGCGTGATCAAGCCCGCGGGCGAGCGACGCTACTTCATGAAAGAACCCATCCAGCGCGGCGCGGCGGCCATCGTGTTCGCCTATGAGCCGTCGGGGGAGGCTTCGCAAGCAGCTCAGGCAGCCCTCACGGGAAGCCGCATTCGCGTGCTGGCGCGCGAAGCGGGCGACGAGGCGCAGCGCACGGGTAACACATCCGAGCGCATGTGGCGCCGGGGCCCTGATTACGGGGGCAACTCTGAGCTCTCTTTGGATGACCTGTTCTCTGGTGACGCCGAGGTGGCCGTTGACGATGTCGATGACCTGGCCGAGGCAGCGGTGGAGGCGTCCGTGCCCGTGCGGGCAGGGGATGAGCCCTTGGAAGCAGTGGAGCTCTCCTTCGATGGCCTGCAGATGGACTTCGATGGCTCGGTGCGTGCGGAGCACAGAACACGCGGGCGCAGCTCCGAACGCGAGTTGCGACGCGTGATCCGCGAAGACGATTGGTCTGATGACGACGAGGACGCATGGGACGAGGCAGGGGGGACTGCGCCGGCGGAAGCGCCCGCAGAGCAACCCATCGCTGGTCCACAAGGGTCGCTCATCCCGCAGGGACCGCCGAATCATCCTGCCGGGGCGCAGACACGGGCGCGTTCGACGCGCCTCGCACAGCAGAGCGGCACGCATTCGGTGCGTTCGCGCTTCGCTGACTATGGACGGTCCTCCGGCGAAGGCTTCGCAGGCGGCACGACAGGACAAGGAGGCCGCTCGTGACGAACATCCTGATCGCAGGCGTGGGCGGCCAAGGTACCGTGTTGGCGGCGAAGCTGCTGGCAACGGCTGCTACGAACAAGGGCTGGCCGGTGCGCACGGCTGAGACCATCGGCATGGCGCAGCGCGGTGGCACCGTGATATCGCATGTGCGCATGGGTGACGGTGGCGAAGAGGTGCTGGCGCCGCTGATCACGCGTGGCACAGCGGACATGATCATCGGCTTCGAACCTGGCGAAGCCGCTCGTGCCATGCCGTATCTGGCTCATGATGGCTTGGTGGTCACGGCCACTACCACCGTACAGCCGGTGACCAGCTCTCTGTCGGGTGACCCGTATGACGCGCAGGACATCTTGAATAACCTGCAGACCATGATCTACAACGAGGCATCGCGCATGCGCACGATGGGCCGGCGGCGAACGGGACGCGATGGGGCGGCGCCGCGCGAACCGGAGCTCGTGTGCGTGAACGACGCGGCAGTGTTGCGCCGGTTGGGTGCGCCGCGCCGCATGCTGAACACCGTCATGCTGGCGGCAGCGCTTTCGAAGGGGCGGGTGCCGCTTACCGTGGATGACCTGCGCGAGGCCATCCCGCAGGTCATCAAGCCGCAGCACGTTGCTGCCAATCTGCGCGCCACCGAACTCTAAAATGTGTCGGCAGCGTCATCTACGAAGGCAGGGCATCAACCCTCGTGGGTGCCGGCAACTGCCGGCACGAATACGAACAATGGACCTGCGTTCCACACAGGTCCATAACGCTCATCCCCTGTTGCTGCCTGAAGAATGATGCGGCGTAGGAGACTCCTTTCCCTGAACGATCATCCCGCCGCATAACTAACAGCGCAGCGACAAGCGCTGCGCAAGGGGTTGCCTGTTCCAGGCAACCCAAACCGTGAAAGATGTTGGTGACGCGTCTGACGACGCGCATTCAAAGGTGCGGCCAGTTGGCCGCACCCACGTCAACCTGAATCATGGATGGAGGATGCCTACGAAGGCAGGAGTGTATCAAGGGGACGGAGGAAGTCTGTATCAGGGGGACGGAGGAGTGAGACATCCTGCGGATGTCTCACTCCTCC
>CANODU010000037.1 GCA_947565185.1 uncultured Eggerthellaceae bacterium | reverse complement strand
TGGCAACTGCCAGCACCTTTGAAAACAGTGTCCTTTGCATGCAATGCAAAGGACACAAGAAAGTGATGGGTTTGTGCAAGGCGCAAACCCATTGTTTGGTTCTCGTGCCGGCGGTTGCCGGCACCCACGAGGGTTGATGCTCTGTCTTCGTGGATGACGCGTAAGCCCGGTTAGGCCGTTCGGATGCGGAACATCCGTAAGGCCGTCCCATGAAAAGAGGTGCTGCGAAGCAGCACCGACACACTTCAGATCAGTACAGCTTGGCGCCGGCGGGGATGCGATCGTCCACCATGAGCAGGTTCAGGCGCTCTTCTGGTTCGCCATCTTCGCCCGGCTCCTCATGGATGGCGGAGAGCAGCATGCCGCATGACGCCACGCCCATCATCTTGCGCGGAGGAAGGTTGGTGATGGCGATGAGCGTCTTGCCCACCAGTTCCTCCGGCTCATAGTAGGCATGGATGCCAGACAGGATGACGCGATCCTCTCCGGTGCCGTCATCCAGCGTGAACTGCAGGAGCTTCTTGCTCTTCGGCACAGCGATGCATTCCTTCACCTTGACGGCACGGAAATCTGACTTGCTGAAGGTGTCGAAATCCACTTCATCTTCGAAGAGCGGTTCGATGACCACATCAGAGAAGTCCACAGGGACGCTCCCGACAACCGAAGACGCTGCAGAAGCAGTAGGAGCCTCGTCGCGCATGTGGGGGAACAGGAGCACATCGCGAATGGTGGGCGCATCTGTCAGCAGCATGACCAAGCGGTCGATGCCGATCCCCACACCACCAGCCGGCGGCATGCCGTATTCCAAAGCACGGATGTAGTCCGCGTCGAAGCCCATGGCCTCGTCGTCGCCCATATCCTTCGCCTTGACCTGCGCCATGAAGCGCTCGGCCTGATCCACCGGATCGTTCAGCTCCGTGAAGGCGTTCGCGTATTCGTGCCCGCAGATGAATAGCTCGAAGCGCTGCGTGAGCTCGGGGTTGTCCGGATGCTTCTTCGCCAGCGGGCTGATCTCCAAAGGATGATCTATGACGAACGTGGGTTGGATGAGCTTCTCCTCAGCCACGGCTTCGAAGATCTCAGCGATCAGCTTGCCCTTGCCCCATGCATCCTCTGCCTTGCCGCCCTGGCGCTCGAGGATGGCCACGAGCTCATCCCGCGTGCGCGCGAACGACACCTCTTCGCCGGCGCCTTCGCTGGCGAGCTGGATCATGGATGCCACCCGCCAGTTTCCCGAAAGATCAAGCGTCTGGCCTTGGTATTCGATCTGCAAGCCACCGCAGGCCGCTTGCGCTGCCGCTTGGATGCACCCTTGCGTGAGGCGGATCATGGAATCCAGATCCCCAAAGGCCTCATAGGCCTCCATGGTGGTGAACTCAGGGTTGTGATAGGGATCCATGCCCTCGTTGCGGAAGATGCGACCCATCTCGAACACCTTCGGGAAACCGCCTACGATCAAGCGCTTGAGCGGCAGCTCCGTAGCGATGCGCAGATAGTAATCCCTGTCCAGCGCATTGAAATGCGTGACGAAGGGCTTCGCGTTCGCACCGCCGATGATGGGATTCAGAAATGGCGTCTCCACCTCATAGTAGCCCTCGTCTTCCATGAAGCGGCGAATGGCGGAGATGATCTTGAAGCGCTTCTGGAAGGTCTCGCGCACCTCTGGGTTCATGACCAGGTCCACATAGCGCTGGCGATAGCGCGTCTCCTTGTCCGTGAGGCCGTGGAACTTCTCCGGCAGTGGGCGCAGGCTCTTCGACATCAGCTCGAAGGACTGCACGGCAATGGACAGCTGGCCGCGGCGCGTGCGCATCATGGTGCCGTGCACGGCGATCCAGTCGCCCACGTCCAGATCCTTGATCTCATCGAAGGCCGCCTCGCCCAGAGCGTTGATGCGGCAGAACAGCTGGATGGTCCCCGTGTGATCCATCAGCTCCAAGAAAGCGACCTTGCCCTGGACGCGGCGTGCCATGACGCGGCCGGCAAGTGCCACCTCGTCTTCGGTATCTTGGCCGTCTTCCAGGTGCGCATAGCGCTCGTCGAGCTCTGCCACCGTATGCGTAGCGGTGAAGGCATGGCCATACGGGTCACGACCGGCATCGATGAGCGCCTGACGCTTCGCGCGCCGCACCTCGATGGGATCGTCTTCGATGATCTCTGAGGGTTGCGAGGTCTCTTCCATTCTATGTCCTTTGCTCAGAAGAAGCTGAGTACCAGCAAAGCTAGCGAGGGTTTTCGTGGTATTCGAGATTGCCCCGCCTTTGGGCCAAGTTGGCTTCGTCCAACGCCGCGCCCAAAACAAGGGGCAAGATCAAATGCCACGGAAAGCCGCAGCGTCGATGGGCTAATGTTCGATCTTGAGTATCTCGATCTCCGTCTCGCGGCCAGTGGGACCCGTGACGGTGAACTTGTCACCCTTCTTGTGACCCAGAAGCGCTGCACCTACGGGCGATTCATTGGACACCTTGCCATTGTGGGCATCGCTCTCAGCAGCGCCCACGATGGAGAGCACGCGCTCCTTGCCGCCCATGTTCACCGTGACCGTAGCGCCGATGTTCACCTTCGAAGAGCGCTTCGGCGTGTTCACCACCGTTGCCTCGGACAGGATGCGCGTGATCTCAGCGATGCGCGCCTCCATCATGCCCTGCTCGTTCTTCGCATCGTCGTATTCGGAGTTCTCGGAGATGTCACCGAATTCGCGGGCTACCTTGATGCGCTCGCCGATCTCAGCGCGCTTCTCCGTCTCCAGAAAATGCAGCTCCTCTTCGAGCTTCTGGCGTCCTTCAGGGGTCAGGATGTAGTTGCTATCTGCCATTTCCATTCCTTCTCAACATTGAAGCACGCTTGACGCAATGCAAGCGTGCCTCAGATCAGCGAATATAGGGAGGCGGTCCGTGCCGCCACGCGGTGCGGCTATTCGGCCTTCTTCACCACGACCTTCTTGACCTTCTTGGTAGCAGTCTTGGGCTCTTCCTTGGCGGGAACCTCTTCGACGACCTCTTCGACGACTTCCACGTCATCATCGGTGGCGTCTTCGGCTTCCTTCTTGCCTGCGCCCATGCCCTCGCGCAGACCCTTCACCGTCTTGCCCAGAGCACTGCCGAGCTTCGGGAGATTCTTCGGCCCGAAGATGAGGAGCACCACGACCAGGATTATCAAAAGCTCGGGAACGCCCATTCCGAGAATCTTCATGAATGCCTCCAAATGCCTCGTTTTTCAGTGTGCAAGAGGGTATCACAAACGAGTCTGACCTGCGAGGGTTTTGCGAGAGGGGCACGCGCGAATGACACGATGACCACATGGGCCCTTCATGAGCACGCCCGCACAGGCGGCGGTTCGCACCGTGACAGAGAGGACCGTCTGCTGAGCCATGCCTCGCAGACGCAGGACCACTTGCTGCCCGTTGAGCGCGCATGGTTGCAGCCGATGCAATCCGGGCGCGGACAGGCATCTTCTGAGGCGAAGTCCTCGAACAGAGCGCTGTCTGGCGCATGCCCCGTCATGGCCGCATGGGCCAACGCTGCGATCTGGCGCATCCCGAGCATCGTAGGATGCGTGCCATCCGTGGCCTCGTAGTCAACGGCGAAGGAAGCCACATCGGCCACTTCGCACCCGTGAGCATGGGCCTCATGGCGAATGGCCTGGTTGTAGCTTTCCAGCGGGATGCCACGCAAGCGATAGCACATGGTGGACGCATGACGCCCAGCCACGCGGCCGGGCAGGAGCGTCATGCACCATATCTCTGCATTCGGTGCCACCGCGCGGATGTTCTTCAGCATCGTGCCGTAAGCCTGCGCGAACTCATCCAGCGCGCCTTCAGGCGCCACACCGGGAACGAAGGTTGGATCCAGGGGCTCAGGACCGCGCGGTGCCGCTTCTGACCCGCAAAGGAGCTGCGCCTGAGCGCCACCCCATCCGTAGTCATTGATGCCGATGAAGACCAGCACGACGTCCGGCTCTTCCCCCTGCGGCCCCAACAGCTGCTGTGCGCGCTCCTGGCTGCAGCCGGCGGGAAAGCCCTCCCCGCTCACCATGGAGCCGGAGAAGGACGCATTCGTCAGGACTGCGCCGTCGAACGAGTCCACCACGCGCGCCCACCACGTATCCTCTGCCCGCACAACGCCCGTGGCGTTCGTGTCCGCACCGTCGTAATAGACCCGATTGCCGGGTGTGGTGACGCCTTCGAAGGTGGAGATGGAATCGCCGAATACGGAAAACAGCTTTTTCATGGCAGAACCTCATCAAAGATCAGATGCCGATGCGTGCGCTCTTGTATACTTTATCTCATTCCTATACCTGGATGATAACGAGGCTGACCTTGAGCGATCTGCTTGACCGCGCCGCCCATGCAGGCGCAAATCGATACCTGGACACACGGGGCAACATCACCGACGCAGTAACGTTCACGGAGGCGGTGATCGACGGGTTGGCATCAGGGGGCGGCCTCTTCGTCCCCGAACAGATCCCGCAGCTTACGCTGGATGAGATCATCGGCTTGGCCGACGTCCCCTATCCCGTGCGCGCCGCTACCATATACAAGGCGTTCAACATCGATCTTCCTGACGATCAGATCAACGCCCTCATGCACGCCTCATACGGGCGCAATTTCGACACACCGGAGATCTGCCCCATCCACCACCTGGACGAAGGCATCTCCATGCTGGAGCTCTGGCATGGACCCACCAGCGCCTTCAAGGACATGGCGCTGCAATGCCTGCCGAATTTCTTCGGCGCAAGCGCGGCCAAGCTCAAGGGCGAAGGCAAGCTGGACAAGGACTTCTGCATCCTGGTGGCCACATCCGGCGACACGGGCAAAGCAGCCCTTGAGGGCTTCAAGGGCGTGGATGGTGTCTGCGTTGGCGTGCTGTACCCCGACGGCGGCGTGAGCGACATCCAACGCAAGCAGATGATCACCACCACCGGCAATAATGTGCACGTCTGGGCCATGCGCGGCAACTTCGACGACTGCCAGACCATGGTCAAGCGCATATTCGCCGATGATGCCTTCGCTGACCAGCTCGCACAGGAGGGCTATGCGCTCTCCAGCGCGAACTCCATCAATTGGGGGCGCCTGCTGCCGCAGATCGTCTACTACGTTTCCGGCTATGCCTGCATGGTGCGTTCCGGCGCGCTGCAAGCAGGGGATGAGCTGGATGTATGCGTGCCCACGGGCAACTTCGGGAACATCTTGGCGGCGTGGTACGCCAAGCAGATGGGCACGCCCTTGGGTACGCTCATGTGCGCTAGCAATGAGAACCGCGTCCTGACTGATTTCATCAACACGGGCACCTATGACATCTCTTCCCGCGCATTCGTGCTGACCCCGTCGCCTTCCATGGACATCCTGGTCTCTTCGAATCTGGAACGCCAGCTCTTCGAATTGACGGGGCGCAATGGCAACGCCATCAGCCAATGGATGGCTGACCTGAATGACAAGCGCGCCTTCCAGGTGGATCGCGATACCTTCGCAAGGATCCGCGCTACGTTCCTGTCAGACTCCATCACGAATGCCGAATGCCTGCGAACCATCAAGGAGGTGTTCGAAGCCCAGGACTACCTCATGGACCCGCACACCGCCGTTGCCTATGCTACGGCCCAGAACCTGAAGGGCGAGAACCCTGTGCTGGTGGCCAGCACAGCACATTGGGCCAAGTTCGGGGGCAACGTCTATCGGGCGCTCCATGACATGGAGCCTGGTGAGGCGCTCCCTCAGGACATAGCTGCGCTCACGGGATGCCAGCTGAATCAGCGGATCGCCGATGAGACGGGCAAGCATGACATCCCCGCAGGTCTGGCAGACCTGGATGCCATGGAGGCTCGCTTCACCGAGGTCCTGGATGCTGACGAACCCAGAACAGAATCGGCAGTCGCTGACTTCATCCGCACGCAGAAAAGCTAAACTGTATTGCGAACCCGCAAAGGAGGACCCATGAGCAAGCTGAACGAGCTGGAGCCCACGGTCAGGATCAACATCGCGAATCCAGCGAATGAAGGAGGCTCTGTCTTCGGCCCGGGCATCGCCGCCCTCTGCAATGGCGTGCGCGAACGGGGCTCGCTCAACGCAGCAGCGAAATCCATGGGCATGGCCTACAGCAAGGCGTGGCGTATCATCAAGGACACCGAAACGGCGCTGGGCATGCAGCTCTTGATCCGTGACGGCGCCCATGGCAGCTCGCTCACGGAAGAGGGATCACAGCTCCTTGATGTCTATGCCTCTATCCAGAAGAAACTGTCCAAGGAATCGGTGAAGCTCTACCAGAACCTCTGCAAGTAGCTCATCGCCCCTTCGCTCAGCAGCGTCCTGCATCGGCAACGACGGTTCAGGGCGCTCACGAGGAAAGCAGAACCCTTGGCGCACATCCTCTTCGCATCCTGTGCGCTCAGCTGCCCTCTCTTCTAAGGGCTCATTGCTCCCGAATGCATACATGCAGTTGTAGCAGGTGTCCATATCGGCGAAGACCTGCGCAGCGCAGACCGGGCATGTCTTCGTCCGCGTCTCAACGGCATGCACTGCATCTGCTGCGTGCAGCCCTCCTGAAGCGATCCCATCATGAACACCATCAAGGGTGTCCTTCCTCTCTTCAACAGGTGATGGCAGCACCTCTTCGATGGGGGCGAAGGAATCAGCAGCCAAGAGCATGGTCTCATTCATGGGACGCCCCCAATCGGATCTTGTCTCCTGCCTTGAGCCAGTCTCCGCTCTGCGAGAACCGCTCTGCTACCATGGATGCCCCCTTCCGCTTCAGGCGCTTGCGCGCGCTGACGTTCCGATGCACTTCCAAGACGTCTCCTTCCTTCGATATGAATGCCACATCCAACGGATAGCGCATGCCGAATGTATGGATGTCGTGGCACGGGACCAGCAAGCGCGTGACCTCATCGGGTTCGCGAAAGAGCATCCCGCGCATGCGATCAGGCACTGATGCCGATATCTCGAAGCGCTCGATGCGCCCGTTCAGGCTCATGACCCACCTCCTCTGCTGTGGCGTGCGACTCTCCTGGTCGAAGCGCGCCGGATAGGCAAGGCGCGCCAGGCGCGCACGGGCTGATGCGCTCTTCTGAGACTTACGAGACATGAGGATCCACCTCCTGATGAGGCGAGAAGCTATCCACGACAAGCTCTGTGGTGTGCGTGAGCTTCGGGAGCGGCACACCCCAGATCTGGTCTCGGAGCCCAAGGCCGAAGAGCGTGGGAGCGAACGAATACGTGAGGGTGAAGAGCTTGGCGCCTGCCCTCCCTTCTTGCACTGTGCACTGCACCGCGTCTGTACCCATCTCCGCCTGAACGGCTGCTTCGATGCTGGCGGCTATGGTGGATGGGTCATCAGTGGTGGCTGGAGATGACGCCAGCACGCGCACGGCGTTGCGCCCTGCCCGGTCCAACGCTGCGCAATCGCCGAAGAACAAAAGCGCATTCACCGCTATCACGGCTACCACGATGACCACAGGGAACACGATGCAGAGCTCCACGGTCATCTGGCCTTCTTCGCCTGTGCGCCTCACTGCCATGCCATATCCCCCAACGCCTCTAAGACCATGGTCTCGGCCACCGTGACGCCTGCTCCCAGAGCATCAGGGATCTCCAGCTCCTCGGGCACGCGCCAATCCACCGCGGTATTTCCACCTAAAGGCAACTCCACTTCCACTACTGAGAAGCTGCCGTCGCTGACGTCCGCTTCATCCACATCAGCTGCGCGGGCGAAGAGCGTGCTGATGAGGCTTGTGCTGGGAGACGAACCTGCCAGTGCTGCCTCCTTCGCGTTCCGATACCTCACGCAGAGAGCATCGTCGCTTGCGCTTGCCACATGGGCTGTATTCAGCACGACCGGCTTCTGGCATGCGGTATCAGCCGGCTCCAACCCTGCCGCCTCGACGATGTCCGTGAGGGCAGCAGCAGCCCATGAGCCCAATCCGCTCGCGCTCGTCTGCGAAAAGGATGCCAAACCATCCTGCACAGCTCCCACCAGCGCCGCTTGCCCATCCTCGTAAGCGTGCAGCAATGACATCCAGAGGCGCGAGGATGCGGCTGCTGCCGTGCCAACGCCTCCTGATCCGGACCCAAGCGCACCAAGCGCTTCGGTCACGAGCGCGCCTGCGCTCTCGGTCCCATCCTCCACCGTGGTAGCCGACGACACCGCGACGCGGCGCCCTAAGACGTCATCACTGGCGACGAATGTGCTCTGGAATCCGGTGTCAGCATCGCTTTGCGCCGTATTCGCCACCACGGCGATGACGCCATCTCTTCCCGGCGGCTCAAGGTGGATGCGTGCTAGATCAGCCTTATCCAGCACTGATGCCAGCGCATCCAGCAAAGGCGATACCTCATCCTTCATCGCTGCCGCCAAAGGGTCGGCCTTGGCACGCGCCTCCTCGTAGCCTTCGCACGCTTGGCGCATCTGCTCATAGTGGTTCTCGAAGCCGTTCTGAATGGAGGTGGAAGCCGCCGCCACTGACCCCACGCTGGAAGGAACGAATCGGCACGCTGGACACGTTCGGAATGCGCTCCTTGATGCCTCGAGCTCCTGTATGCTGCCAGCACGCGCTGACCCCGCAGCCCGAGGACAGCCGCTCCATGCATGCATCATCAAACCATCCGCGTCCTCGGTCACCGGATAGATGGTCTCCGTGTAGAGCGGCGTCGAGCGCATCTCATCCGTATTCCTGAACAGATGCGGAATATGCGCCGAGAAGCCTTCAGGGCCATCATCGACATAAGCGTCTGCAAGCTCAGACAGCGCATGCTCGTAGAATCGCTTCCGGATGATTGCATCCGCCTGCGCTTCCGTGCTGCGCCCTTCAAGCGTCCACGACGTCAAGCGAGCACGATAGTATGCACGCGCGCGTTCCAGCGCTACAGAGAATGACCACGCATCCACGCTGGCATAGGCAGGGTTCTCCTCGCCGGAAAGACCTGCGAGCGCATCGGCGCGCTCGCGCATGCAGTACGCCGGATCCGCTCCGCAATCCTCCCTGAAGCCGCGCTCCTTGGCGGCGTTCGCCTGAGCCGCCGCCTCCTCTGCCTCCTTCGCCTTGCTCCGGATGCTCTCTGCATCCTCATCGATGGTGCTGGCCGCATCCTCCAACCCATCATCCGCCGCTGCCCCCAATGCCTCGAAGTCCGCGGGTACGAGCAGCGCAACGGCTGTGTGATCTGCTTGGAGCGCACCGGCTTCATTCGCCTTGGCTACCGCTGAGGCATTGCCCGTTGCCAAGAACGGCAGCGCGCGTTGAGCCGCATTGAGCCCTTGGCAGGCGCGGTCGTAGAACTCCTGCCGACGCTTGACCGTCTCTTGGGCCAGATCCATCAGCTTCACAGAAACGGACTCGGCTGCGGGCACGCAAGCTGCCACCAAGCCCAGCCCATAGAGCGTTGCCGCCATGAGCGTGAGCGACAGACAGACAGCGTCACAAACATTCGCTACGGTCATCAGCCCGGCCACCTCGTTATCCGCTGCCAAGGCACAGGCATCCGCCACTTCTTGCACCTCGGCAGCAGCCGAATGCACTCGGTACAGTTGCGCTCCGCTGAAGATGAGCGCAATGGATATGAAGAGAGCCACAGCCATGCTCACTGACGTGATGCCGCGCTCATCGCGAAAGAGATCCGTCATGACACCCATCTCCGAGGATCAGCGCCATCAGGACTCTCAGCCACCCATGCATCTTTCGTCTGCATGCGCCGCTCCACTTCTACCGTGAGATTTCCATGCGAACCTGCCAGTCCGAAGAGCCTCACTCCCGCATCGATCAGGGGAAGCGGCTTGACCTGCGTGGCGATGCGAACGCCCACTTCCTGGCAGCGCTCATCACCATCCAAGGCGATATCCCACGTACATCCAGTGCTATGGACGTGGAAGATATCTGCTTGCGGCACCGCCGAAAGGCGTCGGCGAAGATAGTCTTCCTCCACCCTACCCACATCCTGCGTCGTTGCCAGCAAGCGACATCCTTCGGCCGCCGCTCCCTCCATCACGATTCGGTCATACAAGATGATCCCCGGTTGCAGCAAGAGCAGAACGAGCACCATCAGCACGGGCAACGCGAAAGCCGCCTCTATCGTGGATTGACCGGATTCGCTGGACGCGATGCGCCGCTTCTCAATAGCAGAGCGCATCGATGATCCCCGTCACGGCTGATGTCAAGCAATGGGATGCCGACATCACCGCATGCTGGACGAAGAGACCATCGCCCACGACGCCCATGAGCGCGCAAGCTCCAGCCAGCACAGCCAAGAGCGCTGTGAACACGATGGCGTATTCGACGGTGGACTGCCCCGATTCATCCGCTACAAGCTGTTCATCCCATCGGCGATCGCGTTCCACAGCTCTTCTAACTTGGGCCTGAAGACAGTGATTGCGATAATCGCAATGACCACAAGAACG
Organism: uncultured Eggerthellaceae bacterium; assembly: GCA_947565185.1. Taxonomy (GTDB): domain Bacteria; phylum Actinomycetota; class Coriobacteriia; order Coriobacteriales; family Eggerthellaceae; genus MGBC163016. Next base: position 7,117 of record CANODU010000037.1, on the reverse strand, counting down.
CCCACTAAGATCGCATATTCGGTGGTTCCTTGGCCGCGTTCGTCGGATAGCTTCGCACACATCCTGGCGCATGCCGCCTGCGACACGGACCGGATGTGCTCGGCGACGCCGGTGGCTTTTGCGCGTGCCGCTGAAAGGATCCTCTTCAATGAAACCATTCCCATCTCTGCTCCCTTTCTCTTCTCTCTCAAGACCCAGAGGTCTCCTATCCATTGCCGCTGTCATCACATGCCTCCATTCATGAGCTCTAAGAGCACCGGACCCAACACCAAGATCAACATGGCTGGCAAGATGAGCGCACCAGTGGGGATCATCATCTTCACGGGCGCCTTCGCGATGCGCTCCTCGCGCTTCGCTTTGCATGCGGCACGCGCTTGCGCTCCTTCCGCTTCCAACCCCTCCACCATGGATGTCCCGAAGCGAAGGGAGCGGATCCACTGCTCCACCACACGCGCGAGCAGTGGCGAATCATAGGTTGCAGCCAGCTGGCGCAAGGCCTCAGCGCGGCTTTCCAGACCCGCTTCCCATGAGCGTTGCGCTTGCTTGAGATCTGCTGCCAGCTCAGTGGAGAAATGGCTTTCGTAGAGCCTCGACGCGGCATCGAAGGACAACCCGCTGCGCATGCCGAGCGCCATCACATCCATCATCTCCGGGAGATGCGCCTCCATGCCGCTCGTGCGCTCCTCTGCGCGTCGCTTGAGGGATGCCGCAGGCATCCGAAACCCCACGACGATCCCCGCCACAGCCAACAGAAACGCCAACTCACCAGAGAAGATGCACCCGATGGCCATGCCTGCAAGCCCCAGGATCGCCGCCAAGCGCACGCGCATCTCGAAGAACGCCTGTACTGACACCTCGTTCGCAAGACCTGCAACCGCAAGCTGCTCATGCAAACCGCTTGTTCGCATGAGCGCCGACGGGCAAAGGATGCGCGCCTGTCTTGTCCGTTGCTGTACCGCTAGTCGCTTCATGGCTGCTATCAAAGCGTCATGCTTGCCGTGCCTTGCAGAGGACGGATCTCCTCCTGATACCAGAGCATCCCTGCGCATCTGTTGCAATCGCTGGCTCTTTCGCCAGCCTCGCCAGAGGAGAGCACCTGAACAGGCCGCCAACGCCGCACCTCCGAAGGGCAGGAAGCGCACTGCTTCGGCCATGATGCCGCTCATGAGTCCACCCTGCAGATGCGTCGCACGGCTATCACCCCTGCCACCTGCATGGCCAAGGCAACGGTCAAGAGGAGCAGGCCCAGAGGGCTTTCGAAGAACGGAGCCAAGAACCCAGGACTTGCCAATGAGAAGAACGCGATCAACACGAAGGGCATCAAGGTCACGATGCTGGCAGAGAGCTTCGCTTGGGCTGTCTGCACGCGTAGATTCCGCGCCAGCTCCAACTCCCCCTCTACGGACTCCCGAGCTGATTCGATCACGGGCGCGATGCTGCCGCCGCACTGATGTTGCACATCCAACGCCACGGACACGAAAGCGAGCTCAGGTACACCTGATGCCGTGCGCAGAGGCAAGAGCGCTTCAGCGACGCCATCACCCATCTCAAGGCGCTGGGCGCATGCTGCGAAGCGCTGACCCATCTTCCCCTTCAAGTCCCGGGATGCCTGCTGCATCGTCTGCACGAGCGAATGACCCGACCGAAAGCTATCTGCCAAGGAACGGAGCGCATCGGGCACCTCGTCTCGCATGCGCTCATCAGCCGCTTCTGCCTTGTGCCGCACGGCAAGCCACGAACCCACCACGCACAGGCACCCAGCCGCCACGGCGAATGCCGCAGAACGCGTAAGGGCGAATGCTGCCAGTGAGAGGCATGCCACGACAAGCATGAAGGCAGCCATGAGCGACCCGGTGCTCAAGCGGCCTTCGACATGCAGGAAGCACAATGCCGATTCAGCCGTGCGAGCCACTGCGGGTACGCCTAAGATGCGCCACGCCAATGGCTTCAAGGGCGCCGCTCCTGCCTCGATCATCGCGATGGCGCGCTCGCGCGGGGCGAGCCCTAAGCGCTCCGCTTTATGCATGCGCCCAGCACTCGCCGCGCAGAGCCACCTTCCCACAAGGGCACCACCCAAAGCCGCAAGGGCTATGGCACAAGCTCCGATCGCCTCCATCGCTCCACCTCCTTTCCCAGCGCCTCGTCGTGACGGGCACCCTCTTCCAACTCTTCCAAGATCCACGGTTCGGTCACCCACGCACCCTCTTCTTCGAAGGAGCGTCGCTCGAAGACGGTGCTGACGCTGCATCGGCGCATCGCACGATCAAAGGACACGCGCGCCACTTCGGTCACGAACCGGTGTCCTGCACGATCGCGCATCACATGCACGATGGCATCGAATGCGCTCCCGATCTGCGCCTCTATGGCATCGATCGGCAAGTCAGCCGCATAGCGCACCATCGTCACCATGCGATCGATGACGTCTTCAGGAGCATTCGCATGCAGCGTGGTCAGAGAGCCATCGTGTCCGGTGTTCATGGCCTGCAGCATGTCCCATGCCTCTGCGCCCCGACATTCGCCGACGATGATGCGATCAGGCCTCATGCGCAGCGCGTTGATGACCAGATCGCGAATGGTCACCTCTCCTGACCCCTCTGCATTGCGCGGCCGCGCTTCCATGCGCACCACGTGCGCGCCTTTTGCCAATCGCAGCTCTGCTGAGTCCTCGATGGTGATCACGCGCTCTCCCGGACTGATGAGATGAGAAAGGGCGTTGAGCAATGTGGTCTTGCCGCTCCCCGTTCCACCTGAGACCACGACGTTCTTTCGAAGGCGCACCAACCATGACAGGAAGCACGCGAGTCCGGTGCTGATCGATTCGGCGGAGGCCATCTCTCCCAACGTGATGGACCTGCGTCCGAATGCGCGGATCGTGAGATGAGGCCCGTCGGGCGTGATGGGCGGGATGACGGCATGGACGCGATGCCCCTGCGGCAGGCGTGCATTCACCATGGGCGATGACTCGTCTATGCGGCGCCCCAGCGGGCCGATGATCCGATCGATCAAGACGCGCACCTGCTCGTCGCTCTCGAACGTAGCTTTGCTGGGCACGATGCGCCCCTCTCGTTCGATGAAGATGCTGTTCGCGCCGTTGATCATGATCTCTGTCACGTTCTCGTCTTCGATGAGCGTCTCGATCGGCCCCATGCCGAACACGACGTCGATCAGCTGATCGGTGAGCCGCCGCTTCTCCTCCCCGGAGAGCGCATCCCATTTGCGGGATGCCAGCACCTTCCGACACGCCGCGCGCAACTCGTTCCGTGCGCTCTGCGGCTTGTCCACCAACATGCTGGCAATGGCGTCCAGTGCGGCCATCTCCTTCATGTCGCGGCGAAGCTCCGTCACCGTCAGGCGCGACAGCTGCCCCTGCCGCGACAGGGACGGTTCCGCATCCGCTTGTCGCACGCGCGCACTCAGGCTCATCAGAGAGACTCCCATGCTTGCTGCACGCTGCGAAACTCAGGACTGGGCGCACCTGTCTTGACGACGATCTCATGGCTTTTCCGAGACCTCCTTCGCCTGCGCCCGCGCCCCCATGAGCGAAAAAAGGACGAACCGCTGGATTCGCTGAAGCCTTGAGCCTCTTCTTTCTCGAAGAGCTGCGGCAGCGCCACGCGCCCGAGGGCTTCGATGCTCTGGACGAGATCCGTCCCCTGAGCCACCGCGAAAGCCGCAGCACCACCACCGAACAGCTCATCTGCCTCTATGCCCCCTTCCGATACCTCGAAGACGCGCATGCCACCCAGAGCGCAGGACACATCCGTAGGTGTGAAGAGCGCTTCCTTCGAGCAGCGATTCAGCACGAAGGCGAAATTGCTCGTGGCCAGTCCCATGCGATTGCAGAGCTCCAGTGCATGCTTGCAGGCGTGCACGCTCCCTGCCCGCTGATCTATGACGAACAGCACGCACGCGGAAGCTTCTATCAGCGATGCGTGCGCTTCTGTCCACGTGGATCCGGTATCTACTATCACTGCATCGAAGAGGGTGGTCGCCGTGCAGGCCAAAGGCGCCACGCTGCTGACCAAGGTCTCGCTATGTTCAAGGCGCTTCGGCGCCCCCAACACTGCAGGCGACCCTGCCGAAGCTTGAGAGACGAGCTTCTTGAGCACGTCCGCATCGGCAGCAGCATCATCGAAGGTGGCGGTACCCTGCGCACCGAGCATGCGATGCAGGCTTCCGAACTGCAGGTCTGCATCCATGAGCAAGACCTTCTGCCCATGGACGGCAGCGCTGGCTGCAAGGCACGCTGCCACGGTGCTCTTGCCTACGCCTCCGCTGCCTCCGACAACGGTGATCAGCGTCCCGCTGCCCAACGCCTCTATGGGCGCGTGCTTGCCGCGCCCTTCCGAAGAGGCGCTCTGACGCGGGTTCCCCTGCCTGACGCTTCCCTGCGAAGATGGTGCGCTCACTGCTATGCCCCTTTCAGCCACTTCGCTCATGCGGCTTCGACGGCGCGCCTCCAAAGAGACCCGTTGCATGAACTGCTCCAGAGAGCAGACGGTGCTCACACCCGCTGCCGTTGCCCGTGAGAGCGCTGATCCGGTGGCATCATCTATGACCAGGCACACCTCTTTGACATAGCCGTCCTTGCGCAGTGCTGCGATCAGATTCGCTGGCTCCACATCCTCAGCAGATGCCACCCAGACCTCTGCCACTTCGCACCCGTTGCACAGAGCATCGCGCAACGCAGCTCCACTGGAGAACGTCCTGAGCCACTCCAGGCTTTCCAGGTCTATCTCGGCAAGGCCCAGCACCTCAGGGTGCATAAGGCTCACCTCATCTGCACAAAGCGCTATCTGCCCGTTCATCTGGTATCGCCTCTCTCGATATCGCCTTCGCCCTGCTTGCCTTCATCGGTCACCATCGCCTCTGACATATCCTTGGAGGGCAGCGCGAAGTAGAGCGTCTGGCTTTCTGCGGCTTGGATGACCTCCTGCACGTGAGCTGGGCCCACCGCCAAGGTCACCCAAGCGTCTGCTGTCTTGCTCGCTTGGTCTTGAGAAGCGCTCGTGGCGAGCACCAATACGTTCGCGCCGATGCGCACCGTCGAGCTTGCGCCAATGGCATACACATCCACCGTCAAGCCTGGTGCCAGCGCTCCGCCCACCGCCTGCACCTCGCGCGCAGGAACGCTGACGGCGTAAGAGCCCTCAGGGACATCGATGCTGGATGCATCGAAGCCGAAACGTGTAGAGGAGATGACCTCACCTGCAAGGATCGTCGAGCCGAGCTGCTTTCCCACGGCGTCCTGCTTTGCCGTCACCGCATCTTCAGGGAGCAGTGACGCGACCCACGTGCGCTCCTCCAGATCGCTTTCGGCAATGGTCTGCCCTGCAGCTATGTCATGGCGCGCAACGCAGACCTGCACCTGGTCGCCCCCATAGCGAGCGAGCATCTCCGCTTCAGCAGCTTTCGCCTCTTGGTCCACCGATGCAACGTAGAGGCCCACGCAGAGCGCACAAAGCGCTCCGCACACACCGCCGATGATCAGATCCTTGTTCTTGCCCCGCACCATGGCTGGCTGTCCGCACCTCCTTGCTCTCGTTCACAAGGCAAGTGTGATGCGCCCATCTTCAAGATATCTACCAGATGCCTGATGCCGCATTGGCTTTCGATGATCAACGCTTCGCGGGCATCCTGCAGGATCTCACTGTCCTTTCGCATGTGCCCTTCGCCGTTTCATCATCCTTTCTCTCCTGATCTGCGCGAAAGCAACAAAAAAAAAGGACCCGCCTTTCGGCGGGTCCCCTGAAACCTTGGAAAAGGATTCGATGAGATGCTACTCCACACCTGCTGCCTTCTCCTTCGCACGGCCTTGGCCACCGAAGATGAAGAAGTAGATGAACGGAAGGAGCATAGCGATGAGCATGATCGGCAGAGCCATATCCGTCTTGGAGAAGCCGGGGATGGTCAACGGGCAGACGATGCAGCCGATGAAGTTGATGATGACCACCACGATCATGATCCAGAAGCGCGTATTGCCATCCGTCTCGGAGAGCGGATTCTCCTCCATAGACCTTTGCAGTTCGTCCATGGTCTTGCCACCGGTGTTCTTGACGAACAGCAGGGTGCAGATCAGGCCGAGCACGAAGGGGATGAGGAGAACGAGAACGACCATGGACCAGTTGTTGGACATGGTGCCGTTCACGTCATGCTGGAACATCGCAAGGCCTGCGGCAGCACCGAGGACGATGGAGGAACCAGAACCACCGAAGCGAGCGAACGCCTGGCACCAAGAAGTACCAGTGTTGCGCAGCGTGGTGGGATAGGACTCCGGCATCAGCGGCTGAACAGCGGTGATAGCGTAGTTCAGGCAGAAGCCGAAGAGGAGCATCAGGATGATGCAGGGAACGAAGTTGCCAGCAGCAGCGCCAGCCAGCGGAGCACCGTTCACGTTCGCCATGCCCGGGAACATGGGCACGAACACGGAGCAGAGGATGATAGCCACGATGCAGGCCACCCAGCCGACCCACAGTGCGCGCTTGCGGCCGATAGCGTCAGAGATGAAGCCGACGCAGACGTTGGATGCGATAGCAGCAACGTTGTTCCACGTCTGCAGGGTCACAGACTCAGCAGCGGTGTAGCCGTTGCCCTGGAACCAGGTGGGAATCCAAGCGTTCATGCCATAGACGCAGAACTGACCCACGAAGTATGCAGACCAGATAGCGCAGGTTGCGACGATGAACTTGCTGGAGAACAGAACCGCCGGGCCAGACTTCGCAGGCTTCGGAGGAACGATCATCAGGCTGGGATCGAACTCGACGTCAACGTGACGGGTAGCCTTGACGATCTGGGTCAGGCGCTCGCACGCCTTCTCCTTCATGCCATGATTGGCATACCAGTGCGGCGTCTCATGCATCACGAAGATGAGGAGGATGCCGTAGAGCACCGGCAGAGCGCCGATGAGGTAGCAAATGCGCCAATTCTGCACGGCTTCCGTGCCGTTAGCCAGCGTGATGGCACCATCGGTGAAACCAGGGATGATCGGGTTCGGGTTGGAGCAGATAGGTGCTGCAACCAGACCAGCGATGACCCAGCCCATGACCATGAAGGCCATGCCGCAGGTAACGAAGATGCCGCGCTGCTTGGAAGGCATGCTCTCGGAGAACACCGTGGT
>CANODU010000036.1 GCA_947565185.1 uncultured Eggerthellaceae bacterium | reverse complement strand
CGATCAGGTTGCGAAGGGCATCAACGATACGCGCAGCAATAAGATCAATATTCCAGCATATATTGGCAACCCAAGGATGGTGCCACGCTATGTCTGTGACTACGATAACGACGGTACCGTAGACGACGAGGACGTCTATTACGACACCAACGCCAATGGCAAGATCGACACGGATTATGAGCGCTTCGACATGAAAGAGAAGTCCACGTCCAACACCATCGATGCTCCCTACATTCTTGATGAAGTGACCCTGACTGCGGGAGACGATGGAGATCTTCATTGGGACTACAATTTCGATGCACTGGATAAGTACTACTATGAGCACACTCCTGCCAAGAAGGTCACCGAGAATGAGGATGGCACCATCACCGAAGAGGAGTTGTCCACGTTCATCCCGGCAACGGATGAGGATGGCAACTATGTCAAGAAGCGCTACTTCTATGAGATCGTAGAAGTTTCCGTTACTCAAAACGGCGTCACGAAGAAGCCGGGTGAAGCAGGCTTCATGACCGACATCACGCAGCCAAAGCCGAATGATGACGGCACCTACGATTCCGATATAGACAATCTGGTCGTGACTAACGAGCTTGTTGGTAATGATGGTCAGCTGGTCATCACGAAGACGTTCGACGACAAGATCTTCGCGAATGGCTCTACGGATGCGAACGGCAATCAGCAGTACGCCACGAACAACAACCTCACGGTGGTCTTTCACATTCAGGCGGTCGTGAACGGCGCTAACGTTGATTACGGCTACAAGGCGCTCAAGTTCACCAGTCCTGACACGAAGCAGATCAAGCTCAGCAATCTGCCTATTGGTGCAGAGTTCACGGTGACCGAGGTGATGTATCCCGGTTGCGGCTACACGGTGAGCGGCACTGACAGCTCTCAGACGAAGACCATCACCACTGAGAGCGCTACCGAGCCAATCGAGTTCGCATTCGTGAACGTGCGCCCGGCTGATGCGCAGGACACGCCCAATCAGGGTTTCGTGAACACGTACTCACCTAATGAGGACGGCACGGCTTACAACAAGCCTTCGGGGGAATAGAGCAACAGGAGAGACCCATCGGATCATGGTCACCATGATGGGGAGCGAGGAACTACGATGAAGAACATGGGGAAGCGGATAGTTGCAGTAGCCATGGCGTCAGTCTTGGCCGTTGTGGCCGTTGCCGGATCGGCGTACGCCTACTTCACGGACTTCGTGAAGACGGAAGGCCAGCGTGAACTGGTGTTCGGCTATTCTACCGAGACGCATGAAGATATCAGCGATGACGGCACGAAGACCATCACCATCTCGAACACGGCTATCACCGAAGCCATGGTGCGCGTGATCATCTTCGGCGCTGATATGGATGATCCTCAGGGACTTACAGAGATCGTTGCAGGTGGCAATTGGTCAGATCCGAAGCATGCTTCTGATGGGAGCGGCTACATCTATGAGTACACGAAGGTGCTGGCCCCTGTCGGGCAAGAGGGAAGCACTACAGAGCCTCTGCAGATCAAGCTGAACAAACCAGAAGGCCAATCTGGACTGGAAGAGTTCCAGGTCATCGTCATCGGCCAGTGCAGCCCCGTTGCCTATGATGACAATGACCGGCCCTATGGCTACATCTGGTCGAACTAAGGAGAGCAGCCATGATGGATAAAGCAAAGAACCACAAGCTCATCCTTCTCTGGGCCATTCCGCTGGCTCTGGCTGCCGTGTTGCTGACCGTGGCGGCAAGCATGCCAGCGCAGGCAAGCTTGGATGACACGCAGGCCACGCGTTCTGAAGAGTACACAGCAGATCTCAAGCTGGCGAACCTTTCCGTGGCGCTCACTGAGAATGGAAACACGCGCTCTTACACGGACAACAAGACCGGAGAGCTCTACAAGGAGCCGTTGCTGCAGGACCTCAACGGTGGCAACCAGCTTTCCTTCGGTAAGCGCTATCAAGAGGATCTGGCAGCCTTCAATGACGGCACGCAGGACGAATACGTGCGCGTGGTCATCAACAAGTACTGGTGGGATCCGGCAATGAACCAAAAGGCCACCCAGCTTTCTCCTGATCTGATCGAATTGAACTACCTGACGGATGATTGGATCGTCGTGGAAGACCCCGCTTCTGCGGAACAGGTAGTCCTCTACAGCGTGCGTCCGCTGGCACCAGGGGAGTCTCTCTCTTTTGCTGATACGCTGCGCATCGATCCCAAGGCCTTGGAGGGCAGCATTCGGAGCCTCTACACCAATACAGGTGAAGAGAGCGGCTATGTCACTACGGATTACACGTATGAGACCTACAACATCAGCCTTGATGTAGAGGTCAGCGCCGTTCAGACCCATAGCGCAGAGGATGCTATCACCAGCGCGTGGGGTATTGACATGAACAATGTGGCTGGAACGGGCCGGGCCATCCAGAAAGCTGAATGATGAGCGTTTCTGCTGTACAGAGCGTGCGTCGCCTCTGCGTCGCATTCATGGCCACCCTTGCGGTGGCCTTTGCGCTGGTCTGTGTCAGCGTTGACGCCGCCTACGCTGAGACCGAAGAGGCAGGCTGGACGGTCACGTTCACCGCTGAGGGGAAGATGGTCTCTGATTACGCCCAGCAGAAGCCCAATGTGGACAAGGCGCTGGGAAACCTTCTGCCGGGCGATTCGTTCGTGCTGACCATCCAGCTCAAGAACGAGAACAAGGTGCGCACCAGCTGGTACATGTCATCGAACGCCGTCACTACTTTGGAGGACGGCTCGAAGGCATCGAACGGTGCCTATACCTACAGTCTCCAATACAACGACAAGGAGATCTACAGCTCCAACACCGTGGGCGGTGATAACGCGCAGGGCTTCATGGAGATCTCCAACGCCACGGGCAGCTGGTTCTGGCTTGGCAACATCGATTCGGGCAAGGATGGTCAGGTCAAGATCCAGATGACGCTGGATGGTGAGACACAGAACAACAGCTATATGGACACGGTGGGCAAGCTGGCTGTCAGCTTCGCTGTTGAATTCAATGACGGTTCGGGACGCCAGGTGGTCGTGGATCAGGGAGGCGCTGATCCGGACCCAACGCCGAAACCACAGGCGAATGCCGGCAAGATGCCCCAAACGGGTGACACGCTCGGTACGGCTGTCTTGATGCTCGGTTCGCTGGCTATCGTTGCAGGAGCCGCTGCCCTGATCATCCGATCAAGGAAGAAGGCTTCTGATGTGGGGAGTGATCGATGATGGGCATGAAGGATCTCTGCGCTGCATCTTTGGTGAAGCGCTTCGTCGCTGCGTTCAGTGCACTGGCATTGGCTGCTGGCTTGCTGTTGACCTGCGCGCCGCAGGCTGTAGCAGCCACGCGTGATGCCAATGGCAACTATACCTATACCGTAGCGCTCCATGCGGGCAATGGCACCATCGGCGGTCAAGAGTCGCTCGTGCTTGGACCGTATGGATATGGTGACACGATGAACATCAGCATGACGCACGATGCTGATGGGAACCTCTATATCAACGGCAATCTGGTGCAGCCTGAAGATGATCGGTACTACGTGAAGGGCATTCGCATTGCGGGTCAGGATGAATCGCAAAACGCGCTGCTCTCGGCTCCGGTCACGCAAGATCAGGAGTACGTCATCTCCTATGGCATGAAGAAGGATCAGGCGAAGTACACCGTTCAATACATGGACGCGAATGGCAATCAGTTGATGGAACCCAAGGAGTTCTACGGCAATGTGGGCGACAAGCCGGTGGCGGCCTATGAGTACATCGAAGGCTACCTACCGAATGCCTACAACATCACGGGCACGCTGCAGGCAGATGCCAGCAAGAACGTGTTCACGTTCATCTATACGCCTGTGGATGCCAACGGGACCATCATCGTCACCGAACGTGGAGGGGCGCAGGACAGCACGCTGACAACCGGTCCGTCCCTTGCGATGCGTGATGGACAGGATGGGCAGGGTGCTGCCGGTACCGCGGGTGCCGATGGTGCGGCTGCTGAAGCAGGTGCTCCTGCTGAGCCCGTTGAGCTGATCGACATCGATGACGAACAGACGCCGTTGGCTGCAGCTCCTGAGCCAGACCTCTCAGGGAACCCGGCTCCTGCTCATGAGGACATGAACGCATTCCCCATGGTGGGCGTGCTGGCTGGATGTCTGATCGGTGCGGCGCTGATCATCGCTCTGGTGGTCGTTCTCGTCATGCGCAAACGCAAGACCAGCAACTAGGTTTTCCTGTTTGGATGATGTGTCTGTCGGCCCTGCCTCTGGCAGGGCCGTTTTGTATATAGCGTATCAAGGGGACGGAGGAGTGAGATGCGCATCGCGCGTCTCACTCCTCCGTCCCCTTGATACGCTTCAGGATGTCTGTTATGCCCTTTGCATTGCATGCAAAGGGCACTGTTTTCACTCGTGCTGGCAGTTGCCAGCACCCACAATAACCTGACACAGATTCCCGTGGGTGCCGGCAACTGCCGACACGAAAGCAAAACAATGCATCTGCGCGAAGCGCAGATGCATGACAATCATGCATACCACTCGTGATCCATCGCGCATCATGCCTTGTATAATGAAGGCACCATTCAGACAACAAGGAAGGACCTCTCATGAAGATCCTCGTTCTTGGCAGCGGCGGTCGCGAACATGCCATTGCCTGGGCACTTGCACGTTCTCCCCGCACCACGGCGCTCTTCGTTGGCCCTGGCAACGGTGGCACTGATGGCATCGCGCTCGCAGCGGGTGGTGCTTCGCAGAACGTGAAGCTGGACCCGATGGACGCGCAGGCGGTGCTCGCATTCGCGCAAGAACAGGGCATCGACATGGTGGTCATCGGCGCCGAAGCACCGCTCGTGGCAGGCGTTGCGGATGTCCTGCGCGAAGCAGGGATCAAAGTGTACGGGCCGAATGCCGCTGAGGCACAGCTGGAGGGCTCCAAGGATTTCGCGAAGCGATTCATGGATGACAACGACATCCCCACAGCGGCCTATGCCACTTTCACGGATGCGGACAGCGCGCTTGCCTACGTGCGCGACCAAGGCGCACCCATCGTGATCAAGGCGGACGGCCTTGCAGCCGGCAAGGGCGTGGTTGTTGCGGAAACGCTGAAGGACGCGGAAGACGCCGTGCAGGCGTGCTTCGATGGCGCTTTCGGCGATGCCGGCGCGAAGGTGGTCATCGAAGAGTGCATGCGCGGCCCCGAATGCTCCATGCTCTCGTTCGTGACGGGCGGCAAGAGCTTCCCTATGGCGCCTTCGCAGGATCACAAGCGCGCCTATGATGGGGACATGGGACCCAACACGGGCGGCATGGGCGTCTATTCGCCGGTGCCCATCGTGACGGACGCAGAGATGGCTCGCATGGAAGAGGTCATGGAGCAGGCAGCGGCTGCCGTGCCGGATTACCGTGGCACCCTCTATGGCGGCTTCATGCTGACGCCGGAGGGCCCGAAGATCGTCGAATTCAACGTGCGCTTCGGCGATCCGGAGACGCAGGTCGTGCTGCCGCGCTTGGAATCTGATCTGGTAGACGTCATGGAGGCGGTGGCCGAAGGGCGTGCGGATGACGTGGCCATGCAGTGGGCTGACGCATGGGCTGTGTGCGTGGTGCTGGCCAGCGAAGGGTATCCTGGCGCGTATGAGAAGGGCCGCGTGATCCTAGGTGTGGATGACGCGGAAGCTATGCCGGGCATCACCGTGTTCCATGCGGGCACGGCGCGCAACGCCGATGGAGAGCTGGTCACGGCTGGTGGCCGCGTGCTGAACGTGGTGGCCATGGCAGATACGTTCGAAGAAGCGCGCAACCTGGCTTATGAGGCGTGTGATGCCATCCAGTTCGAAGGCAAGCAGCTTCGCCGCGACATCGGGCTCAAGGCCCTCATCGGCCGCTCTTCTTGGGAGTAGGTGGGAGGCGCGTTGCTGAGCGAACGTCTGCTCTCGAAGGTGGTGCAAGCCACCACGGAGCGCTATTTGCGGCTTGAGCCTGTCGTTGAGGATCGCATGCCTGCGCCGAAGCCTAGCCAGCGCTACATGCTCTATATGCACGTGCCGTTCTGCGAGCGCCTGTGTCCCTATTGTTCGTTCAATCGGTTCCCGTTCTCAGAGGACCGCGCGCGGCCCTATTTCCAGAACATGCGCAAAGAGATGCTCATGGTGCGGGAGCTGGGGTACGATTTCGACAGCGTCTACGTCGGCGGCGGTACGCCCACCATCTTGTTGGACGAGCTCTGCGAAACGCTGGACCTGGCGCGCGACACGTTCCCGGGCATCAAAGAGGTATCAGCGGAGACCAACCCGAACCACCTGATCCCTTCCTATATAGAGAAGTTGGAAGGGCGCGTACAGCGGCTGTCCGTCGGCGTGCAATCCTTCGACGATGGTCTGCTGCGTCAGATGGATCGCTATGACAAGTACGGCAGCGGCGCGGAGATCCTAGAGCGCATCGCTGAGGCCAGCCCGCATTTCGTGTCCATGAATGCGGATATGATCTTCAACTTCCCTGCACAGACCGAGGACATCCTGATCTCTGACATCGAGCGCGTGGTGGAATCCGGCGCCAGCCAGACCACGTTCTACCCGCTCATGGCGTCGCCTTCGGTGCAGAAGCAGCTGGCGAAGACCGTGGGGCCGGTGGACTATTCGCGCGAGAAGCGCTTCTATGAGATCATCTGCGAACTGCTGGTGGACACTGGCGTATTCGATTTCGGCAGCGCTTGGACCTTCAACAGAAGGAACCCTTCTGATCGTAACCGTCGTTATGATGCGCTCATGGAGCCTGGCGCACCAGCGAACATGATCGACGAATACGTGGTGGACTACGAGGAATATCCGGCCATCGGATCAGGAGGCATCACCTATCTGGGTGATACGCTCTATGTGAATACGTTCTCGGTCGTGGAGTACAACCAGGCCATCGAAAGCGGCCGCATGTCCATGATGGGAAAGACGCGCTTCACGCTGCGTGACCGCATGCGCTACCGCTTCATGATGCAGCTGTTCGGCCTTCGCTTGGACAAGCGTCAGTTCGAACAGGATTTCGGCGTGAGCGTGGAACGGGGGCTGCCCGCCGAGATGGCCTTCATGCGCGCGTCAGGCGCCTTCGCCACGGACAACGCTCATGAATTGACCTTGACGCCGAAGGGGCGCTATCTGACCGTGGTCATGATGCGACAGTTCTTCATCGGCGTGAACAATCTGCGCGACCAAGCTCGCGAAGCGCTCACAGGCGCCGAGCGTGAGCTCATCTTCGGGTAGAGATCCATGAGCCTGGCGCTCACGTGTTCGCTCATGGGACCTTTGGCGTCTGCCTGCGTATTCGACCTGCGCGAACGGCGCATTCCGAACAAGCTGGTCCTGTTGATGGCGGTGCTCTGGTGCATCATCAGCTTCGCTGTCCGCGCGCCTCTGATCGAGGGCTTGATGGGGGCCGCGGTGCTGGGTGGAGGAGCGATCCTTCTGGCATATGCCTTCGAGCGTCTCACCAACCGCACAGCCATTGGCGGCGGGGACATCAAGCTCTTAGCAGTGATAGGACTGTACCTGGGAACCTATGGTGGGCTGATCTGTCTTTTGGGGGCCTGTGTGGCTGCGGTCATGCTCGCTGTGATCGTGCCGCGCACGCGCTTTGCTCATGTGCCGGGAAGCGTCCCGGGCCAGATCCCCTTCGCACCCGCCCTCTTCGCTGGCGCCGCCTTGTGCCTGGCCATCTAAGAGCGTATCACGGGGACGGAGGAGTGAGATGCGCGATGCGCGTCTCACTCCTCCGTCCCCGTGATACGCTCTCCGTCCCCCTGATACAACCTGCCAGGCGCCCGCAGATCCTGTGCGTAGCCCCTGAAAGGGGCTGCCGCAGGATCTGCGGGCTATCCATAAGAGTTGCAGAGCCGAATGGGGGCATGGTGCGTTGAGCCGAGGTCAAGCCAAAGGAGCCGAGAAATCCACTTGCTCCGTGGGTTTCGGAGCAAGTTAGTTCGAGGCGACGACGCGTCGAGGCGAACGCGTACCGCGCCCCCATGAGAGCACACAGAAGGCCCCATGAAGGCCCCCATGAAAACAACCTGATCCTCATTGGCCGCATCCACGAAGACGGAAGATAGCGTAACCCTTGGTATCGGCATGAAGGAAGGGATGCTGCTTGCAAGCGGCAGCATGCTTGGGTAGAATGTGCAAACGCGCTGTGGCGCACAACCGGTCGGGTAGCTCAGTTGGTAGAGCAGCGGACTGAAAATCCGCGTGCCGAGGGTTCAAGTCCCCCTCCGACCACCATATTCCATCAAAGGCCTCCAAACGGAGGCCTTTGTGTTGCTTGAGCGATCCGGTTGCTTCAGACGCTCGGGCTGTCCAATCTGCATTCCTGTTCGCCCATGCATGCAAGACTGTGCGAAAATGAAGAGTGGCCTGTGCACGAAGCAGGCCAGCGTGAGCGAAAGAAGGAACCATGAAAGACCAAGATCGTAACGCGGATCTTGACGGCGTTCTCGGTCCAGAGGGAGCGCAAGAGGTCTTCGCGCTGTTCCTGGAGCGCATCCCCGGAGGGGTGTTCCGCTACAGCGCCGATGACCCTGGGTATATGGATTTCGCAAGCAAGGGCCTTCTTGACCTGATGGGTTGCGAAACGCGTCAGGAGTTCGACGAGGTTACCGGGGGATGCTTCAGCGGTATCGTACATCCGGAGGATCGGCAAGCCACGTTGGATTCCATTGCAGAGCAGATCTCCTATGGGGATACGGATGTGGTGGTCTACCGGCTCAACCGCAAGGACGGCAAAGAGGTGTGGGTGGATGACCGGGGCCGTATCATCACCGATGCTCAAGGCAAGCGCTGGTTCTATGTCACCATCTTGGACATCACGCCACAGATCGAATACGAGCGCGAGCTCAAGCGCGCGAACGAGCGCATGGATATCCTCACCGCGCTCAACAACGACGTCGTCTTCGACATCGAATGCAAGACAGGGCATGCAGAGGTGTTCGGCGATTTCGAAGAGCGCTTCTCGCGTGAGCCGCGGCAAGAGGACTTCGTCGTGCAGCGACGGTGCCACAAGGAGCATTGCAAGCTTGACATGCACGTGAACGGGCTCGGCAAGCTGATGGAAGATATCAACGAGGAGAGCCTGGTTGACTTCGAGACGTTCACGGAAGGGCCGAACGGAGAGCCCGTTTGGTACCGGTACCAATCTGTCGTGCTCTACGATGATGAAGGCAACGCCGTCAGGCATGTCGGGCGCCTGCTGGACACCCATGACATGATGGTGCGCGAATCCCAATTCCGGCGCAAGGCGGAGCACGACAGCCTGACCGGGCTCTACAACAGGGCGGCTGCTCTGAATCGCATCGAACCCGTCCTTCACCAAGATGATGCGGCCTACACCTTCTTCCTCATCGACATAGACGACTTCAAGGGCGTGAATGATACGTATGGGCATCCTGAGGGTGACCGCGTATTGGTGGAGCTGGCGAAGTTCCTGACGAATGCCATGAGGCAGGATGACGTGGTCGCGCGCTTGGGTGGCGATGAATTCGCGGTGTTCGCGAAAGGGCTTGAGGATGGCCCGGCGCTAGAGCGCATCCTCGATCATCTGACGCGTGGCCCCTTCGCGGCTCAACGGACGACGGATGATGGAGCAAGCGCGGAAGGACCAACGCCCAGCATCTCAGTGGGTGTCGTTTGCAGCAACGGAAGCGCAGCTGATTTCGATGAGCTGTATGCCGCGGCTGATGCGGCCCTCTACGAAGCCAAGCAGCGTGGAAAATCCCAAGCATGCAGGAAGGAGCTTGCCTGATCAGGTTTTTTCGGGAGGGGATGCACTTCTCGTGGATTATTCGCGGGGTGCCATGTATGATGTCGCTGATATAAAGGTTACAAATGAGCAACAGTGTTCAAGCATGTTCACAGAGGCTGCTCTTTGATGAAGCGATCGTTTTCGGCCCTCCGAGCAGAAGGGGACGATGAAACTGGAAACCAAAGAACAAGGCATCCAGCCTTTGATCAAAGCTCCTGAGAAGAAGGATCAGATCATCCTGATCGTGGACGACAGTGCCATGAACCGTGCGCTGTTGGCTGACATGATCGGGCCCGGCTATAAGGTGGTGGAGGCTGAAAACGGCCTTGAGGGCATTGCTGCCATGCAAAAGCTGGGCTCCAACATCTCCGTGGTGCTGCTTGACATCAACATGCCGGAGATGGATGGCTTTGACGTCCTTGCCGTCATGAACAGCAAGAACTGGATCAACGACATCCCGGTCATCATGGTGACGGCGGAGACGTCGCCATCGTATATCGAGCGCGCCTACGACCTGGGTGTGGTCGATTTCATCAACCGCCCGTTCGACGCGAAGGTGGTCCAGCGCCGCGTGAACAACACCATCATGCTGTTCGCAAAGCAGAAGGCGCTCGTGGGATTGGTGGCGGATCAGGTCTATGAGCGCGAAAAGGCGAACAGCCTCATGATCTCCATCCTGAGCCACATCGTCGAATTCCGCAATGGCGAAAGCGGTCTGCACGTTCTGCATGTCTCCACCATGACAGAGATCCTGTTGAATCAGGTTGCGAAGAAGACGGACCGCTATAAGCTCACAACAAGCGACATCTCGCGGATCGCCATGGCATCCAGCTTGCATGATATCGGGAAGATCTCCATTCCCGATGCGGTGCTGAACAAGCCAGGGCGGCTGACCGAAGACGAGTTCGAGCTCATGAAGACGCATACGTCGGTGGGCGCTGCCATGTTGGCGGATGTTCCCGTCAAGCAGGATGATCCGCTCGTGCGGACCGCGTATGAGATATGCCGCTGGCACCATGAGCGCTACGACGGCGGCGGCTATCCTGACGGGCTCAAGGGCGACGACATCCCCATCTCGGCTCAGGCGGTGTCGCTGGCTGACGTTTATGATGCGCTCACCAGCAAGCGCGTATACAAGGATGCCTACACGCATGAGCAAGCCATGGAGATGATCCTCAATGGCGAATGCGGCACGTTCAATCCGTTCCTCTTGGAGTGCTTCGTTGAGATAGCAGATGACATCCACGAGCAGCTGACCTTGAATTCGCTGGGTGCTGAGGCGGACATGGAGATCGCCCACATGGTGGATGAGGCCATGACGCCTGGGGAGGCAGAGGCATCCAGCCGGACGTTGGAGCTGCTGGATTACGAGCGCATGAAGTATCAGTTCTTCGCGTCCATGTCGAACGAGCTGCAATACGAATACACCGAGGATCCGCCCATGGTGGTGCTCTCGGATTGGGCTGAGAAGAAGCTTGGCGTGCCGGAGGTCATCAAGGATCCCTTCGAAGATCGCACGCTCGCGGAGCTCTTCGGCGAAGACAACATCCAGAGGCTGCGTGCCGCTCTTCATGACACCACGCCTGAGGAACCGGTCGTGCAACTGGAATTCGAAGCCACCATCGACGATGAGCCACGTTGGCTTCAAGTGACCGCCCATGCGAATTGGAGCTCGGATGAGGTGCCGCGCTATCTGGGATCCATCGGCAAGATGGTGGACATCCACGAGCACCACGAGAAGATGGCTGACCTGCAGCGTCGCGCCACGCACGATTCCCTCACGGGTCTTTTGAACCATGCGTATGCGCGCAAGCTGGTGCAAGAGCGCATGAAGCTCAACCCGGAAAAGAGCTTCGTGTTCATCGTCGTGGACATGGACAAATTCAAGGACGTGAACGATACCTACGGTCATCTGTTCGGTGACCGCGTGCTGTTCCATATGGCACAGCGCCTTGAGGGAAGCGTGCGCGGCAACGATATCGTCGCGCGCGTGGGAGGAGACGAGTTCTTCATCTGCATGGAATGCAGCGTGGACCCGGATCCCTTGATCGTGCGTGTCTATGAGACCGTCATCGGCGAATACGACGGCATAGACGTATCCGTCAGCATGGGCGTTGCCACGGCGCATGGCGACGAATGTGCCTATGACGACCTCTTCCGCAGCGCCGACCATGCCCTCTATGAGGTCAAGAACGCTGATCGCGGCGGATTCAAGTTCGCTGACAAGATCCTTTCAGAAGACGAGGCGCTCTCTGCCTTGTCGCAGATAGACGGGGAAAAGGAAGAGGACATCGCAGCAGCTCACGCGAGCCGCTCGTGATATGAGGAGCAGAGACCAAGGAGATGGGGCACGTGTCACTCGGAGCATGCTATGCACAGATCGGCGGAGACCTTGAAGGCGTGCGGTCGCGCCTGATGACCGACGAGCGCATCGAGAAGTTCATCGGTATCTTCGCGGAGGACCCATCCTTCGGCAATCTGCGCACCGCGTTGGACGAAGGGGATCTGAAAGAGGCCTTTCGCGCAGCGCACACGATGAAGGGCATCAGTCGAGACATGGGATTCACCAGCTTGAGCGACATTGCGGCAGAATTGGCAGACGTGCTGCGCCCCGATGAGGAGGGAGTGCCCGCCGGGCCTCTTGAGCGCGTGCCGTCTCTTTTCGAACAGCTTGAGGAAGCCTATACGCGCACGGTGGACGCATTCTCCATGATCTAGCATCTTCCCGATCCACGACCGCTCATCCGATGAGCGTAGAAAGGCAAGCGCATGACTTCATCGCAACGCACCTCAATGGTCACTCGGAACCGCATCATCGCGGCCATCGTCGCTGTTCTCATCATCGTCATCTCCTTCGTGGCCTTCTTGTCCTCTACGCAAGATCGCATCGTCGAGCAGAACAAGCGCTACCTTGAAGGAACCACGCTGCAGACATCGCGCAGGGTGGGGGACCTTCTCACCAATGCTGGGACGATGGTCAAGGTGGTGGCGAACACCTACGAGATGCGCATGACCTCGAATATGGTGAATGCAGAGGAGCTGCCTGAGCTTCTGCGCGGAACGCCCTTCGATCACCTGATCTATGCGGATGGTTCGGGTGCCGTGTACGACGATCGTGGCGCGGTCGATGAGCTTCGCGGTGCGGACCTCTTCCCCGGTGGCTTGGACGGTGATTCCGGCGTGTGCACCGTGGATTCCCCGGCGATCGACAAGGAATCGCTGATCGCGTTCTATACGCCGCTGTACTATCACGGCGAGGTTGCTGGTGTCTTGGCGGGGGCATACACGGAAACGCATATCTCTGAGATGATCACCACGTATTTCTTCGGGGAGCAGACATCAACCTATCTTTGCGACAGCGATGGATCCATCGTTGCCAGCTCAGCCACCACGCAGAACAACTATGAGAACGTGATGGATGTGTACAAGGATGTCGAGCTAGAGGGGATCACCCTCGACCAGCTCAAGGAATCTTTGGCCACCAACACAGATGTTGGATTCGCCTATGCCACTCCCACCGGTGCAGGCACTGCGTATCTCATGAACATCCCGGAAACATCATGGATGGTGCTGCGGTCCTTCCCATCCACCATCACGAACGCCATGGTGCACAACGCAACAGGTGCGGCCATCGTCTTGATCCTCTCCATCACGGCCGCCATCGCGTTGTTCGTTGCCGTGCTGCTGATCCAGTCTCGGCGCCAATCCAAGCAGCTCCTCTTGGAGAAGACGCAGGCCACGCGCATCGTGGACGCGTCCACCAATCTCTTCCAGCGCATGGTTCGGATGGATCTGGAGAACGGGACCTATGAGTATCTGAAGGCATCAGGATTGTCGGGCGACATCGGCCATGAAGGAGAGGTCGAGCAATTCGAGAAATACTGGGATGGGCGCGCTTACGACGAAGATGATCGCAAGGTCATCGAAGATGCCATCAATCCAGAGTACATACGCAAGAGCCTGACGCCGGACATCCCCTATCTTCAGTTCGAGTACCGTGTGGACAGTCCGAATGCTGAGGGGCGTCCCACGTGGATCCAGGTCTCGGTCATCTGCCTTGCGCGCGACGATGATGGTGTCGCGAACAGCGTCTTGCTTGCCGTGCAGGATGTATCGGAGATCAAGCAGCAAGAGCTTTCTGCACGCGAGGCTCTGGAAGAGGCCTACATGGCGGCCGACCAGGCGTCGAAGGCCAAGAGCGACTTCCTGAACTCCATGAGCCATGACATCCGCACGCCCATGAATTCCATCATGGGTCTCACCGCCATCGCTTCGATGCACATAGAAGACCCTGAGCGCGTCAAGGATTGCCTCCATAAGATCACCATCTCCAGCAAGCATCTGCTGGGCCTCATCAATGAGGTGCTGGACATGGCGAAGATCGAGAGCGGCAAGATATCGCTGGCAGATGAGGAGTTCGATATCCCTGAGACCATCGAGAGCCTGCTCACCATCGTGCATCCGCAGATGATGGCCAAGAACCAAGAGCTCAAGGTGGACATCGCCAACATCAAGCACGAGCACGTCATCGGAGATCCGATGCGCTTGCAGCAGGTGTTCATGAACATCATGGGCAATGCCATCAAGTTCACGCCCGAAGGCGGCTCCATCAGCATCCAGATCGCGGAGAAGCCCTCGCGCATCCATGGATGCGGGTGCTACGAGTTCACCTTCACTGACACGGGCTGCGGCATGGATGAGGACTTCGTCCAGCGCGTCTTCGAACCCTTCAGCCGTGCGAACGATTCGCGCGTGACGAAGGTGGAGGGCACCGGGTTGGGCATGTCCATCGTGAAGAGCATCGTCTCCATGATGAACGGCACCATCGACGTGGAGAGCGCTTTGGGCGAAGGCAGCACGTTCCGGGTGACCATCTACTTGCAGCTGCGCAACCCGAAGGCCGAGGACCTCTCAGAGCTTCGAGGCCTTTCCGTCCTGGTGGCCGACGACGACATCGACGCATGCGAGAGCGCCGTTGACATGCTGAAGGAGATCGGCATGGAAGCGGACTACGTCATGAATGGCGAAGATGCTGTGAAGGCGGTGTATGAGCATCATCAGGTTGATGATGATTATGTCGCGGTGATCCTGGACTGGAAGATGCCGAACAAGAGCGGCATCGAAGCAGCGCGGGAGATCCGTGAGATCGTGGATGATGACGTGCCCATCATCATCTTGTCCGCATACGATTGGTCCTCCATCGAACAAGAAGCACGCGAGACGGGCGTTGATGCGTTCATCTCGAAGCCGCTGTTCCGGTCGCGCTTGGTGCGCGTGATGCAGACGCTGGTGATCGGCGTGGAGGAAGAGGAGTTCGACGAGCAGAAGGCGCTCCAAGAGGCAGACTATTCGTCGAAGCGCATCCTGCTCACGGAAGACAACGTGATGGCGGCCGAGATAGGCAAGGACATCATCGGCATGACGCATGCGCAGGTGGAGCACGCGGAGAATGGCAAAGAGGCAGTGGATATGCTGTTGAGCCATGAGCCAGGGTATTACGACATGGTATTCATGGACATCCAGATGCCCATCATGAATGGCTATCAAGCAACCGAAGCCATTCGCGCGGCGGCAGCGGACGGCAGGCCGGACTTGGCTGAGATCCCCATCGTGGCGCTTTCGGCTGATGCGTTCAACGAGGACATCCAGCGCGCGAAGGCAGCGGGCATGAACGATCATATGGCGAAGCCCATGGAGATCGGGAATCTTCTGCGCATGCTGGATCAGTGGGCCGTCTGACCCTAATCCTCTTAAAGTGTGCCGGTGTATCAAGGGGACGGAGGAGTGAGATGCGCGACGCGCGTCTCACTCCTCCGTCCCCTTGATACGCTCTGGATTGGAAGACATTCCGTAGATGACGCGTAAGCGGCATCTTTAGAGGCGATGCAGGTTGTCCTTTTGCCTTCATGGGGTGATGGGGTGTTCAGCCTTGGCTTCGGCCTGCGCAAGATGTGGTGGAACGCCACATCTTTCTGGGCCTGCAGAATCGGCTTCAACCCCATCACCCCATTCGGCTCTGTACCAAAAATGGATAGGCCGCAGATCTTGCGGCAACCCTTTCAGGGCTGCACACAGGATCTGCGGGGTCCGGCAGGTACCCGCATCTCTTCCTCAAAGTGTGTCGGTGCTGCTTCGCAGCACCTCTTGAAATGGAACGGCCTCACGGATGCTTCGCATCCGAACGGCCTAAATTGGAGGGCTTTCAGCCCTCCAATTTGTTGTAGCGGTGTATCAAGGGTGTATCACGGGGACGGAGGAGTGAGATGTCCGCAGGATGTCTCACTCCTCCGTCCCCTTGATACACCGATGTCATGAACCAACCTTTCACGGTATCCTTCACCAAGGTGAATATCCTGAAGGGCTATGCGGATACCCTATAATGGACAAACTGTCGCATCATGAGAGATGAGGTTCTATGCGCAAGAGCAACTGGATCGTGATAGCCATTCTTGTGGTGGCATCAATCTTGTTCCTGATCCTGTGGAACGTGTTTGACTTCAATCTCATCGATGCGAAGGATCTTTGGATCACCATCATCTGGTGGGTCGTCATCGTGGGCGTGTGCGTTGCCATCAAGCTGGCCGACAACAAGCGCCGCCAGAGCATGCGCACCGCATTCCTTGCGCCGCACCTCATCTATAACGCGGAAGCGGGTATCGTGAAGGTGGACGCGAAGACAGACATCGTGCCGGAACTCCAACGGATCCTCTCCAATCTGAAATATGACATGGTGAAAGCGAAAGTTCCTGAGGATTCTCGCATTCGCTTCGATTATGTCGTACGCACCAATCGCTTTGCTCAGAACGGCAATATATGGGAGGGAGAACTGGTGAAGATCTCCCATTCGAACAGGCCGAAGCCGTTCCGTGACCGCGAAGAGCTCGTCATGCTCCTTGAGGGGACCGTCGTTCCCGCTTGACAATTCTATGGTCGTCTTCCAGGTTTGGAAATCCGTAGCGCAGCACTTTAGTGCTGCCCCCGCGAAGTCTGTTCGACAAAGGCAGAACTAAAGTTCTGCACTACGAAGATCAACCTGAACAGGGCACTCACGGAGCACAAAGACAGAACTTAAATTCGGCGCTACGGAAAATCGTTCTATAAAGACCGGGCAAGCATTATCAGCGCAGCACCTTCCAATAACCTGCCTTGTTGGAGCCGATGCGCTTGATGAAGCCGTATTCCTTGAGGCGCTTGAATGAACGCCGCACGGTGCTTTCGCTTACGCTGAGCAGGGCGGCGGCGCGTGTTGCCGTGACGCGGCCGTTGGTCCTCAATACCTTGAGCACATATTCATCCGTGATGGTCATGTCCAGCTCTTCGGCGGCAGCCACGGAACGCTCTTCGAAGGTTTGCCGATCGGAAGGCTGCTTTTGCGGGCTCACATGCGAAGCCGTACGCTTCGGCACCCTACGGCCGTCGTTATCCAGGTAGGAGTCTTCTTCCGTTGGCTTCAGGTGCTCTTTCAGCTCCTGCAGGCTGGACATCGGCTTGCAGTCGCCGTCGACATACAAGTAATACGTGCCGCCATAGATCACTGGTTCGGGAGCGGCGGGAATGCCTACCTCCAGGTTGAGCACGGCACCCTCCATCACCGGCTCAGTCGTGCAGACAAGCCCCAGCTCTCGTAGGACCGTAGAGGGGATGGTTTCGAAGGGGCGGCGCAGCTTCCCGATCCTCAGTGGGTGCCACTTCTCTTCAGCGGCGATCAGCAGCCGTCCGCCACCTGCGTTCGCAATGCCGCATACCAGGGGGAGGAGCTCATTCCCCCACTTTGATCGCTGCACGGTGATGGCTCGCTCGTCCATGGTGCCTCCTATCAAGGCTCGGCGGCAGCGGATGATATTCTATCAGTATCCATTCTTTATCATGTCATTCTACTGTCGAACAATCAGATAACAGTTAGTTAACAGGGATAATCCTTGCATCGAAGAAGTTGGGGGACGGTCTTCAGGAGGAGAGCCATATGAAAGAAGGGATCACCGGGCATCTGATCAGCGCTCGCGATTCATGGTGGGGCAAGGCGCTTGCCGTGCTCGTTTCGCTTGCGATGGTGTTCACCATGCTGAACCTCACCGTGTTCAGTGGAGAGGCGCTTGCGTTTGAGGATGATCCTGAGGGGGACACCCCCACCGAGGAGACC
The DNA here is from genome assembly GCA_947565185.1 of uncultured Eggerthellaceae bacterium. Classification (GTDB taxonomy): domain Bacteria; phylum Actinomycetota; class Coriobacteriia; order Coriobacteriales; family Eggerthellaceae; genus MGBC163016. The sequence goes on along the minus strand of CANODU010000036.1, from coordinate 98 downwards.
ATCGATCCAGTTGATGGTGCAGATGAGGGCACTAAGTCCAACGATCCGGTCAACGATCAGATCACCATGGACGATCCGGTGAACGATGTCACTGAACC
>CANODU010000035.1 GCA_947565185.1 uncultured Eggerthellaceae bacterium | reverse complement strand
ACGGTGGCCGGGCGATGTGATGGCAGCCGCTATTGGATCTTCTACGTGAAGACTCCGGCATCTGATGCTTCGGCCTGACAGCATTTGATGGGGCTCTTGGCAGATGTGTCTGCACCCGTTTACCCCGTCCCTTTGGGTGCACCTTTGGGTGCACGAGTGGTTCAAGAACGGCGTTGAGGCCGCGCTTCTTGCTCCGACCGCTCTCAATAAGCAGGCGTTTACGATAAAGGGCGTTGGAAACGAGGTTTCCATCACGTATGGGCCGGGGACATTCTCGGGGAGGACCTCGGGTTGGTGAAGCATCACTTTGCGTTAGGGGCAGGTAACCATCCATTCAGTTGGAAATGATGGGTGTGGCCGTTCGCAAGATCGTCGATGCATAAGGGCGTCGCGCAGGTTGTAGAATGTGCTCGAAATGAATCCCCACAACAGCACATCTCAACAACGCGCAGGTAGCATGCGTGCAGCCTGGGAGCGCTTCTGTTCGAAGCCTGCGCCCAATCTGACCGTGCGCGTCGTGGTGATGCTCCTTGGACTGATATGCATCGCGCTTGGCATCGCCATGGCAAAGCACGCAGGCATTGGCACGTCGCCCATCTCCAGCCTTCCTGCGGTGCTGACCGAGGCCAGCGTGCTCTCCGACATCCCGATGACCATGGGCGCGTGGACATTCGTCTTCAATCTGCTGTACTTCCTCCTGGAGATCGCACTGCTGAGGAGCAGGTTCGCACCCATCCAGTTCTTGCAGATCCCACTGTTCTTCGTGCTTTCAATATCAGTAGACGCATGGCTTGCGGTGCTTCAGTGGTTCCCGCCTGCAGGGTACGTCCAGCAGATGGCGTTCCTGCTCGCCTCCATCGTCGTGCTGGGATTCGGCATACGCGTGCAGCTGGCGTCAGACCTGCTGATGACGCCGGGTGACGCCGCCGTACAGGTGATCTCGTACGTGTCACGTCGTAGATTCAGCAGCTGCAAGGTGGCGTGGGATGTCACGCTAATGTGCCTCGCTACCATCGCGTCACTAATGCTTTTGGGTGGCCTGTTCCAGGTAAGAGAAGGCACCATCCTATCGGCCGTATTCGTAGGCATGGCCGTGCGTGCATTCGACGGCGCATTGCGCCCGCTGGCCTGGCTTATTCCCGAGTCGAAGGAGACGCTGATCCCTCCGCTGTGTCCCGAAGCTACGGGATCGACGGAAGCTGACGAACAAGAGGCATCGACCTACGACGGCACGGCCATGAAAAGCAACGTCTGACGGAGAACAGTGCTACGTCCCCTGTTCTCCGTGAAGCCCCTTAACAGCACATTTGCCATTCCGTAACAGAGCCGCTGCGAACACTCGTACCAGAAAAGCGGTCTCTATCATGCGGGATGAGGAGGTGCAAGATGAGAGCAAGAGCACATGCGACAAAAAGCACAACCGCAACACCATCGCCGCCGCACGTCCAGTCTAAGACTTCCACCGAAACGCCTCCCCTCGCCCATACGAAGAAACCCGGAACATTCGACAAGATCGTGCGTCTGATCGGCTACATCGCATCAGTGCTTGCCGTCATCATGTATGTGTCGTACATCCCGCAGATAGCAGATAATCTTGCAGGGCATCCGGGCAACCCGGTACAACCCTTCGCTGCGATGCTCAACTGCATCATGTGGTCGGCTTACGGACTATTGCAGAAGCGTAAGGACTGGCCCATCGTCATCGCGAACGTTCCTGGGGTATTCCTGGCCGCAACCGCATTCGCAACCGCTTTGATGGGTTCGTAACGGTGCACCCTCTGCACTATCTTAAAGAACAGCGCGAACAAGCGAAGGAGCACACCCATGAAACACCGCTGTAAAGTGACCGTTCTGGAAACGAAGGTGTTCGAGGACCTGCAGGAGAGCTACCTAGCCGATCCGAAAAGCGGCCCATGTCCCTGTTTTGAGCAAGGCGACGTGTTCGTGTTCGACCGCGAGCCTGACAAGGATGACTACTACCATCTGGGTCGTGGAACCCGCATCAGCGATGGCGGCGACTGGCCGTGCGGCGAAGCGTGGGATGCTGTGAACCGCTATATCTACACAGCACTGCAAGGCGGCGCGATCATGCACAACTGGACGAACGATGATCGCATGATGATCGCCTGCTGCAACGACGGCACACGCCCCGTCGTATTCCAGATCGAGCGCATCGATGTACCCGAATCTGACGAAGAGGCCACATGGCTCGCCGCTCAGGATTTCTCGAACGGAAGCGATGCTGCCTATACGGGCTAGGAACGATATCGTGCACCCAAAGGGACGGGGTAAACGGGTGCACTAGGCTTTGGCGAACAGCTTCTCGATCTTCTGCGATGAGTTTGCCACCAGGTGAAACGACGCGGTTATCTCAGGATCGGTGATGGGTATGCTCACGCGGTCATCTCCTAAGTCACGAAAGCCAGCTTGCATGGCCAAACGGAGAACAGCGTCGCCAGCTCCCCCATGGAAGCGCATAGATGGTCAGGCTGCTCTGCCGTGAGCGTCTTCGCTGGGAACATGCCCCAAAGCGCCGCATACGTGGCGCAACCAGCAGCGCGCCCCGCCATGATGTCATAGGGGCTGTCTCCGATGTAGGCGCATTCTTGGGCCGGAATGCCTAAAAGATCGCATCCATGCAGAATGGAGCCTGGCGCGGGCTTGTGCTCTGGCCAGTCATCGGAACCCACGACGAAGTCAAAGAACGAGAGGATGCCGCAGAGCTCCAGCCCTCGTTCGGCCATCCTGTGCCGCTTGGATGTCACCACGCCCATGGAATATCCGGCACGCGCCAGCCTCTCCAGCGCCTCCTTCGTGCCTGGGAACGCCTCCACACCTGCATCATGGATGGCATCGTTGTGCGCACGGTAGTCGGCCACCATGGCCTCAGCCGTCTGCGCATCACCGCCCGCGAAATGGAGCATCTGGTCCAGAAGCGGCGTGCCCACGCCGTCCATGAGCTCTTCGTCAGTGCGATCGAAGCCGTAAAGGTCGTTCACGGTGTGCCGCATGGACATCAGGATGATATCCTGAGTGTCGATCAGCGTGCCGTCCGCGTCGAACAGCAGTCCCTTCACATCGCCCATGCGCCACCGCCTTTTCGCCTTGCGAACCTGCCAACCGCACCGCAGCCTAGCACACAAGACGGTTCCCTGCGGCGGCGCAGCCACCCACAGCATTCGGCAGGTCCTTGCATGCGGTCAGGTAGCAGCACCAAGGGGATCACCCACATGCAACGGCCCTGGGCAGAAAGCCCAAGGCCGTCAGGACTGCCACTGTCCGCCCTACCTGTGATGGCGATGGCCACCCTCTTCGAAGACGAACACGTACTTGGGCGATCCACCATGGCCCTGGTGGCAGCAGCCCTTGCCATGACCGTGGCCATCATGCCTGCGGCAGCCGTGCTTCTTGCCATGTCCGGCACGCTTCTGAATGGTGGAGTAATCAAGGCCCATGTCTTCGCAGGTCTTCGAGATCTTCTGGGTGATGCCAAGAAGCTGCTGGCGCTCTTCGCCGCTGAGTGCTTCCAGAATGGCGTCAGCAGCGCGATCCTCAGCCGTCATGCGCTTCTTGATGACTTCCTTGCCCTTGTCCGTGAGCGACACTTCGAACTTGAACTGGGGATCGGAAATGATGACGTAGCCGTTGTCCGCTGCCTTCTTGGCAACGCGGCGCAACTCCTTGCCCCTCCATCCCAACACCTTCTCCAGCTTCTTCTTGCAAAGCGCACCCTCGTCAGAGAACTTGTAGAGCACCTTGATCAAGGCGCCTTGACCCTTCTTGAAGCTCTTCGGGCCTAGATCGCGCATGCCCAGCTTCGTATAGTTTGCTGCCTTCTTCAGGCTCTTGATGACCTCTGTTGATTCCGCCATTTCCATGACCTTCTTCCCTATGCAAGCGGACTTCCTTCGAACAAGCCGATTCTAGCGACGCCGCTCTTGGGTCATCGAGGACGCACAGATCGGTTTGACCGACCTGTTACCATCCAGCCATGAGCCTGAGAGAACAGAGGGCGAGGGGAGAACAGGGGACGTAGCACTGTTCTTCATGTTTTCGAGATCGCGCTGAGCGAGATGCTGATCAACTCAGGGTTTGTTGTTTCCGGTATAGCATGAAGAACAGTGCTACGTCCCCTGTTCTCCCCTTGTGCTCAGAGGGCGGTGCCGCGCGTGGGAATATACAGGCGGTCCGTATCCACTCCTTCGTGTTCCAGGAGCCAGAGCTTTCGGGGAAGGCCTCCCGCGTAACCGGTCAAGCTTCCGTCTGCGCCGACGACCCGATGGCACGGAATGATGATGGAGATGGGATTGTGCCCCACCGCACCCCCAACGGCCAAGGCTGACGCTTTGCCGCGTTCGCGCTTGAGATCTGAGGCGATGGCGCCATAGGTGGTGAGCTCACCGTAGGGTATGGCAGCAAGCTTTTCCCATACAGCCTGTTGGAAGTCGCTTCCGATGGGTGCCAACGGCACGTCTTCGATGGGCTGCGGATTCCCCGCGAAGTACGCATCCAGCCATGCTCTCAACTCCGCGAAGCCGCCAGCGTTATCGTTGGGCACCATCTCCTCAGGTATCGTGCCACCATGGTATTTCTGCCCGTCGAGCCAAAGGCCGCAAACGGCTTGTCCGTCGCTTGCGATGGTCAAGGTACCTACCGGGGACTCGTATTCGCTGCAATAGTACATGCTACCTCCTCAGTCTTTCGCATATGTCATCCAGAAAGGGAATCCCAAAGCGCCAGCACCGCGTAGCTGCGCCACGGACGGCAATCCTCCACCAATGCAAGGCGCTCCTTCGGCGTCAGATCAGGGAGCGCGTGAGCGACGCCTGCGTCGGTCTCCAAAAATGCATCAGGATGCCCCAAAGCGCGCATGGCGATATAGTTGGCAGACCACGGGCCGATCCCCCGTATCTGCAAGAGCGCCTCCATCTGGTCTTCTGCCACAGCACTGGCGTCCAGATCCAGCGCTCCATCGCACATGAGCGCTGCTATCTGAGCGATGGCGCGCGACCTCGTCTTGATGAGGCCCAGCTCGCCGAATGCATCTTCAACGCTCGGAAGCGAACAGACCACCGCGGCTGATGGCCATGCCCTATCCAGTTCGCTGATGCCGGTCTCAAGCTTTTCGCCATAGCGCTCCACGATGCGCGCAGCAAGGTTGTTCGCGGCCTTCACGCTGACTTGCTGCCCGATCACCGCCCGACACGCTATCTCGAACGGGTCGAAGCAACCGGGCACCCGGATCCCCTCAGCATGCAGACCTGAAACGCTTCCCTGAAGCGGCGCGAGCGCCTCCGCAACCGCTACAGGATCGCTGTCTGTGTCGAACATGTGCCGCACACGGGCGATGATCTCCGGAACGACAGCAGTGAGCTCATCGGATATGGTGACGATGAGCTGGTTGTGAGAAGGGTCATCCTCCACGCGCACCCAGCCGCTTACCGCATTGCCATCAGCGCCCTCAAGCCGCACGGCACGGGCATAGGACACATCATCCACCCGTTCGACATGGCCCAGCGCGCGGCCCCGGAAGAACGCGAGCAGCTCTGAGAACCCATACGGTGGCCGATAGCTCACGCGTACCGCGATGGTTCCTGCATGGATGGCAGACTTCCCTCGCTTCTTGCGCACATCAGACGGAGTGAGCCGGTAGTGCTCCTTGAATGCGTCGTTGAAACGCCGCACGCTGCCGAACCCAGATGCCTTCACCACGAGCGAAACAGGGAGATCGGTATCGGTGAGGAGGGATTTCGCCAAAAGGAGCCTACAGGTTCTGAGGTACTGAACCGGTGTCACCCCATATTCAGCTTCGAAAGCGCGCCTTAAGTGCCTGCCCGTATACCCAAGCTTGGCAGCGATCGACTCGATGCTCACCGAAGATGAGCATCGTGCCTGCAGCATATGAGCAGCCCTTCTCGCAAGATTGGATCGGGCATCCACAAGCGACAGCCCTGGAGCTAGCTCTGGACGACACGTCATGCAGGGGCGGAAACCAGCTGCTTCGGCTTCCGCCGCCGTACGGAAGAATGTGCAGTTCTCATACTTGGGCATCTTCGCCTTGCAGACCGTTCGACAGTAGATCCCCGTTGAAGAGACGCCCACGAAGACCTGCCCATCGAATCGCGTATCGCCAGATTCGAACGCCTTGTAAAGCGCTCTTCGCCGCTCTTCTGAAGCGTTCAGATCCTCGTGCGCTGATGTATCTGAGAGGATGGCGCCCACCTGCTCCCGCTTTCTCTCCTGGTTGTTCTGCCTGCTGTCAAGGTACCCTACCCCACGGTGCTTGACTAGCTGTTTTCGGACATGCAACTACCCTCAGGAGGTCAGCTGCACCGGGGAAGAAGATCTTGCTGGAATTGGAGATGCAAACGATCTGTTCGCCAACGGTGCGCTACGCGGGCAGCTTGCAGACATCGACCCACATGCTGCCGCTCACGATGTCAGCCAGCTCACTAGGGCTCAAGGCAATGGCGCTGTTGGAGCTGCCGCAAGCTGGATAGATGGTGTCGAATCGGCGCAGCAATTCATCCAGATATACGTCGCACTCATCCTCCACGCCGAAGGGGCACACGCCACCCACGGCATGACCGATGCGGTCTTCCGCCTCATCCGCAGCGAGCATCTTCGGCTTACATCCGAAGCGCGCCTTGAACTTGGGATTGGCGATGCGAGCATCGCCAGCGCACACCACGAGCGCCACGCGCTCTCCCATGTCGAACGAGAGCGTCTTGGCGATGCGAGCAGGCTCGCAACCAACCGCCTGCGCTGCCAGATCCACCGTAGCGCTCGAAACGTCGAACTCCATCACATCACCTTCGCGCCCGTATTGCGCAAGATGCGCCTTCGCCCTCTCGATCGACATGTGCCCTCCCTCTGCGTTTCCGATCCTCGGTTATATGAGACGAAGGGTACCACGTGTCGTGGGGATGATATCGATCCTACTAAAAAGATCCGTCAGTCCAGCAGCTCGCGATCGAGTTCGCGGCGACGCTTGATGGCATCGTGGATGGTCAGCGCCATGGCGCCAAAGCCAAGCCCGTAGCCTATGACGAAGAACACGACGCCGATGGCAAGGTCACCGAACCAGGCGACGTTCTCCACACCAACGATCTGCACCTCTGCCAGAATGCGCATTCCGCAAGTCAGGACGCCCAGAACCGCCCCCATGAGCAACGCGAAGACGGCAACATAGTCCCAGGGGATGCGGTCCACCTCGGCGTAGCGCTTGTAGCTGGAGAACATGCCCTTGCGCATCTGCATGAACAGCGATACGACGCCGGCGACCAGTATCGTCAACGTCAGTGGCACCTGAACGGGAAGCACAGACTCCCCGAGGGGCGTGAGGATGGGGTGGTCAGTGGTAGATGCCACCTGGTTCACCATGATCCCATAGTACAGGCTTACGATCGAGCCTACGAGCAGGATGTAGGCCGCCGCCTTTGTCGACTTGTTCCCCTCAGCCTCTAGGCGCTCGTCCTTCGGTCCCATGTATTCGTTCCATTTCCGAATCAGGTACATCGTCACTCCCCCACTTCCCAGAACAGGTCGTCCAAGGTCTTGCCGAGCGTCTTGCAGATGGCAGTGCACAGCTTGAGGCTGGGGTTGTAGCGCCCGGCCTCGATGAGACCGATGGTCTGGCGCGTAGCGCCCACCGCATCTGCCAGCTCTTGCTGCGATAGGTCGCAGGCAGTGCGCGCCGCCCGCATGCGCTCATTCTTCTGGCCTTCCACAGGAACCTTTCGCTCGACATCGTGCATGTAATATATATCTTGCATGTAAGATATATATTACATCGTGTCGAACGCTTGTCAAGAGCGAAGCGCAAGGCGACAATGAATTGCATCCGCCCACTCCACACTGACGCCCCTTACCCGCAGCCCAGGAAGAGAGTCCCATGTTCAGCAAGCCCACGCACCACGAAGCTGCGTCCACAAAGGCCATGAGCGCCGCTGGGCTCCCTCTGCAGAAGAACTGGCTCTCCATCATCGCTGTGATCTGGGCTGGACAGGCTGTTTCCATGGTCACGAGCTACGCCGCGGGCTATGCGGTGGTGTGGTATGTGACCGAATCCACCGGCAGTGCGCTCGCGCTCTCGGTCATGACCATCGCCGTGATGCTGCCCGTTGGCCTCATCTCGCCCTTCGGCGGCATCGTGGCAGATAAGCACAACCGCAAGCTCATCATGATCGCAGCGGACGGTGCCATTGGTGTCGTCTCGCTCATCGCTGGCTTCCTCATCCTCGCTGGCGACGTTTCTCTTCCGCTGCTCTTGGTGGTGTGCATCGCGCGGGCCATAGGCCAGGCATTCCACAGCCCCGCCATGATGGCGACGATGCCCATGCTCGTGCCCGACAAGCACCTGCTGCGCATCAACACGCTCGACCAACTGCTCACATCCGTGGCATCCATCGGAGCGCCCGCCTTCGGCATCTTCCTCTATACCACGCTGGGGTTCCCTTCGGTCATGTTCCTCGATTTCGCGGGAGCGTGCGCGGCAATCCTCGGCTTGAGCCTCGCCAAGGTGCCCACGGTGGTGGACCCTGCTGCCGAGAAGCAGCATGTGCTGGCGAACCTGCGTGACGGTTGGCATGCCGTGGCGAAGACGCGGGGGCTTGTGCTCCTCTGGGTCATGGTGACCATCGGCATGATGATCTTCAGCCCGCTCTCGGCTGTGTTCCCGCTCATGACCTACGACCACTTCGGCGGGGACGGCTATGCGGCCTCCATCGTCGAAGCTGCTTTCGGTGTGGGGATGTTCGTGGGATCGGGCATCCTGATCGCCTGGGGCGGGGGCAAGCGCCTCGCGCTGCTCATCGCAGTGGCGACGGTGGTGGTAGGCGTGACGACCGCTGCCTGCGGCCTCTTGCCGCCTGATGCCTTCGCAGCGTTCGTGGGGCTGGTAGCAGTGATGGCCGTTGCGTGCTCATGGTTCAATGGGCCCACCATGACGCTTACCCAACGGCATGTGCCCGACGAGAAGATGGGACGTGCCATGGGACTGCTGAGCGCCGTCATGGGGCTGGCATCTCCTGTGGGCGTCGCCATCGGCGGCGCGCTGGCAGAGACCATGGGCATCGCGCCCTTCTTCCTCGTGGACGGCATGGCCTGCCTGGTACTGGGGCTCATAGCCTACCTGCCACGTTCCATCCGCGCCCTGGACCAGTAACGCGACATCAGAACATACCGAGTGGCATGTTCGAAGACACCTACAGCGTCAGCGAGCCTTGGAACGAAGCTTTCGCTTGAGATAAGTCGCTGTCATGAGAGGATGGCGGACGACCATGCGCGGTGCAGCGTAGCGCATAATGCGCTTGATCTCCTGCTGCGCCTCCCCTCTTTGGCAGTGGGTACGGCAATCCTCGCAGTTGCTCTCGTGTCCATAGGGGCAGGCCGCCGCACGTTCTAGGGTTGCCTCGATGGCATTGCGGCACTCCGGGCACATGCCGTCCGCGCCGCGAATGGCAGAGTCGTGGTTCCCGCGGCAATAGATGCACCCAATGGCCTCCATGGTGGCCCTGTCCTTGGCGTCTTTGTTCCTGGTGGGTTCGTCCATAGGCCGCCCTATCCGCCTCGCCGCTTGCAAGATCTGGTCGAATTCTACTTCATGGGATGCCGATGCCGGTATTGTCGTTACCCCGTTGCACTCCATCCCTTCAAGTTGCTGACTTTTCACCCAGAAAGCGCAATTACGTTCAAGAGCGACAGCATTCGCATGGATACAATAAGGCGATGCCAACGGAAGAACAGAGCTGCACTACGACACCCGGCGCGTACCGGGCCATGGCCTGCGAGAAGAAGCACTCATGAAGTACCATCTGGTGGCACTTTTCACGGTATTCGTATGGGGCACCACATTCGTATCCACGAAGGTGCTGCTCGCGAGTTTCTCCCCGCTGTGGATCCTGCTCATCCGATTCGCTATCGGTTTCTGTGCGCTCTGCCCCATCAGGCCGCATATCCTGCGCCTTGAACAGCGCAAGCATGAGCTTCTCTTCGCAGCCGCAGGGCTGAGCGGTATCGCGGCCTATTACCTTCTGGAGAATGTGGCTCTCGTCTTCACCACAGCGACAGCCGTCGGAATCATCGTGGCCGCTGCGCCGCTGTTCACAGGCATCTTATCCGCGCTGCTCGGCAACCGCTCAGCCTTGAACTGGCGCTTCTTTTGCGGATTCGCCCTTGCCATGGGAGGGCTTCTGGTGGTGAGCGCTGGCACGGGCAACGAGGATTCCATAGCGACCTTCGGCAGCTTCTCGCTGTTCGGCGACCTGCTAGCGCTTCTGGCCGCCTTGGTGTGGGCGGTGTATTCCATTTTGGTGAAGAGGATCGCCGAGGCGGGATATGAGACCGTAGCGTCCACAAAGAGGATTTTCTTCTGGGGCTTGGTTCTCATCGTGCCCGCAACGCTCCTTTTCGGCGGTCCGTTGCCGTCTGAAGAGACGCTGCTTGATTGGCAGAATGCGGCGAATCTGCTGTTCTTGGGCCTCTTGGCCTCTGCAGCCTGCTTCGCAACGTGGGGAGCATCGGTAAAGCACCTCGGCCCCACGGTGTCGACCACCTACATCTACCTCGTGCCCGCTATCACAGCAACAGCTTCAGTGCTCATCCTGGGCGAGCCGATGAACCTTCTGATCGTAACGGGATTGGCGATGACCATCGCGGGCCTGCTTTTGTCACAGCATGACTCAGGTGGACAGCCCTCTTGACTCATGGGCCATCGACTCGCTCATGACGCTCATGACCTGAACCGCTCCACCGAGGTTAGAAAGCTTGGCGCGAAGGTCCCGGGCCGCATCCTGGAACTTCTCACGATCGTCGACAAGCTGACCGATAGCATCGTGCACGGATCTTCCATCGAAGCATTCGTGTTCCAGCATGACGCCGACGCTGTTGCGCGCAGCCGCCTCAGCGTTGAACCGCCGCTCGAAGACCCTTCCTGGGCAGATGAGCTGAGGCGCCCCAAAAGCGATGCCATCCATCACTGAGTTCTGACCCCCATGGTTCACGAATACGACAGCGCGGGGAAGCAATGCAGCGAAGTCAAGGCGCGGCGCGGTTCGCACACCTTCTGCAAAGCCCTCGGGAAGCCCGGCAACATACAATCCAAGGCCACTGTTTTTCAGCGCTTCCGCAAGCATCACAACGGCCCGACGAGGCGTGACAGCGCCATTGCCGAGATACGCCACGACCACGTCGCGAGGAACCTCCGCTGCCTCCGTCACATTCGACGGCATCCCGGCGAACGGACCCGTGAATACGACGGGAGCATCCTCAGGAAAGGGCTCCATCGCGCGACAGGATGGCACGAAGCGCACCTGGGGCATGAGGAGCACGTCCTCTGGCGAACGTACGGACTCCATCGATAGCGAACGCAGCACCCGGTTCACCCCGGCAACAGTGGCAGGATCGCTCGCGAAGGATGGCTGCGTTGGATAGCTCACCGTTCCAAAGACAGGCATCTCTTCTGCCAACGCTGCAACAATGGCAGGCACGCTGAACTCAGAGTAGACAGCGTCGAACCTCTCTCGACGGATGACTTCGCGCATCTGCTGCACTGCTGCCTCAAGGTAGCGGCCGTCTGCGTTGCCGGTAAGTCGCAAGACGTCATCGAAACACGCCATGGGCACGCGTCGATTCAATCCAAGTCGCTGGGCCAGCGGAAACATTCTCTTCCCAATGGCACGCGGAAGTCCCAAGGGCACCGGCATGCGCACAGGGATCGCCTGCACGCCAGCAGGCGCGTTGACAGGGGCGCCTTCCGGGACGCAGAGCGCCACTTCCCATCCCTTCGCTGCCATGGCGCTGGCAAGGATCTGGGCACGACTGGCGGGTCCCGCGCTTTCTGCCATGGCCATCATAGGCGCGATGAGGACGCGCATGGATGCTCCTTCCGCTTTCGACAGACGGAGAACAGGGGACGTAGCAGTGTTCGCGAACATCACAGAATCGGCCATTCGAGGAGTCTATCTGCGAACACTGCTACGTCCCCTGTTCTCCCCTACGAATTCATCTATGAGGGCATTGATCTCATCAGGCCTATCGCAACACGAATTATGTCCAGCGCCTTCTATCCAGTGCACCGCATGCCCTTCACGCTTTTCCCATGCGCGGTTGTAGCGCTTCGCCGAACCAGCGCCATCCTCCTCACCGCAGATCACGAGCATAGGGCAGCTGATCTCATAGGGCCGGTCGCTCTCCACCGCATCGGCCAGCACGCGAAAGCCATGGGCAGAGAGCATGCAATACTCGCGTTTGTCGTAGCCGAGCATCATCTCGCGCATGAGGCTTTGACCATAGGGCGTCGTGGAGTTTCCCTTCGCGCCTTGATCCACGAGCATCTTCCACGGGAAGAGCTCGAACATCAGCTTGGTATGCTTGAGCAGATACAGCTCCCACCCTTGATAGTAGGAGCGCTTGAGCGGACACGAGTCGATCGAGATGAAGCCCGCAGCCATACCGGGAAACTGGTCGATGAAGGCTTGTGAGAGATAGCCGCCCATCGATTGCCCGATGAGCACCGGTGATGCGACGCGCTCTTGCTGGAGAATGGCTCTGAGCCAAGAGGCCCAATCATCAAGCGTCCAGACGAGAGGGAACGGACGCGAGGCGCCATGTGAGGGAGCATCCCAAACCAGAACGTTCGCAGTGCGGGCGAAATGCTCCACCTGCTTGTCGAAGAGGCGATGGTCCGCTGTCAATCCCGGCAAGAACACGAGCCAAGGCCGTCCCGGAACAGGATCAGCGCTCACCCAATAGGTGATCGCTCCCACCGGTGTGCGGTATTCTTTGCGTTCGACTCCTGCGATGTTCTGCATAACCCGCTCTTCCTCTGCAAGAGGGACGAATAGGTAAGATCCTCTACCCTACCCTTCGGGGTGTATCTGCTCGTTCTCCTGTTGGTCTTGGACCTGCTGCGCCTCTTGAGGGCTCATCCAATCACCTGCCATGCTGAAGACGATGCACAAGATGATGACAGCCACCACTGCTATGGCACCCCAGATGAGACCAGGGTGCTGAGCCCTTGAGCCCTTCGGCCCGTCTTCATCCACCTCGTATTCTTCCATCGCAGGGAATTCCGGATCCGTCTCTGATGACTCCAATATCACCGGCTCATCATTCGCCAGCACGTCCTTCTCATGCTCTTTCGCAGATTCCCTCAACGCCTTCTCATCGATCCTCGGCACTGACCTCATACACCGACCTCATCCCATCCGCAGCTCATCTCCAAGCATTGTATCCAAAAGCGCCAAAGGGTCACGCCTTTTGGTATCCCGCTCTCTCTCATGTTCCTCAAATGTATATAATGTCCTCGCGCTAGGAAGTTCCCGTTGATCGTCGTGCAGCGGTCGCGGGCATTCATCTGATGTTGCACCGGGTATGCCGAGGTAGCGCACGGCATATCGCCTCTTGAGCAAAGGAGCGTGCAACATGGGCACTGTCAAAGCCGTTTGCACAAGCACGATCAAAGGCATCCAGAAATCAGAAGCTCACTCCATAGAGCTGCGCCCTGATTGGGGCATCCAAGATGACGCTCATGCGGGTCATTGGCACCGCCAGGTGAGCCTGCTCAGCTATGAGAAGATCGAGGACTTCAAGGCACGCGGGGCTGACGTGGCGAACGGCTCGTTCGGCGAGAACATCATCGTCGAGGGATTCGACCTGAAGAACCTTCCTATCGGCACGCGCTTCAGATCCGGGAATGTGGTGCTAGAGCTCACGCAGATCGGTAAGGAATGCCACGCCCATTGCGCCATCTATCACAAGATGGGCGACTGCATCATGCCGCGTGAAGGCGTCTTCTGCAAGGTGATCGAAGGAGGGCGGATCGCTCCCGGCGACAGCATAGAGGTGATCGAAGGCATAGAGAAAACGCGAAGGATGGCGGGGGTGCAGCAATGCATGTGACCTTCAGAAGAGCGGCCGCTGTTTGACGGCATGGGCATGCCAGACATCCCGGTGAATACGCTGGCGCGCATTGCCATTCAGGTGTAGATTGGCTTCATTGCAGATCAAGCGGAAAGGAAGCGCTCATGCCGAAGAAGATCGTCGTGGTCCATTGCAGCCCTCGCACACAAGGCAATTCCAGCATGCTCGCAGATGAGTTCATCAGAGGAGCCGAAGAGGCAGGACATGCGGTCACGCGCTTCGATGTGGGCCACGCGAACATTCATGGCTGCATGGCCTGCGAATACTGCTTCTCTCATGATGGCCGCTGCGTCCAAGATGACGACATGCAGAAGTATTACCCCAAGCTGCGCGAGGCAGACATCTTGGTCTATGCCACGCCCATGTACTTCTACAACTTTCCCGCTCAGATGCGCGCTTTCGAAGACCGCACGTTCTGTCAGATCGGCAAGCCCTTCAACATCAAGCAAACGGCGCTCCTCTTGTGCTTCGAAGACAAGGATGCCACAACGGCATCAGCAGCCATCGGCACCTTCCGCCAGTGCTCAAGCTACTGCAAGCGCGAAGTGATCGGCGAAGTCATCGTGAACAACGTCTACGAGAAGGGTGCTATTACGGGCAATCCGGGGCTGCAAGAAGCCTACGAACTGGGCCGCTCCATACGATGAGCAGCCTGTTCATGCCTTCGCGAAGGGATGAGAGGGTAACGGCGCTCAGTACGCCCAACCGTGATGCGCGCCTTGGCTCTGGTGACCGCGCTCAGCATGATGGCCGCGCCAGCGAGCCCCATCAGCGCTGCCCGCATCATCAACGGAGCCATTGCCGTTGCTAGAACCATACCCATACCCATTGCCATTGCCGTTGCCGTTGGGATAGTTGTCGCATACGCCGTCACCATCCGCATCCACATAGCCAGAGCACCCTGGGTGAAGGCACGTTCCCACACCGGCGTTATCGCACACGCCATCCCCGTCAGCGTCGAGGAAATGATGGGGAGAGACGCATTCGACGACCCGAGCACATGCATCAGGCATGCCGCTCATGGCTTTGACGCATCCCTGCAAACCGCTGAAGGAAGCCGGGGCGTCTGCCATGGTGATAGCTGGGTGAGCAACAAGTCCCGCCGCAGGACGCGCTGCAGCGAAGGCAATGGTCGGAATAGCTAGCGCTGCGCAGAACGTGGCGGCCAATATGGCGATCAGCACGCGTTTCATAGATCCTCCTTATGCGGTGCTCATTCTTGGAGCACTTATAGCATGTCCACGCCCGCAATGGAAGAGCACGGCCAGCACCCACACGACTTCCCCAGCGCTCATCCCATGCTCGCGGCATCCATGGGCGCTCTCTTCAGACCCCCCACCAGAGCGCAGCAACCAAAGACCCCACCTGCGCCGTCTCTCAAGCCGTGCTAAGGTAGGGCGGTTTTCCCACGACATACGAAAGAGAGCCGAAAGAGCGTGAAGAAGGCGTTGATCATAGCAGCAGGGTTGCTCATGGGCATCCTCGTCTTCGCTTTAGGGAATCTGCTGGGCATGACCGATACGTTGAGCCTTCAAGCCTTGGGAGCCTTAGGCATCCTTGCCTGCTGCATCATATGGTGGGCAAGCGGCGTTCTTCCCGAATTCGTCACCGCGCTCATCATGGCGGGGGCATTCATCGCCCTGTGCCAGGTGCCAACGGAAACGGTTTTCTCAGCCTTCGCCTCTCCCACATGGTGGCTTCTGGTTGCCGCATTCGCCCTGGGATCCGGCATGCAGCGAAGCGGGCTCATGACGCGCATGGCGGCAGCTATCCTGCATATCTTCCCACGCACGTTCTCCATGCAAGCGGCAGGCCTCATCGCAGCAGGCACGCTGATCGGGCCCTTCATCCCATCGCTCTCCGCAAAGGCCACCATGCTGGCTCCTCTCACGCTCAGCATCTCTGACTCGCTGGGATACGAGCGGAAAGGACGCAGCGCTACGGGGCTCTTCCTGGCCATGTTCACAGGGATCCGCACCGTAGGGCCCGCGGTGATCAGCTCGTCCATCATCGGCTATGGGCTCTTGGCAACCTTGCCCGCAGATGTTGCTGCCCAGTTTCCCCTGGTGAAGTGGTTCGCGTGCATGCTCCCTTGGTTCATCTTCGTCATGATCGTCAACTACGTCGCCCTCGTGCTGCTGTTCCGACCCCAAGGAGAACGCAAGGCAAGACCCACACAGATGCAAGCACCAACGAAGGCAACGCCATCAACGGCAGGCGCGACAGGTTCCGTTGGCGCGGACAGCACTTTTGCGAGCAAGCCGTTCTCTGCGAAAGAACGACGCATGGCTATCATCATGAGCGCCTGCGTGATCCTCTGGGTAAGCGAACCGCTCCATGCCGCGCCTTCGCACATCGTAGCCATCGGCGCTATGGTGGCCATGCTCGCTTGCAATGTGATGACCGCAAAGGAGCTTCGCGAAGGGATCGCGTGGGATTCGCTCCTCTTCATCGGCTGCGTGCTGGGGCTCGCCCGCGTATTCGCCACCCTCGGAATCGATCAATGGATCATCGCTTCATGCACGCCGGCCATCACTGCGCTCGCTGCCGATCCCTGCCTGTTCATCGTTGGCATCTGCCTCATCACCATATTCTTGCGCTTCATCATCGTCTCCGAGATGGCCTACATCAATATATTCATGGCCTTCATGGTGCCGCTCGTGGGCGCGCTCGACATCAGCCCGTGGGTAGTGGGCGTATGCATCTACGCCGTGGTCAATCCGTGGTTCGTGCTGTATCAGAACCCCATCTATCTGAGCGCCTACTATGCCACCGAAGGCAAGATGGTGCGCCAATCCACCTCCGCTGCCTACTGCGCGCTCTATCTCGTCATCTGCATCGGCGGTCTCTTGGCAAGCATCCCTCTCTGGCAGGCCCTCGGGCTTATCTGAGCACGTCGAAGAGCGCAGAAGATGCGCAGGTGACCTTGCGCGCACATTGCGAGAGAAGAACGGATGAGCATCCTCAGCCTTGGACAGCTACAAGACGGCTAGCATGCTTGTCATGATGAATGATGCAGGCAAAGAGAGCGGATCTTCACCAGCAACGAGGCAAGAGGTCCACTTCCCCTCCAGCGACGGAGTCAGCTCCATCTATGGCTTCACCTTGATGCCGCATGCAAGCGCCGATACGCCAGGACAAGCAGCGCACCGTCCTCGCGCCCTCGTGCAGCTCGTCCATGGCATGAGCGAACACAGCGGACGCTACGAGGATTTCGCCCGCTTCCTCACTAGCCGCGGCTACGCCGTTTGCGCCAACGATCATATCGGCCACGGCGGAAGCGTTTCGAAGGATGGCTACGGGTATCTGCCCCACGACCGCGGCGTAGATATCATGCTGGAAGATGTAGACCGAATGCGCCACATCGCTCAGGAAGCGATCGGCGAAGATGTCCCTTACCTCATCTTCGGCCATTCCATGGGCAGCCTCATCGTGCGCGCCTACATCGCACGTCATGGCGCAGGCATACGTGGCGCGGTAGCCTGCGGAACGGCTGACAAGCCCGCCATCGTCCCTCTGTTCGGCATGTTCCTCATGCGTGTGGCGGCCCTCTTCCGGGGATGGCGCGCCAAAGCAACCTTCTTCAACGATCTTGCGAATCGCTCCTATACGAAGGATCTCCGAAGCGAAGGCTCGCCACTGGCATGGCTCTCCACCAACGCGGAGAACGTCCGAGCCTACATCGCCGATGAGATCACCGGATTCACCATCAGCCTGGGAGCTTCATATACCCTGATGAAGCTCGGATGCGTAGCCATGTCGAAGAGAACAGCGAAGCAAGTGCCCCATGACCTGCCTGTGCTCTTCATATCCGGCGCGGAAGACCCGGTGGGAAGCAACGGGAAGGATGTCGAACGCGCAGAGCGCAGGCTCCATGGAACGGGCGTGGAGAATGTGGGGCTCATCCTGTATGGAAAGATGCGCCATGAGATCTTGAATGAAGAAGGCCGGGCGCTTGTCTACGCGGATGTGGATGCTTGGTTCTCAGCGGAAGGCCACACGGGAGAACAGGGGACGTAGCAGTGTTCGCGAACATCAGAGCATCGTCCATTCGAGGAGTCTATCTGCGAACACTGCTACGTCCCCTGTTCTCCCCTACGAA
>CANODU010000034.1 GCA_947565185.1 uncultured Eggerthellaceae bacterium | reverse complement strand
CCTCCGTCCCCCTGATACGCGGATGTCTCACTCCTCCGTCCCCCTGATACAGCCCCCGGTGGTGCTAGAGATTCCGGCAGACCCAATACGCCTTGTTCGTGGCGCTGCCGATAGTGGCCACGCGGAATGCGTCACCGATCACATAAGCTTCGGGAACGACGTCAGTCAGCTCCTCGATCACGTCTGTTTGCGGCGCATACCCCAAAGCATTCACTGCGGTGTCATAGGGGATCTCAATCGCATCGCCCGTGGCAGGCTGAGCGATCACCGCGCTATCCGTGATCTCCACGATGCGTGCATCGCCGATGCAGGTTATCCGCTCATCCTGCAGGGCAAGATCGAGCATGGGCTTGTTCAGGAACATGATGTCGTTGCCGAATTCGCTCACCGGCCGCATATCCACCAAGGTGACCTCATGTCCTTGCTCGGCAAGATGGATGGCGCATTCCGCACCGGATGCACCAGCACCGCAGATGACGACATCCTTGCCGATCGCCACATCACCCCGGTCAGCCGCATCCACTCCGATGCAGTGACCCAAACCGGGGATAGGCAATGCGACAGGCTGAGAGCCGATGGCGCAGATGAGGACGGCAGGATCCTCTTGACGGATGGTCTCAGGGGTGACGTGCGTGCCCAGCTGGATCCGCGCACCGCATTCATGGGTCTTGCGCACCATGTAGTCGAAGTAGCGCCGGAAGCCGGTCTTGCATGCCAAGGCACTGGCTTCGGGCAGGCGGCCTCCCAGCTCATCGTGGTCATCATAGAGGACGACGTCAGTGAAGCCGCGCTTGCGCAGGGTCTGCGCTGCCATCATCCCGGCAGGACCGCCTCCGACGATCATGACCTTGCGGTCGTTGGTCGTTGGGATAAGCCCGCCCCGGAACTCCCAACCCAGCTCTGGGTTGTTGACGCATCCTTCAAGATGCCCCGTCTCGCGCACCTGGCGCAAGCAGTACTGGCACCTCAGACAGGGAGCGATGTCGTCTTCGCGGCCTTGCTCTCCTTTGACCACATAGGCCGGATCTGACATCAGCGCCTTCGCCATGGCGATCATGTCCGCTTTGCCGCTGGCCAGTATCTCCTCGGCTTGCTCCAGCGTGGAGATCCCGCCGACAACGGACACGATGAGGTCAGGGCACGCTGCTTTGAAAGCAGCAGCATCATCAACATTGCAGCATTCTGGAACGAAATAACCCGGCATGTTGTAGGCGTGAGCGGGATTGGTGAACAAGGTTCCCGTGGAGACCACGACCATGTCGATGTACTCCTGCGCACGCTTCAAGAACTCGATCCGCTCTTGGAGCGGCGTACCACCTTCGATCCATTCGTTCCCTTGGAACCGCATCTCCAGAGGGAAGTCCTCGCCCGCGGCCTCGCGGCATGCCTTCAGCACTTCGAGCGGATAGCGCCAGCGATTCTCAGGGCTTCCACCATATTCGTCCGTCCTCTGGTTGAAGAAGGTGGAGATGAAGCTGGAGAGGAAGTTGCCATGAGCCACATGGATCATGGCGCAATCGAAGCCGCTTGCCTTGAGGAGCTTGATCGCTTCAACATGCTCATGCAGGATGCGATCCATGTCTTCGCGCGTGCACTCCCTGAAGGCATTCGGATCATGCCATCCTTCCACAACAGATGGCACCAACGCCTTTTCGCCATTCCCCTCCATCGCCAAGCAACCCGAACCCCACTGACCTGCATGGGTCAGCTCGGCTGATAGATTGCAACCCCAGCGGTGAGCTTCGCGGGAAAGATAGGCAAGGCCATGGATGTTCTTAGGACCTGTGGCATTGAGGCATCCGAAGAAATCGCGTCCCTCTGCGAAATTGATGGGCGTGGAGCCGATCGTCACCAGCGCGCAGCCCGTCTTGGCCTGACCGCTCACGAATTCGAAGAGCTCATGAGTCACCTCGCCGGTTTCGAAGTCCGCATGGTTGGAGACGATCGGCGAATACTGGATGCGGTTCTTGAGGTGCATTCCTCTCACTTGCAAAGGCTGATAGACGTGGGGAAAGCGATTCTTAGCCATCGTAGCATCCTCTCTTAAGGAAATACGGCTTGCATGCACAGATCTTGCATGGGGGAATCATAATGCAAAACAGAGGCGCATGCCGGCTAGGACCCCACAGATCATGCACGTTGCAACCCGTTTCCGAATGCGGTCATGATGACCGGGAGGACAGCGCGACCGTTGCGATCATGGCGATCATCAAGATGAGGCCCGTCCAATCAGCTGCGCTCACGCTGGTGCCCAACCAGAGCGCCATGATGATCATGGCGCTCGCCGGCTCTGCCGTTCCCAACAAGCTCCCGTTCACAGAGCCCACGATGGCCACACCAGAAAGATACAGCCCGAATGCAGCTGCCGTCCCCAAAAGCCCGATCCCCACTACCAAAAGGACCACATCAGAGGCGCTGAGCACCGGCGCGATGGCCCCTTCGCTGCACGCTCCCACACCAACGAACCCCAGCACTGAGCACAGAGCGCTCATCCCCAACGCACATGAGATGACGGGCAAGCTGGGCCAGCGATCGTAGAGCTTCGCTGGGCATATCAGATAGATAGCCACCGAGAGCGCGTTCACCAGTCCCCAAAGGATGCCCGATGCAGGCAACGCCAAAGCCATCGGGTCACCTTGCGTCGCGATCAGCCACGTGGAGATAAGCGCGCAGATAAGCCCGATCAGCTGCAATCCTTTCGGCAGCCGACGAGCAGACGCGCAGGCGAAGAGCATGACGAACACCGTCGCCAAGCTTTGAAGCACGGTTGCGGTACCCGCATTCGTCTGCTCCACGGAGATGGCATAGGTGACTTGGCTGGCCCAGAGCGCACAGCCGAATAAGAGGACGCGACACAGAGCGCCCCTGTCACAGATCATCTCCTGGATGACGCTGCGATACCTGATCAGCGAGAACGCGATGAGCGCGCATCCCGCCACCACTGACCGCACCATCGTGATGAAAAGCGGCGTGATCGTGTCATTCGCCACTAAGAGCTGGATGCAGTTGCCCGAGAATCCCCAGAGCACGGCTCCTGCCAGTGCTGCCGCCACTCCTTTGATGAACTTCGCCTGCACCGATCCTCACATCTCTAGCTGCGCTGCAGCCCATGCAAGGAGGCGGTTGGCAAGCTCTTGATCAGGAAGGATGGCGGGCGTGTCATAGGCGTCCAAGAAGAGGCGCTCTTCATCTGATGCCAGCTCCCTCATGCGGGCACGGCTTGCGGGGTATTCACCCGTGCAAGCGAAGACGTTGGCGCGCATGACGAAGAAGGCTGACTTCACGCAGGCGGCGAGCACCGCTGGCAATGCTTCCTCCTCGAAGACGAGCGTATGGCAGAGCGCGTGATAGATCTCTGCGGCACCTGCCTTGGCAGACGCGCTGGCTTCCTCTGAGGTGAAATGCGCATCCATGAAGTCGAACGACCCAAAATGCACGCGGGTATCCATCACCAGGTTGAAGGAATCAGAGCGTGGCCAGCCTTTGAGCACGTCCGGCGATCCGATGAATCCGCAAGCCAATGCGCTCACAGGCATCGTGTCGATGATCTCCTTATATGTGACAAGGTCAGCATGCCCAAGGCCATCTATGATCACCACAGCGTCGATATCGCTGTCTTCGCGCGCTTCGCCACGCGCCCTGCTTCCTTGCAGGCCGACCAAGACGAGGCGCTCTCCGAAGGCCTCTTGCAGCTTATCCACCAACGCTTCAGTCCATGCTGTGATGTCAACAGTCTCTGTCATAGACATGAGCCCCCTTCTTGATCGTGCGTCTTCCTCTCATGCACCCCAACGAAGACCCGCGTTCGCCGCAAAGCCTTCGTCGATCAGTCCTTGAGCTGCCAGGTCCTTGCCGATGCATACGTATTCCTGAGCATTCTCAGCAAGACCTGCGCGCTCCTCATCAGTCAGCGGCCGCACAGCCTTCGCCGGGGTCCCGATGACCATCATGCCGTCTGGGATATCCGCCTTGCCCGTGACCACGGCTCCAGCGCCGATGAGGCAATGCTTGCCCACCTTCGCACCATCCAGCACGATAGCGCCCATGCCCACGAGCGTGCCGTCGCCGATGGTGCAGCCGTGCACGATAGCACCGTGGCCAATGGACACATCGGCACCGATCACCGTATCTGCACCCAAGGGGACATGTGCGCACGAGCCCTCCTGGAAGTTCGTGCGCGAGCCGACGATCACACGGCCCCCGATGTCGCCACGGAGCACGGCATTGAAGAGCACGGTGCAGTCCTCGCCCAGCTCCACGTCTCCGATGACCGTAGCGTTGCGAGCTATGCGCGCGGTAGGCGCGATCTTCATGTTGAGGTAATCCATGGGGACTCCTTATCAGATAACGGGCTCATCCTCGTGGGAGAAGCGCTCTATGATACACAACAAATGAGAGCAAGGCTTAGAGGGCTCTTCTTTGCTGTGTCCGCACCTGTTTGATGTGGGTGCTGGCAACAGCCAGCACATTTGAACACAGTGCCCTTTGTATCTGCACAGGTCCATTGTCTTGCTCTTGTGCCGGCAGTTGCCGGCACCCACGAGGGTTGAGACTCTGCCTTCGTAGATGACGCGTAAGCGGCATCTAACCGGGCGGAAGCCCGGTTAGGCCGTTCCATACAAAGAGGCATTGCAAAGCAATGCCGACACACTTGCTAGGCGTGGATGGCACCCGCCTCCATGAAGACGCGATAGAGCTCCAAGCGCGATTCGATGACCTCCGACAAACGACGGATGGCTTCCGTGATGTTCTCGGGGCTCTCATAGCTGAAGTTGATGCGCATGCTGTTCTTCCCCGCGCATCCTTCAGGATAGAACGAATCCCCCGGCACATAGGTGACCCCGGCCTCAAGCGCCTCCGCCAACATGCTGCCCGTATCCACGTAATCCGGCAGCGTGACCCAGATGAAGAGCCCCCCTTCCGGATGCGTCCACGTGGCCTCTGGCGGGAAGAACTCCTCCAGCGCATCCAGCATGGCATTGCGGCGCTCCGTATAGGTGGCGATGAACCTATGGAGCGTGCGTTGCCACGGGATATCGTTGAAGTAATGCTCCACGATCGCTTGATCCAGCGAGCTGCCGCAAAGATCGGCCCCCTGCTTGGCCAACAGCACCTTCGAAAGGACATGGCGCGGAGCAACGATCCAACCCACGCGCAAGCCAGGTGCGAAGATCTTAGAGATGGTCCCCAGATAGATCACCTGATCATCCAAGGCCTTGAGCGGGATCTGGTGACCGCCGTCGAAGCGGATGCGGCCATACGGGTCGTCCTCGATGATGAGGAAATCGTATTCATGGGAGAGCTGTATCAGACGACGACGGCGCTCCGGCGACATGGTCACGCCACTGGGATTCTGGAAATTCGGGATGACGTAGGCGAACTTGAGGCGCGGATTGCCCTTGCCGATGCGCTTGAGCTCTTCCTCCAAGAGATCCATCCGCATGCCGTCCTCATCCATGTCAACGGCATGCACGTCAGGTTGGTAGGCCGAGAACGCTTGGAGCGCACCCAGATAGGTGGGACCTTCGGTGATGATGATGTCACCCGGATCGATGAACGTCTTCGCCAGCAGGTCCAGCGCCTCCTGCGCGCCGCTCGTCAACACGATGTTCTCCATCTTCGCCCGGATGCCCACATCGCGCAGAAGATGCGTCACCACCTTGCGAGCGCCAGGGCGGCCATCGGTAGGACCGTACTGGTAGGCGACAGAGCGGTCATGGACATCCGCGACAGCCGCGATCATGGCACGGTCGATATCCTCTTTCGGGAGCAAGCGCACATCGGGCATGCCACCAGAGAGCGAGATGATGTCCGGACGCGTGGCTGCGGAGAACAGGTCACGCACAGGAGATGAGCGCATGTAGTGGATGCGCGAGGCTACCTTGCTGTTGGATGTGTCGAATTCGAGATGCGCTGTGCCGGTCACGGATGCTCCTTTGCTGTTTCCTGCAAGATTGTACGCGAAGGTACAGGCTCATGACACCGGAGAGTCCGATCGGTCAAGCCAAGGATTCGATATGCGCTTCGCCGGACACGATGGTGCGCACAGTACCGTCTGACTGACGCACGAGCATGCGGCCTTCACCGTCAGCCCCCACGAACGCCCCCTCTATGAGCTCATCGCCACAGCGGACGGAGACGATGCGGCCCGCAAGAGCATTCACGCTGTTGTATTCATCCAGAAACGCCGTGAATGGCTGGGTGAGCCATTTCTCGTACAGATGCCCGAACGCATCGAGCACGCTTGACGCGACCTCATCAACATCCAGATCCTC
Organism: uncultured Eggerthellaceae bacterium; assembly: GCA_947565185.1. Taxonomy (GTDB): domain Bacteria; phylum Actinomycetota; class Coriobacteriia; order Coriobacteriales; family Eggerthellaceae; genus MGBC163016. Next base: position 11,966 of record CANODU010000034.1, on the reverse strand, counting down.
CCCGCCAGGCAGATCCCTGCCATAGGCGCATCCCGGTTGCGCTCCCTCCTCAGGCGGGATCACGTTCACACCGACACCTAAGCAGACCCCCTCCGGACTCCCTTCCAAGGAGATGCCACAGAGCTTCGCGAAGGAATCGCCTTGAGCAGCGAGCACGTCATTGGGCCACTTCACCTTGATGATATCCGCCGCCTCTGAGGCTAGCAGCGCGCAGATGCCACGGCGCACCGCCATCCCGGCAAGCAAGCTCAGGGTGGGCACGCGCAAGGCGATGGCACGGGCGTCCTGCTCATCCAGATGAGCTGCCGGACGCAAGAGCACCGACATATACAGACCGCCCTCAGGGCTCTGCCAAGCATGGCCGCGGCGCCCATAGCCGCTCCTCTGGCGCTTCGCGATGACCACGGCGCCTTCCGGAGCGCCTTCGGAGATCAGAGCCTTGATGCGATCGTTCGTGGAATCGACGAGGTCCTTACGGGTGATGCGAAACGAGATCACATGCGCTCCGCAGGGCCTAAGCGCTTCTCAACAGGCAATTCGCTCACGCGATGCCCATTCGCAAGCACATGGCCAGGTAGGATATCCTCCAGCGGGCGCACGACGAAGTCGCGCTCGGTCGCGCGCGGATGCGGCAGCTTCAGATCCGTTGCTGCATGGTCATACATCTGGTAATCCACGATATCTATGTCCAGCGTCCGCGGCCCATTCGGCTCCGTGCGCACGCGCCCGAGCATGCCCTCTATGGCATGGAGGCAATCCAACAGCTCGCGCGGGGGAAGCCCCGTGCGCAAGAGCACCACGGTATTCACGAAATCATCCTGATCCTCTTTGTACGCGGCGCGACTCTTGTAGAACGGCGCCACGTCGATCAAGAGCGAATCAGGCAGCTGACAGAGCTTGCCGATGGCAAGGTTGATCTGAGCCTGCTTGGCTTCGTCCTCTTCGCCTTCTTCAGCGACCAAGGCCACATTCGAACCCAATCCCAAGATGACGTACGGCCGCAGGTCCTTGAGCGCGCTCACCGTCTTCGGCACATTGTGCGTGCGCACGATGGACGCCCCCAGCTCGCATGCCATGAGCGCCTCTGCCGCTGAGGCGGCATCGCGCGCTTGCATGTCCGCCGGCTCGACCTTGTATGCGCGGGTGATGAAGCTCTTGCGCGAAACGGCGCACATGACGGGATAACCCAGATGGCGCACCTCATGGATGTTGCGCAGAAGCTCTATGGTCTGGCTGGGCGTCTTGCCGAACCCGGGCCCCGGGTCAACACAGATCCGGTCATGAGCCACGCCGGCCGCCTCAAGTAGAGAAGCCTGCTGGGCAAGATAGGCGCACACCTCAGCCACCACATCTGCATACTGTGGGTCATCCTGCATGGTCTTCGGGTCACCCTGCATGTGCATGACCACGCATCCCACATCGGCCTGAGCCACTACGTCCACCATGGCCTGGCTGCGGAAGCCCGAGATATCGTTCACGATGGAGGCACCCGCCTCTATGGCGCGCTGCGCCACTTCTGCATGGCGCGTGTCCACTGACACGCAGATGTCCTCAACGGCAAGCTGGCGGATGACGGCACCAACGCGCTCCCACTCCTTTTGCGGTGATACCTCATCAGCGCCCGGACGCGTGGATTCTCCACCCACGTCGATGATCTGCGCACCGTCGGCGACCATCTGCCGCGCCTGTGCGAGCGCTGCTTCCTCATGACCCGATAAACCATCTCCCGAAAAGGAGTCTGGGGTCATGTTCAAGATGCCCATCACATGGGGCTGTCGGCAGTCGAATGAGAATGCCCCACATCTCCACGTCATGGTGTTCAACGGTCGTTGTCATCCTTCTTGGACTTGGCGCCGTATGGGTCCTCATAGGGATCTTCCAGATGAGGGATGTTCACATACGGCGATTGCAGCATGATGTCCTCATGGCGGATCTCCTCATCCACCTGCTCTTGCGTGGGTTCATCTGCCGTGTCAGCATCTTTGGCCGGCGTGCGATACGGGCCATTCGCATCTTGATCGCCCGGCTCGACGCGCTCGGAACGCCAGTCCGGATTCGCCAATGTCTCCTCTGGATCCGCATCCGCACCATCCGATGGCGCCGGCGGCTGTGAAGGCCAATGCACATGCATCAGCTCTTCAGGAGTTGCCTCTTTGCGCGAAACCGGCGCTGCAGGAGGCGCCTTCGGAACCTCTTGCGCATCGGGATTCGGCGGAATGGACGGTGCCCCTTCCGCATCCCCTGAGAACTGAGGCTTCTCCTTTGCAGGCGGCTCTGAGCCCTCCTTTGAAGCCCCATCATCAACATCTGACGCCAATTCGGGATGCTCTTGGACATCCTTCGCGCGCGCCGCCTCTTCCTCGCGCCGATGCTGTTCGATGATCTCATCCTCGCGCTCAAGGTATTCAGGCCACTGGTTATCCAAGAGCGCCTGGCATGCCTCGCCTTCCACGGTCTCACGCTCCAACAGCACGCTTGCCATGAGATCCATCTGCTCTGCGTGGGCAGATAGGATGGCATGGGCGCGGTCGTGGGCCTCCTTCATGATGAGCGAGACCTCATCGTCGATCTTGCGCGCCGTCTCCTCGGAGTAATCCTGCGTGTTGCCATAGTCGCGACCCAGGAACACCTCGTGGTTGGGCTGCCCGAACACCTGCGTGCCCAAGGGGCTCATGCCGTATTGCGTGACGATGGCGCGCGCCATCTTGGAAGCACGCTCCAGATCGTTCGAAGCGCCCGTGGTGATGTCGTCACAGAAGATCTCCTCAGCCACGCGGCCACCCATGAAGACCGCCAGCTCATCCTTCATCTCTGACAGGGAATTGAGCACCTTGTCCTCATCCGGGATGGAGAGGGTGTAGCCCAGCGCGCGGCCGCGGCTGATGATGCTGATCTTATGCACTGGATCAGCGTGATCCAGCAGATGCCCCACCAGCGCGTGCCCGCTCTCGTGATACGCGATGGTGTGCTTCGTCTTCTCGTTCATGACGCGACCCTTGCGCTCGGGGCCTGCGATGACGCGCTCAAGGGATTCGTTCACTTCGCGCATCGTGATGATCTTCTTGGATTTGCGTGCCGTGAGCAGCGCGGATTCGTTCATGAGGTTCGCCAGATCCGCACCGGTGAAGCCGGGCGTGATCTTCGCGATGGCTGCCAGGTCCACATCAGAGCTGAGCGGCTTATCCTTGGAGTGCACCTCCAGGATGCGCTGGCGTCCGCGCACATCAGGCGTATCCACCACGATCTGCCTATCGAAGCGACCGGGACGCAGAAGAGCCGGGTCGAGCACGTCCGCGCGGTTCGTGGCCGCGATGAGCACCACCGAATCGTTTGCCTCGAAGCCGTCCATCTCCACCAGCAGCTGATTCAGCGTCTGCTCGCGCTCATCATGGCCACCGCCCAGGCCCGTGCCCCTCTGACGGCCAACGGCGTCTATCTCGTCGATGAAGATGATGGACGGCGCTGCTTCCTTCGCGTCCTTGAACAGGTCACGCACGCGGCTAGCACCCACGCCCACGAACATCTCCACGAAATCGGAGCCGGAGATGCTGAAGAATGGCACGCCGGCCTCACCGGCCACAGCACGTGCCAGCAGCGTCTTGCCGGTGCCCGGAGGGCCCACCAAAAGGCAGCCGCGTGGGATCTTCGCACCGATGGCCTGATACTTCTCCGGATTCGCTAGGAAGTCCTTGACCTCCTGCATCTCCTCCACAGCCTCATCCACGCCTGCCACGTCTTCGAACTTGACGTCCGGACGCTCTTCTACGGTCTTCTTCGCTTTGTTCTTGCCAAAGCTCATCTGAGAGTTGTTCGCCTTCTGCATCTGGCTGAAGAAGAAGAGCAAGAGCGCCGCTATGAGGAGGAACGGCAGGATGGAGATGAGGATGGATGCCCAACCCGAGGGCAGCGTGATCTCATACTGCACGTTCGGATGCTGGGCCAGCAGGTTGCCCAAGGAATCAGCACCCACATAGACGCTGGTGTAGTCGCGTTCGGTGCCCAGCGTGAACGTATCCAGCGTCTTGGTGGAGATGCCGCCCAGCCGCTCTCCATTCCTGTTCGTCTCCTGCGCCATGAGCGCATTCATGGCATCGAAGCCGTCATTGAAGGCATCCACGATGGAGGCGCCCGGCGTGGACGCGGGGTAGTACTTGCCGTTGACCGTGTAATCATTCGCGGCATAGACCACGCTGCTCACGCGATCTTGCTCCACTGCCTCCACGAATTCGCCGGTATCCAGCCGATCGGTCAGGGATGACTGCCCCATGGCGAAGAACTGGCTTCCCAAGAAGAAAATGACCAGGCACAAGATCACCACCCAGATGGCAATGTTGCGGGGGTTGCGCTGTGGCTGACCTGGCTTCTGATTGCTTGGCTTATCTGACATTCAATGCACCCTTTGCTCACTGATAGATCTCTGGCTTCAAGACCCCGATATAGGGAAGATTGCGATAGCGCTCCGCGAAGTCCAGCCCGTAGCCGACGATGAACTCATTCGGACAGTCGAAGCCCAGATAGCGGCATGGCACCTCTTCCGGACGCGCGACGTCCTTGCGGAGCATGGCCGCCACTTCGATGGACAGCGGCCCGCGCGATGCAAGGTTCTTGCGAAGGTAGCTCAGCGTGAGGCCTGAATCGATGATGTCCTCAGCGATGATCAGGTGCTTTCCCTGGATGCTGCCGGACAGGTCCTTCGCGATGCGCACGACGCCCGAGGACTTCGCAGCCGAGCCATAGGAGGATACGGCCATGTAGTCCATCTCAAGGGGCAGCTCCACCGCGCGCGCCAGGTCAGCCATGAAGATGGCTGCTCCACGCAAGACGCACATCATCACGACATCCTCACCGGCGGCAACGCGCGGTGCATAGTCCCTGGTGATGGCAGCGCCCATCTGGCGGATACGCTCAGAGATCTGTTCCTGCGTGAACAGGATCTCTTGGATATCTGTGTGCAATCTGCTTCCTCAACGCTCTTGCATGGCGCTCTTCTCAAGCGCTTTCCCATTAACCGAATAAGTGTACCATCTGCATGCGCGCGAACCGGCGCCGGTCACGAAGTTGACATCATCCATAAGGTTTGAGGCGCATCCCAGCGCTGGCGGCACCTACGAAGGCAAGAGATCAGGGTAGTCAGCCAGCAAGCGCTCCACAGGAAGGCCCACGATGGTGTCGAACGCACCGTCATAGCGCTTTACCAATGCACGACCCTCGCCCTGGATAGCGTATGCGCCAGCCTTGTCGAACGACTCGCCCTTGCGCAGGTAGTCCGCTATCTCTTCGTCGGTGAGCTCCTTGAAGGTGACCGATGATGCATCGGCGAATGTGCGGTATCCCAGCGAGACCTCATCGCCTTCGCCCACGAGCAGCATCCAGAGCGACACGCCCGTGATCACCTGATGCGTGCAGCCAGCAAGCTCGCGCAGCATGCGCTTCGCATCCTCCAGATTCCGTGGCTTCCCGAAGATCTGCTCCCCTTTGACCACCATGGTGTCAGCCCCGATGACGGCGAACATGCCCTGCTCTCCAGAGGCCAGAAGCTCCTGCACGGCAGCGCCCGCCTTCTTCTCGGCCAGCTTCTTCGCTGCCTCGGCGGGCATGACCAGATCATCCGCCTCAAGCGTCTCATCCACCGTCTCCGTGGGCACCAGCACGCGCACCTTGACGCCTGCGTCTTCCAAGAGCTTCTTGCGGCGGGGACTGGCACTGGCGAGCACCACCGTCACCGGCGGCGTGTCCCTGTGCGTGCGCTCAGCGTCGTTTGACATCTAGCCCCTCTTCCTACGGGCACGGAATGCGCTCATGGGCTCTATGCGCACGCCCAGCTTGTTCGCGCTCACGGCGATATCTCCTTGGATGTTATCCACGTGCCCGCTCACGGGCCGACCGTCGGCGAATGCCTCCAGCACGCGATCGACGCTGCGCGCATCGATGCGCTCCTCTTGCCCCAGCATATCCTTCAGCACCTTCCGGATGCAACGGCGCTGAATGGGATGCGGACGCATCCCGAAGGCTGGCTCCAGAAGGCAGCCTTGTGCCGGCGCGCCCTCTTCCAAAAGGACGGCGTCTTCGGCCAGCGCTTCTTCGGCCATGGCATCCAACATGTCGTCCTCATCAGCGATGAGATTCATGGACCGGACGAGGTTGTCCGTTGCGCGAACATCCCATTCGCGCGCCTTCGGCACGATGTTCTGCCGCACATAGGCGCGGAAGCGATCCGTATGCGCATTGGTGGCGTCCTCGCGCCAGAGCTGCCCCTTGTCGTCGCGCACCACGATGGCATCCTCTGCCTGCGACGCATCGCGCACGAACGTGCGCAGCTCCGCGCGCGTGCAATCCAGAAGCGGGCGTACCACCTTGCCATTCCTGTAGAGCATGCTGCGAAAGCCGCCCGGCCCGGTGCCCACGATGGAGCGCATGTAGAAATTCTCCACGCGATCATCAGCCGTATGCGCCGTGACGATGCGCCCCTCAGCCAACGGCACAGCCTCATGGAGGCAGAGGGATTCCAGCGCCTCGGTGGCGGCAGCATACCGCTCGCGCCGCCCTTGTGCCTCCACGTTCTCATGGGCCAACGCCGCCTCATGGGCCACATCCACCTCACAGCAGAAGAACGGGAAGGCCAGCGCATCGGCCAACATGCGGCAGAACTCCGCATCGTCTTCGGCGTCCTGCCCACGCAGCTTATGATTCACGTGCAGCACAGCCACCGGCCCCACATCCCCAGACTGGGCAAGCTCATGCATCACATAGGACAGCGCCGTGGAATCCGAACCACCCGATACCATCAGCAAGCATGCCGAATCAGGCCCGAAGAGCTGGCGTGCCTGCGCCGTCTTGCGAGCGATATCCGTGATATGTCCGTCATGCTTCGTCATGGTGTAATCTTATCTGACGCAACTGTACCAGATAAGGAGCAGCCATGGCGAACGAGCGCAAGCCGCGCATCCTCTATGTGGCGAAGATCCTCTTCGAACAGACGGATCCCGAACACGGGCTCACGCTCCCTGAAATCCAAGAACGGCTGCAAGATCATAGCATCCCGTCCGAGCGCAAAGCGCTCTACCGCGACTTCGCTGCCCTGCGCGAAGCCGGCTTCGACATCCAGAAGCTGCCGACGCGCCCGGTGAGCTACTGCTTGGGCCAACGCCTGTTCACCGCTGCGCAGATGGCGCTCATCCAAGACGCGGTGCGCACATCGCGCTCCATCACCGAAGCGAATGCGCTGGAGCTCATGGAGCGCCTGCGCTCATTGCAATCCGCCCATGAGGCAGCACGCTCACGCGCGGATGTGCACGTGACCGGACGCGCCAAGGCGCAGAACGACGCGGTCATGACCACGTTGGCGCAGATCCAGCAAGCCATGGCTGAGAAGCGCGATCTCTCGTTCGAATACCTGCGCTATGACACAGCGCTTCGCCAGGTTCCCACCGCAGCCGCTGACGGGATGACGCGTGTGAAGACGCCGCTGTTCTTGGTCTATGCCGATGACAACTACTACCTCTTGGTCTTCGACGAGCATGCGCCCGACCGCTTGCGCAGCTACCGGGTGGATCGCATGGCGAACGTGATGATCCGCGGCGCATCCGACGCGTCCCACAAGCCCGATCCCACCTTCGACATCCGTCGCTTCGAACGGGAGCGCTTGGGGATGTACAACGGAGAACCGGTGCGCATCGCGCTCTCGGTGCCCGGGGCGTTGATGGGGAGCATCGTGGATCTGTTCGGCCGCGAGGGGACGCAGGCAGTGCCTGCTGACGAAGAGGGCAAGCGCGCCACCGTGCATCTGATCGCTGCGCCCTCCCCTGTCTTCTTCGGGCAGATCGCGCAATTCGGCGGAGACGTGCGCATCGTGGGACCATCTTCGGTGATGCGTGCCTATGAGGAGCATCTTGAAGGCTGCCTTGCTGCGCAGAGCGACCTGTAGCGCCCATTCTGTTGCTGCCTTGAAGATGTGTGACGCGTCTTACGACGCGCATTCATTCGTGCCGGCAGTTGCCGGCACCCACGGATCAACCAGCAGCTCTTGTGGGTGAACGGTTGCCGGCATCCATGAAGGCCGATGCTCCGCCTTCGTAGATGACGCGTAAGCGGCATCTCACCCGAGTAGGAAGCGTATCAGGGGGACGGAGGAGTGATACGTCCTCCGGACGTATCACTCCTCCGTCCCCCTGATACGCTTCCCGTCCCCCTGATACAGACCCGGCTTATTCGCTGCGGAGCGCTTCTACGGGATCCTTGCGGCTGGCGCTGCTGGCCGGGATGAGACCAGCGATGAAGGACAAGGCCACGCTGATCAAGATCAAGATGAGCCCAGCCATCCACGGCAAGCTTGCCACATCCGGCACGTCGAACAGCGCATAGACGATGGCGCTTGCCGGAATGCAGCACAGCGCCGTGATGCCCACGCCCAGAACGCCCGAGATCAATCCTTCGATGACCGTCTCAGCATTGAAGATCTGGCTGATGTTGCCCTTGCTGGCGCCGATGGCGCGCAAGATGCCGATCTCCTTCTTGCGCTCCAGCACGCTGATGTAGGTGATGACGCCGATCATGATGGAGCTCACGATGAGCGAGATGGACACGAACGCGATGAGCACGTAGCTGATCATGTCGATGATGGTGGTGACGGATGACATGAGCGCGCCCACGATATCCGTGTACGTGATCGCCTTCGATTCTTGACCCGATGAATTCATGCGGTCGTTGTAGGCATCCAGGATGTCGATGATCCCCTGCTTCGCCTCGAAATCCTTCGCGAAGATGTCGATCTCGTAGGGCTTGTCCATCTGGGCGTAATCAAGCTTGGCGATGTTGTTGTCGAACGAAGCCTCCTCCGGTGCCATCATGGACATGATGAGCTCGGTCAGCTCATCTTCGGTCATATCGAAGGAGAATGCATCCTTGAATGCTTCCTCATCGATGCTCATGGCATCGGACATGCTGGAGGCCAAGCCGCCCATGGCCTTCGTGAGCGCCGCCGTGATAGCTTGCTGCATCTGAGAAGAGAGCTCGGTCATGGTCTGGGTCATGTACTCCGTCATGTACTGCTGGATGTAGGCTTGCAGTGCAGCCATCTGCTGATCTTGGGCTTGCTGCATACCAGAAGTGACCTGGCCGATGATGGCCTGAGCACGCGGCGATGCCAGATACGCTTTGACCGCTGCCTCGGCGGAATCCATCGATGGCATCCCAACTCCTGGCGGCATGATGCTGACCTCCCCTGCCCTCACGGCCGCACTGAAATCATCGACGAGCGCATTCATCATCTGGGTCATCATCTGCACGGTCTGATCCTGGCTGTCGGCCTCATCCCCTGACGCACCCTCCAGCGCGCTCGGGTCGAAGGGCGGCGGCTCAGGCAGGCTGGATGCATCGAAATCGATATCAAGACCGGAAAGATCCAGCTGCAGCTTGCTCTCATCGAACTTGAACGCCGCAGAGAGCGCATCAGTGTCTATGGTGAAGAGGTTCTCCATGCCGAAATCCTCTTCGCTCCCGCCATCCTCCGCCTCTTCGGCGAAGGTCTTGCCGTTGAACACATCCACGGACGGATCAGCCAGCTGATCCTTCACGATCTGGCGCTCGCCCGCCATCGCTATCAGATGGTCGGTGAGCGCAGGCGTGTAATAGATGCCCGAGCTCATCATGGAGGAGTTGCCATCCTCCTTCGGCTGCACGATGCCAGAGATGACCAAGTCCTCGCTGTTCGCGATGATGCCCTTCATGTACTCATCATCGCCCGACTTATCCACCCAAACGCCGAACTCCTCGTCATACTGGTAATAGTCCGCAGAGCACACCAGCTTCAGCTTCAGGTCCAGGAAGTCCCGGTACGTGAACTCCTTGCCATCATCCACTTCCGTCGTGAAGTCCTCTTCGTTCACGAAGGCGCGCACCATCTCATCCATGACGGCGCGGTCGCGCAGCCCCAAGATGTACAGCAAGAAATCGCTCACGGAGCCGTTATGGGTGAGCACGAGGATGCATTCGTTATCCTTCTCAGGCCAGTGACCGGCCTTCAGGTCATACCCTTCCTTGGCCATATCCACGGTGCCCATCATCTGAGCGAACATGTCCGTGCTCATCATGGACGACATGATGCCGCTTGTGGACATGCCCGATCCGATGCCCATGGATGCGAACGTGGTATCCGGATTCACCTGCTGAACGCCATTCTCCGTATCTGCCAAGAACACGTTCGCCGTCACGTTGTACTTGTATTCCACGTCGTTCGCATACTGCTCGATGCCCGAATCCCCGCTCTCCAGATACTCCTTCAGCGATGCCAGGTCATTCGAACCCACGCTGTCGAACATGCGCCCCATGATGGCAGCCTCATGCACCACGGTGTCATCACCTTGGTCTTGCGCCGAAAGCGCCTCCTCATCTCCCGATGCGCCCATGCCCATGGTGGACACCATCATGGAGGTCATATCGAAGCCGGTTGAGGTGATCTGCAGGGGATAGGAGGAGAGCGTCTCCTCCTCCACGCTGGCTATATAGTTGTTGACGCCGTTCGCCAAAGCTAGGATGGCCGCAATGCCGATGATGCCGATGGAGCCAGCGAAGGCCGTCATGATGGTGCGGCCCTTCTTGGTCATGAGGTTGTTGAACGAGAGCGAAAGCGCCGTCAGGAAGCTCATGGACGTGCGGCGCACCTTCTTCGTGCTCACCTTCGCCAAGTCAGCGGGCGTGGGCTCATACGGATCCGTGTCGGCCATGATGTGGCCATCAGCCAGGTTCACGATGCGCGTGGCGTAGGCGTCAGCCAGCTCAGGGTTGTGCGTGACCATGATGACCAGCCGGTCAGAGGCGATCTCCGTCAGCAGATCCATGATCTGGACGGAGGTCTTAGAGTCCAGCGCGCCCGTGGGCTCATCGGCCAACAGGATCTCCGGGTCGTTCACCAGAGCGCGCGCGATAGCCACGCGCTGCATCTGACCGCCGGAGAGCTGGCTAGGCCGCTTCTTCATGTGCTCCGCCAGGCCCACGCGCCGAAGCGCATCTTGCGCGCGCTTCGTGCGCTCTTCCCGCCCTACGCCGGACAAGGTGAGCGCCAGCTCCACATTCGCCAGGATGGTCTGGTGCGGGATCAGGTTGTAGCTTTGGAACACGAAGCCGATGCGGTTGTTGCGGAACGTGTCCCAATCGCGATCCGTGTAGTCCTTCGTGGAGATGCCGTCGATGATGAGGTCGCCTGAATCATAGTGGTCCAGGCCGCCGATGATGTTCAACAGCGTGGTCTTGCCCGAACCGGATGGCCCCAAGATGGCCGCGAATTCGTTGTCGCGGAAGCTGATGGAGATATCGTCCAACGCCACCTGCGTGAAATCGCCCGTGGTGTAGGACTTGGAGATATGCTTGAGCTGCAACATAGAAGAGCGCCTTTGCCGAGATGGTTTGACGCTCCATTCTACGGCAAAGACGCTCTCATTCTATGCGAGAAAGCCTTACCATCTTGTAAGGCTCACCCCATGGGTGCGGTTTCGCGTGGGGCTACTCCCCTGCCAACGGCGAAGGCACGCTATAGGTGCGCGTGCCGTATTCCTTGTCCAGTTCGAAGAGCGAATGCTGATCTTCGCCGAACAGCGACATCTTGGTGAGCATGTCGCGCGCATTGTCTTCCTCTTCCATCTGCTCGTCGATGAACCACTTCAGGAACTGCTGCAGGCGGAAGTCCTTCGCATCCAGCGCCGCTGCATAGATGTTGTGGATGAGGCTGGTCACGAACTGCTCATGCTCGTACTGCACGTTCAACGGATCCATGTAGGTCTTGTATTCCTTGCCCGGCGCATCGATGGCCAGAAGCTTCGGCATCATGTCATTCTCCAGGAGGTACTTGCGGAAGATCAGCGCATGATCGCGCTCTTCCTGAGCCTGGATCATGAAGTAGGTGGCGAATCCGTCAAGGCCGGCATCCTTGTAGAAATCAGCCATCTCCAGATAGAGATAGGCCGAATAGAGCT
>CANODU010000033.1 GCA_947565185.1 uncultured Eggerthellaceae bacterium | reverse complement strand
AGGATGTCTCACTCCTCCGTCCCCCTGATACAGACTGCCTCCGTCCCCCTGATACGCCCTTTTCACACGTTGCCTAAGAGCACATGGGTCAAAGAGCCCTCAGCTATCCTTTGGAAGCGCCGCATCAAGGAAAGGTCAGTGGGTTCAGCATCCACCATGCGATGCTGAGGGAAGAAGCGCGAAAGATGCAGTGGGATATCAGGAGATATGCCCGCCAACCACGCCACCTCTTCGCAAAATGCTGCCTCATCATCAGAGATGCCCGGAACGATGAGCGTGGTCACCTCCACATGGACGCCCGCATCGAAGGCCGCGCGGATGTTGCGCGTGACGCATGCCAGACCACCGGGTGCGCCCATCTTCGCATAGCCCTCTTCAGTAAAGCACTTGAGGTCGATGTTCATGGCAGCGCTCACAGAACAAGCCTCATCGAAGACATGTGCGGATGCGTATCCATTCGTGACCACCGCCAGGATGAGCCCTTGAGCCTGCACCTGACGTCCCACATCCATCAGGTATTCCGGGGCGATGAGCGGCTCGTTATAGGTGAGAGCAACGCCCACATTGTCCACATCCGCGAGGTCCTTCGCCTTTGCCACCAAGGCCTCAGGGGAAAGATAGGTGGTAGGCGGCCGGCCGCATGTGCGCACTTGAGAGATGTCCGCATTCTGGCAGAAGCCGCACGTCATGTTGCATCCATAGCTGCCATAGGACAAGATGCGCGCACCAGGCATGAAGCAGGCAAAGGGCTTCTTCTCTATGGGATCCAGAGCCAAAGCCGATGCTTGCCCATAATTCAAGCTGACGATGTGCCCTTCACGTTCGCCCCGCGCGCCGCAAAAGCCCATACCACCTTCGCCTATGATGCATTCGTGCGGACATACCTGACAGATGGGCGCCTCTTCGCGCGTGTTGCAGGAATCCGTCCCGCTCATGTGTGCCGCACCACCTCGAAGCGCTCCAGTTGAACGTCAGGGCCAAAATGGCTGATGTTCGCCTTCGAACAGGCAATAGCGATCTGCTGCTCTGGGGTATCCACGCCATCCAGATCCGGCAGCAGCAAACCCCGATGCATTCCCTTTGTCACGATGACGCCATAGCGCTTCGCATCCAGATCAGCCACCGTTGCCGGCTCAGGCGGGAACAGCACATCCACGTTGATGCTCAGATCATCCAGCTCATCAGACGTGATGGGTGGGAAGCGTGGGTCGCGCGTAGAAGCGGAAACGGCATTCTGGATGACTTCTTCAGCAAGGCTTGGACAGGTGGGCTGTATGGTGCCGATGCAGCCACGGAGCTCATCGGTGGAGCGAACGTGGATGGACACGAAGCATCCAGCCGCATGAGGCACATCCGGTCCCAACGGCACCGGAGAAGGGGTGCGGCCCTCGCGTACGTAGAGACGGATGGTCTCAAAGGCAAGGCCCACCAAGGGATCCCTGCTGTACGCCACATCGGGCTCTTGGCCGGACGCGGCATCTTGGCTTGACTCTGGCTCTTCAGCGCTTGCCGGCTCAGCCTCGAAGGCTGCCACGCCATAGCCCACGCCGAAGGGCCCTTCATAGGAGATCAGCTCTGAAGAGAAGGTCTGCCCTGTCTGCTCCGTCACCTCTGCCAGAGCACCTGCCATCATCACGAAGCCTGAAAGGCCGCATTCAGCGGCGTCTTCGCAGAGCTTCTGATCCAAAGAAGCGAATCGATTCAACTCTCCCGACCGGACTATCTCGCAGAAGCGCTCATCGAAGGCGGGTGCAGCCGGATCGAAGCCGTACGGGCCGTCCTCTTTCAGCTTGTGCGCCAGATCCCCGCTGACCAAGAGCACACACCGCCTGTCCAACGCCTCAGCCACTGAGGCTATGCAACGCCCGAATTCCATGAGCACAGGCCGCAGAAGCGCAGATCCACCCAAAGAGACCGCCTCATACTCCTCCGAAGGATAGACCTGATCAAGGAAATAGAGCGGCACCATCATGCCATGGTCGAGCGACTTGGCACGCCTATCCGTCTGACCTGCCGGAATATCCCGCGCGGCGGCTGCGCGCTCAAGCGCATCTCTGAACTGCTCGTCATAGGTCAGGTGGATCTTCACATCCCATGCTCGGAACTGGCCCAGATCCCCACTGGCTTCGGCGCCCCCGGCGAACTGGATCCAATCCGCATAGTAGGAGGTATGAGGGCTTATGATGACGATGGTCTCCGGTGCCTGCTGCGCAATGCGCCGGGCCACCTCCTCATAGCCATCCAACGTGCTCTGAATGCCCCGCTCTTGTCCGTGCCCCACTTCAGGAACGGCAAGAGGCGGATGCGGAACGATATAGGCAGCCGTGAGGGCCATAGGGATACCTCCTTATCATGGACATCCAATGGCATTCTGCACGTGCGCCCTCAGCAAGAACCGCCGGAGGGATGAGTTGTCACGAAAGAGGAACCAAAGGGATGCCGCCGCTCAGGATGCGCCGATCCCTAGACGTTCATCAGGCGCTCCACGGACTCCCATTCAGCCAAGGAGAGCGCATGCTCTTCGCTTAAGTAGCGCGATGAATAGAAGTACGCATCTCCGTTGCTGGCCTCCACGCGCCCGATATCCCCGTAGCCCTCATGTTCTTTCGCCTCTACCCACAAGGCCTCCACTTGACCCTCGGTCATATCGAAGGGGTGATTCGTAAGGCTTGAGGCCGCCATAGGCCGCGGATACACGCGAGAATCCTCGCGAACGCAGGAGACGAAGGCGAAGAGCGGGTCGTCTTCGGCCGCCAGGAACGCCCACCGAGCGAATGCCGGCTTCATCTGCGTGCTGTCATAGAGATACGTGCGACGAGCGCCTTCCATAGCCACGATCCCGCTAGCATCTATGGTACGCGGCGTTCGAGCAGGCGTGGCGGACACCTGCACCAACGCAAGGTTGCCATCCACCTCACGCAGCTCATAGCCTTCGGGCACCCGAAGCTCCCCATTGTCTTCGCAGGGCTGAGGCCGCCCTAAAGCACGCTTCGTCTCAGGCATGCTCCCTGCACTGGCCGATGGCTCTTTGAAGAGCTGCGGCACGCCCACTCCCCTGTTCGCAAAGGGAGACCGCTGCACTGGCGCCTGCGCCGACATATCCGCCGACTCCGAAGATGCAAGAGAGGCGCTTGCAGGATCAAGCGCGTCCAACACCGCTTCGGTGAGCTCATCCGGCATCAAAGAAGCAGGCACGAGCTCCTTCCAATCAAAGCAGGAGGTGAGCTGACCTAAGGCAGTGCGCTTGCGCACCAGGTCCATCACATCCGCCACCGCCTCCACGCGCGCACGCTCCTGCGCACGCGCCGCTTCGTCAAGCCTGAGCTCCAAGCGCGACTGCCGATACGAGCAATGCTCGGCCATGATGCACGATATGGAGTCCTCATCGCAGGGGACGGCTTCATCCAGCTCAGCGGCCGTTGCCCCATCGCGCAAGAGGAAGTCTCCCACCAATGCCCGCACGGCGCACGCAGCGAAATGGAGCGTATGCTGCTTATCTGCCGGAACGCCATCTACGCACGAGCGGATCTCATCCATGCCCACCTTGAGCGCTTCTTCGATGCCCTTGCCCTCGATGAGCAGACATGCAGCGCTGGCGCAAGCCGTCATGGCAAGGCAGCCGCGCGCCTTGAATCCTGCTGCCTGGATGATGCCTGTATCCTGATCCACACGCGCGAACAAGCGACACGCCACTTCCCCGCGCTTGGACTTCCCCACCATGGCCTGCGCGTTGGCGCCTTCCGGCTCTCCAGAATTCTTGAAATCAGCCACGATGGACAAGAGCTTGTCCGAATAGGACGTCACATCATCCTGCGCTTCCGTTTGATAGACATCCGCCGTGCGCAAGAGCACGCGGTCCGCCGGTGTGTGATAGACATCCCTCTCAGACATCCTCTGCCCCCTCTTCCTGAAATGCATCCTGATCCAAGAGCGCGCGACCCAGCGCCAGATACGTCTCAAGGTCAAGCGTCTCCCCGCGCACCTGCGGAGAGACCTGTGCTGTCGCGAAGATATCCGGCAGCACCTCTATCATGCGCGCACCGCTCTTCCCACGACTGGCGAAATACGCCTTGCACGAATTCGCGATGGTCTTTCGCCGAGCGCAGAACGCTGCGTCAGCCATCAACCGTGCCGCCTGCAGGACCGCCTCATCCGCCCACGGTGGCAGGTCATCTCGACGCTTGAGGCATATCACCGTGCTATCCACATGCGGCGGCGGCATGAAATCTTGACGGCTCACCGAAAAGGATCCTGCAACCCGCACCAAAGTGGCAAGCTTCACCGTGTACGCACCATAGTCCTTGCGTCCCGGTTTCGCGGCCATGCGCTCTGCCACCTCGCGCTGCACCATGACCGTAGCGCTTTGCAGGGACGCGAACCGCTCCAGATAGTCCAGTACGATGGTGGCCGCCACCGCATAGGGCAGATTCGCCACCAGCTTGTTCGGCTCATGGTGTGCAAGATCAGCCGCCTGCAAGTCCAGGGCATCCTTCCGTATCAGCGTGAAGCGATGCTCCAATTCAGAGAGCGTATGGTGGAGCACCTCCACCAAGTCTGCATCGCGTTCCACAGAGACCACATATCCCGCATGCTGCAGCAAGCCATGGGTGAGCGTGCCGATACCCGGCCCCACCTCTAGGACCACATCATCTGACTCTACTGATGCCAGATCCAGGATGCGGCCGACCACAGCATCATTCACCAGGAAATTCTGCCCATAAGCCTTCTTAGGCGCAAGCCCGAAGCGCTCCAGCACACCCAGCGTTGCGCTGGGCGTAGCCAGCTTCGAAAAGCGCGTCATGAGATGCGCTCCAGATCTGCATCGTATTCGTCAGCATCAGCCTCCATCTCCCCAGCCTCAGAGATCCTGTCACGCCAGTCGAAGACGCTCTGCAGCTTGAAGCCGCATGCCCCCAGCGCTGAGCGCAGAATGCCCACAAGGGGCTCAAAGCCGTACGGGTTGCCGCCTTCGCCCACCACATGCACGTCGAAGGTGCGCCGCTTGCTCGTGCGCGTGCGGATATCAGACCAGAAATAGGGTTGCAGCCGATCCAGCACGCTCTTGAGCTGCGCTGGAGGGCCCGCGAAATAGAGCGGGCTCACCACGATCACATGATTGGCCGCATCCAGGTGCAGCCGCACGTCATCCATGCCATCGCGCATGAAGCACTGATGTTGCCGTGCATCGCTCTTGTAGACGATGGGCGCTTGGCGAAGCGGGTCATCCACCTCCGGCACCGAAGGTGCGCCTGCTGCGCTTTCGGCAAGCACCTTCTTGCAACGGTCGCACCCGATGCAGGGTGCGACCTGCACTGAAGCCACAGAGACCACCGATGCACCATCCTCGGGGCAGTCCTCTATGCAGGCATCGAAGAGCGCACCGGCCAGATGGGCGCATCGGCCATCTTCGCGTGGCGAACCCACGAGGATCGTGCGATGCATCACGCCCCCTCCTTCTGCCATGACGTGGGAGCGCGATCGAGCAACGAGAGCGCATTCTCATAGGTTCGCTGCAAGAGGCTCACGCATACCCCCTGCGCTGCGTCTTCTCCCAGCAGCTCTTGGCACGCGCGCTCAGCCGTGAACACCACCTGCGCTGGTTCGCATTGCTCACCCCGCAAGGGTACCGGCGTCATGAACGGTGCATCCGTCTCCAGCAGCAGCCGATCGCGGGGGACTTCATGGATGGCTTCCCGAATGGCATCGGAGCGCGCGAAGGTGAGCGCACCCCCAAAGGCCACGAAGCATCCGGCCTGCACCCACCGCTGCACCTCTTCCGCGTCGGATGTATAGCAGTGCAAGAGCACGCCAGCGGGATTCCAGCCCGCATCCTCCATGATCTGATACGCATCATCGAACGCCTCGCGCACATGGAGCGCCACCGGAAGCTGCGCCCTTTGCGCCAAGATCAGCTGCCGCGCGAATACGCGCTTCTGATCCTCCACCGGCGAGAAGTCGTAATGGTAATCAAGGCCTATCTCGCCCACCGCGCTCACCCGAGGATCATGCAACAGGCAGACCAGTCGCTCTTCCACCGAATCCGTCCAGTCCTTCGCATTGTGCGGATGCACGCCGCAAGCGATGCGCACGCAAGGCACCTGATAGGGCGCCTGTCCGCAGCATAACGATCCCATCTGACGCACCAGCAGCTGAGCCGCATCCATCCATCCCTCAAGCTCTTGGAAGGTGACCAGCCCGTCTTCCACCACATCCGCGATGGTCTCCACGAATGCCACCTCATGAGCACCCGCCCGCGCCAGCGCGAGCGAAGGGTCCTCTAGAAGCTGCAAATGCGCATGGGTATCCGCTATGGGCGTCAACAGATGAGGTGCATTCACCAGCTGAACGCTGCCATTCTTCTTGGTCTTGCGGAAGTGCTCGTCCAAGGACGCGATCCCTATTCGAATTCCGGCAGGTTATCCACATCCAGACGCGGGAACAGCGGGTCTCCCACCTCGATGGGATTGCCCGCAGGAAGCTGTCCCCACACGCTGGCCGCCTTGATATCCTCCACATCCTGGATGTCGCCCAGCCCCAAGCGCTTGTACACCTCAGCAGAGGTGTTCGGAGCGAATGGCGCCATGTAGAGCGCTATCACGCGAATAACCTCCAGCAGGTTGTACATCACGCATGCCAGCTCTTGGCGCTTATCCGGATCCTTCGCCAGCTTGAAGGGCTCCGTTTCTTCTATATAGCGATTCGCCCGCGCCGCCAATTCCTGCACCGCATGGGTGGCAGCAGAGAAGTCCACGTCCGCCATGGCGCGGTCATAGGTCTCATAGAGCCCTTCAACCAAGGGCTTCAAAGGATTCTCGCACGCCTCTTGGCAAGGCTTAGGCACGCGCCCATCGAAGTACTTCTTCGTCATGTTCATCACGCGGCTGACCAGGTTGCCCCAAGTGT
Organism: uncultured Eggerthellaceae bacterium; assembly: GCA_947565185.1. GTDB lineage: Bacteria > Actinomycetota > Coriobacteriia > Coriobacteriales > Eggerthellaceae > MGBC163016. The sequence continues at coordinate 11,360 of CANODU010000033.1, read as the reverse complement.
TCGCCAGCTCATTGTTGTAGACCTGCACCATGCGCTCCATGGAGATAGCGCCATCCGCGCCGAATTGCACGTCAGACATGAAGTAATAGCGGTATGCATCTACGCCGAAGATGGCCACCAGATCCGCCGGCTTCAAAGCGTTGCCCTTGCTCTTGGACATCTTCTCGCCCTTGGTGAGCAAGAACCCGTGCCCGAATACGGTGTAGGGCACGTCCATCCCCGCGGCCAGCAACATAGCCGGCCAGATGACGCAGTGGAAGCGGATGATGTCCTTGCCCACGAAGTGATACTGCATGGGCCAGCGGCGCTCGAATTCGCCTTCGCGCTCATCCGATGCGTAGCCGATACCCGTGAGATAGGCCAACAAGGCATCAGCCCACACATAGGCCACATGACCCTCGTCGAAGGGCAGCGGAACGCCCCAATCGAACGTTGAGCGGGAGATGGACAGGTCCTTCAGCCCCCGGCTCACGAACGAGACGATCTCGTTCTTGCGCGTCTCAGGGCGGATGAAATCCGGATGGCTAGCGTAGAACTCTAACAATGGCTGCTGGAATTCGGACAGCTTGAAGAACCAGTTCTCCTCCCCTGATGCCATGAGCTGCACGGGGCGCTTGCAGTCAGGGCAGACATGCTGCCCCTCTTCGTTCTTCTCTAGGTCAGACTCAGCGTAATAGGTCTCCTCATGGACGCAATACCATCCCTCGTAGGCGCCCTTGTACAGGTATCCCTTGTCGTAGAGCTTCTGCCAGAACTGCTTGACGGTGATAGCATGACGCGGTTCGGTAGTGCGGACGAAATCCGTATACTGGATGTTCAGCGCCTCCCACGCATCGCGGAAGGCGGGCTCCATGGAGTCACACCACGCCTGCGGCTCCATGCCATGGTCCGCTGCCGTATCCGCCACCTTCTGACCATGCTCGTCCATGCCCGTGACCAGCGCCACATCCTTGCCGTTCGCACGCTGATAGCGGCAGACCGTATCAGCCGCGATAGTGGTGTATGCCGTTCCCAGATGCGGCGCCGCATTCACATAGTAGATGGGCGTTGTGACCGAATACGTCTCTTTTGACATGGATGCTCCTGATGTGCGTGCTTGGATGATTTCCCAATGGGAAGGATTCTAGCACGCATGAGTGGCAGAACCTCGTGGGTGCTGGCAACAGCCAGCACCTTTGAATGCATTGCCCTTTACATGGACATGAGTGTTATAGGTTTGTGCAAAGCACAAACCTATTGTTTTGAAGATGTGCGGCCAGTTGGCCGCACCCACGAGGGTTGATGCTCTGCCTTCGTAGATGACGCGTAAGCGGCATCTAACCGGGCATAAGCCCGGTTAGGCCATTCACCTTGAGCGAAGCGAAAGGTGTAAGGCCGTCCCATGAAAAGAGGCATTGCAAAGCAATGCCGACACACTTTAGAAGGGTGCCGCCCGTTGGCGGCACCCGCGACGGTCTTAACCGCAAAGGGTGCTATCAGCGAGCATGCAGACCCTTTCGGCGGCTGCGAGCATTCATCAAGGAGAAGCATGCCACACCACCGGCCACAGAGATGAGAGCGATCAGCGCCATCATGGGCACTTCATCACCCGTCTGGGCCAGGCCGCCCACCTTCGCCGGCGCACCTCCCGGCACGCCACCATCTTCCATGGCGAACCAAGACAGATCCGTCACGCTGAACGTGACCAGACCATTCTTGGCCGTTGCGCGCGTGGTGGTGATGCTGCCATCCTGATGACGGTGATACACGATGATGGTATGGCCGTTGTAAGCAGCATCGATGGGCAAGGAGATCGCCAATGTGCCGAAGCCATCATGCACCTCTTGGCCGTTCACCAGAAGCGTGATCTCGAACACGTCCCCGATGCGGCTCTGCCCCATGGCCTTGTCCAAGTCATCATAGGCAGGACCCGTGGTCACGGGCAGCGCATCCACTTCCACAGTGGCGCCTTCCGGGATGTTGGGACCGGTTAGGTCACCTGAGACCTTCACGCGCTCATCGCCATTCACTTGGATGGACGTGAACTGCGAATTGTCTGTATTCTCTTCCGGGAACGCATAAACGCAGACGAGGGATTTTCCGTTCTCAAGGGTCATGTCTGAGGTGACCGTGACCGGGAAGGATACCGAATCGCCGAATTCCCCATTATCATTTTCGTAGAACCAACCCAGTATTCTCGACGCGCCTCCCTCGGGATAAGGCGCCTCTGTCTCCATGAACTTCACAAGCGGATTGTCCTTGGTGATGGCGCTTCCGGGAGCCGCGAACATATAAATACCAACCTCGCCCATGGACAGTGCTTCGACAGTCGACATGCCGATGCGCACGGTATACGCATTGATCTTGTAAACGGGATAGAAAGTGCGGTCCACTTTCGCGGGTTGATTGATGGGATTGAAGGCACTCCAATCAGTGTTGTATGCATCCGTGCAGAAATCCATCTCGACTGAAGCAGTACCTGAGCTGTATTTATTCATCGACCAACCCACGAAGGTGCCCGGGATATTCTGACCATACATCGTATAGGCCGCAGCAGGCGCGATGGGGATCTGGTCCGTAGCGATGACCGTGCCCTTCGCCACATCCCTGGTCACAGTGTCACCTTGAGCACCCACGAAGGTATACGTAACCGTATCCGTGGCTGCGGGCGTTGCAGTGTCCGCAGGAGCAGCTTCGTTCGTAGCATCATCAGCAGCAGGTGCTTCCGGTGTTGGCTGTGGATCAGGCGTCGTTGCCTCATCCTGAGCAGTCTCATCTTCCGCAGGCTCCGTCGCTTGCACGGCATCCTCAACCACTGCTGGCTCATCGGTTATGACAGCCTCATCCTCAGCCGCAGCAGGGGTATCGGTCACCTCCATGGCAAGAGGAGAGCTCTCCTCTTCGTCGGTGGCGAATGCCAGATACGGCACGCCCAGGCTGAAAGCCAAGGCGAACGTGCAGATGACTGACACGAGCGCGTTGACCTTCCGTGACATCGTCTTTTGGTGCATAGGTGCTCCTTCCATGGAACGTTCATCGTCGTGGAAGAAGCCTTTGGTCGCGAACTGAACGGCGAGGAAGGCATCCACCACAGTTTCGCCAAAAACGCAAGATTGCAAGAAAGGGACCTATCGCCCAAAGCAGCCTTGAAAGGCAGATGCCCTCCTAGTCGCTGCTTATTGGATATTCAGTTCTTGCAATCCCTTTTGGGTCTGCGTTTTTGGCAACGCCGATTATAGAACATAGACACCCAACCCTGCCAACAGATCTTGGTGTATCAGGGGGACGGAGGAGTGAGACGCGCGGTGCGCATCTCACTCCTCCGTCCCCCTGATACACTCTGGCAACAGCCAGCACAAATAAAAACAGTGCCCTTTGCATGTCCATGCAAAGGGCATAAGGGTGTTATGGGTTTGTGCAAGCACAAACCCATTGTTTTCATTCGTGCGGCCAATTGGCCGCACCCACGACAACCAGCATCTCCATCTGAGACAGGCAGCAAGCAAGGCCAGGATGCAGGTTCCTGCCAGGCGTCCGCAGATCCTGTGCGCAGCCCTGAAAGGGTTGCCGCAGGATCTGCGGCCTATCCATTTTCTGTTACAGAGCCGAATGGGGGCGTGGTGCGTTGAGCCGAGGTCAAGCCAAAGGAGCCGAGAAATCCACTTGCTCCGCGCTCTTCGGAGCAAGTTAGTTCGAGGCGACGACGCGTCGAGGCGAACGCGTACCGTGCCCCCATGAAGGTAAAAGGATGTTATAGGTTTGTGCAAGCACAAACCTATCGTTTTGGGAATGTGCCGCCAGTTGGCGGCACCCACGAGAACCAGCATCTCCATCTGAGACAGACAACAAGGAGCGTATCAGGGGGACGGAGGAGTGAGACGCGCGGTGCGCATCTCACTCCTCCGTCCCCGTGATACACCAAAGGACTGGGATCATCCGAAGAGCTTGCTCCAGAAGCTCTTCTTCGGCTCCACCTTTGGCTGAGGTACAGGTTCAGGCTCAGGAGCAGGAGGCACTGACCGAGGTGGATACATCGGCATGTTCGTCTGATGGACCTCTACGGGCTTGGTGGGCACGTGCTCTTCGAAGGCTGGCTCTGATTCGATGGCCGACTGGGGCTCGGGTACAGACTCAGATTCAGGTGCAGGTTCAGCGACCGGCTCCGGTTCCGGTTCTGGTTCAGCAACAAGCTCGGGCTCTGACTCAGGTTCATCAGCCGGTTCCGGCGCAGGTGCGGGTTCAGGTTCCGGTTCTGACTCATGAGCAGGCTCAAACTCAGAAGCCTCTTCGCCGAACGCCTCCTCCATCATGTCGCGTTGGATGACGCCGCGAATGCTGGCAAGGTCCATGGGCGTTGCCGCAACGCCCATCTCCTCAGCCTCCATGTGCTTGCGTTCTGCTTCGTCTATCAGATAAGCCTGCGAATCGAAGAGGTTCACCTGACCGTGCTCATCTTCCTTCGCGAAGAAGCCGATGCCCGTGTATTCCTTGTTCGGAAGCAGATCCCGCAGCTTTGCCGTGTCAGCCATGCAAATGCCGATGTATCCGATGACCAGCTTGCGCAGATCCTCCGCCATCACAGGCCATGCCACTTCGATGCGCTTATCCATGTTGCGCGTCATGAGATCTGCGCTGGACAGGTATATGTCCACATCCCCATCCAGAGGCCCGAAGGCGTAGATGCGGCTATGCTCCAAGAGCCGTCCCACGATGGAGACCACGCAGACGTTGTCCGTATAGCCCTCGATCCCCGGAACCAAGCAGGATATCCCACGCACCAAAAGCGTGCACTGCACGCCTGCACGCGAAGCTTCCACGATCTTCTCGATGAAATCCTTATCCGTCACGGAATTCGTCTTGAAGAACAAGCCCGCCTGACCACCGGCCCGCTTGATGGCTATCTGCTCGTCTATCTTCTTCAGGATGTTCTGCTTGATCTGCAGCGGTGCCACCCAAAGCGTCTTGTATTCATCTGAGGTGTTCTCAAGAGCCATGTTGCGGAAGAAGCGCACGGCATCCTTGCCGATGCGCGCATCAGTGGTGATGAAGGAGAAATCCGTGTAGAGCTTCGCCGTCTTCTCGTTGTAATTGCCCGTACCCAGCTGCGTGATATGTTGGAGTCCCTCTTCGGTCTGGCGCGTGATGCAGCAGATCTTCGAATGCACCTTGTAGTTGCGGAAGCCGTAGATCACATGGCAGCCCGCTTGCTCGAAGCGCTGCGACCATTCGATGTTGTTGGACTCGTCGAAGCGGGCACGCAGTTCGAAGAGCGCGGTCACCTCTTTGCCGTTCTCCGCCGCCAAGATGAGCGCTTCAGCCAAGTGCGACTGGCTGGCCAAGCGGTACAGCGTGATCTTGATGGAGACCACGGCCGGGTCGAATGCTGCTTCGCGCAAAAGCTGAACGAAGGCATCCATGGATTCGTACGGGTAGTTCATGAGCACTTCGCGTTGGGTGACCTGTTCGATGATGGACTTCTTGCGATCCAGCATGGCCGGCCATTGCGGCGTGAATGGCTCATAGGTGAGGCGCTCGCGCACTTCTTGCGACACGCGCGCAGGCAGCGCGAACACATAGCTCATATCCAGCGGCACCGACGACACGAAGATCTGATGTTCCTTCAGATTCAACCGGTTCAGCAGCTCGCCCTTTACCGTCTGCGAAAGCTCGCGTTCGCACTCCAAGCGCACCGGCGCCAAGCGAGCGCGCTTCTTCAAGATGCGCTTCATATGCTCGCGGTAATCCTCACCCTGCTCCTCTGAGCCTTCCGTGGCGTCCAGGTCAGCGTTGCGCGTGACGCAGATGACGTTGGTGTGCTTGACCTTGTACATGGAGAAGATGCGCGCAGCGAACATCTCTATGACATGTTCCAGCAAGATGAATTGCAGCCCCCGACCAGGCAGCTGCACGATGCGGTCGCACTGGCGCGGCAGCGGGATGATGCCCAGCGTGACACCAGTGGCACCCAGATTCTTCGCGCCCTTCTCCTCTTTGGATTTCTTCTTCTGCTTGGGTCCCGCCTCTTCGTCCAAGCGCACGACGATGTAGAGAGCGCCATTCTCCAAGTGCGGGAAGGGGTGGCGCGCGTTCACGATCTGCGGCGCCAAGAAGGGCATGATATTCGCTTCGAAATAATCATCGACGAACTGGAGTTGGTCGTCGGTCAGCTGCTTCGGCTTGATGCTGGCGATGCCCTCCTCAGCCAGCTCCGCGCGCAGCGTCTTGAAGCAGGATTCGTAGTAAGGGTACAGCTCATGGCAGCGAGCATAGACCGCATCCAACTGCTCGGTGGGCGTCATTCCTGATTTGGAGTCTATGATGGCCTTCTTGATGAGCTCCAGATCCGTCAGGCTACCTACGCGCACCATGAAGAACTCTTGCAGGTTCGACCAGAAGATGGAGATGAAGTTCAGGCGCTCGAAGAGGGGAACCGTGGGGTCTGCCCCCTGATCCAGCACGCGCTTGTTGAACTCCAGCCAGGAAAGCTCCCGATTCTGCATGTAAGGGGCGTGCTTGCCGTGCTTGGCTTCAAGGGCCGGCTTGGCCTCTGCAGCGCGCTTCGCATGCTTGCTCTCTTGCGACGATGTGTTCTTCGATGCATCAGCCATAAAACTTCTCCTTGTCGCGCGCAGGCATGCAGTATGCTGTCAGCATACCACGCGCTGACCCCATTTTTGATGCGTTGGGCAAGTCTGCAGAAGGGCAACATGAAAGAGGGGATGGCCCATGCTGGACAAGGTCGATTTCACTGTCGAAGCCGTTGAGAAGGAAGCGTACAAGCAAGCCTATGACGAGCTCATAGAGAAGCTGGTGGTGCTCCAGCAGCGTGCCATCACTGAAAGCGTGGGGCTTGTGGTGCTCTTCGAAGGATGGAACGGCGCCGGCAAGGGCAGCCGCATCTCGGATTTGATGTACAACCTGGACGCGCGCGCCACCAGCGTCTACGTCTCCCCCGATGCGGATACGGAGGCAGCCCGAGAGCTGGCCGCTTTAGGACAGGGTGTCACCGGATACTACCCGCTCATGCAGGAATACTGGAAGGCGCTCGGAGAGCGCGGCCACATCACCTTCTACGACCGAGGCTGGTACACCAAGGCCACTGAGCTCCTCTTGGCCCGCCACCCCGCTGACCTGGTGCTGCCGAAGGGCGGCACGCGCCATTACCTGGAGTCCATCGAGGACTTCGAACGGCAGCTGGTGCGCGATGGGTACGTGGTGGTGAAGTTCTTCATGCATGTGCGCAAGAAGGCGCAGAAGAAGCGCCTGGACCGCCTCTATGACGATGCAGCCACGCGGTGGCGCGTACCTGAGAAGAAGCTGGTATCCACGAAGGACTACGACGAGGCCTACCAGCTCTACGACAAGCTCCTGGAAGGATCGGATTTCACCTTCGCGCCTTGGGTGCTGGTGAATGGCGAAGACAAGCGTGCCGCGAACCTCCAGATAGCGCACACGCTGGTGGATGCCATCGAAGGCGCGCTGGATGCCAAGGCCGCTGATGTCGAGCGCCACGGAGCGGAAGCTCACGCCTTGGATGCAGCAGCTGATGAGCTGACGCGGGTGCAAATGGTGGCAGATGCATGGGGTACGCCGGATCCGGATGACACCCCAGAGGTGGCCCAGGCAAAGGCGAAGGCCGCTGCCCAGCACGCGTTCGCCCCCGAAAGCTCCCGCTTCCAGATCGTCCCTGACTATCCACGCGTAGCCACCATGGATCACAGCTTGACGCTCTCGCGCGAAGAATACAAATCTGAGCTCAAGTCCCTACAGAAGCGCCTATTCCGCCTTGAGAACATGATGTACCAGCAGCGCGTTCCCTTGATGCTGGTCTATGAGGGCTGGGATGCAGCAGGCAAGGGCGGCAATATCAAGCGCGTAGCGCAAGCGCTGGATGCGCGTGCCTACACCATCTTCCCATCCCCTGCCCCCACCAAGCCCGAGCTGGCGCATCCGCATCTGTGGCGCTATTGGACGCGTCTGCCGAAGGCAGGGCATGTGGGCATGTATGATCGCAGCTGGTATGGACGCGTGCTGGTGGAGCGCACCGAAGAGATCACGCCGCCTGAGCGATGGGCGCAAGGCTACGATGAGATCAACGAATTCGAGCACGATCTGGTGGATTGGGGTGCCATCCTGCTCAAGTTCTGGGTGGACGTCTCAAGCGAAGAGCAGCTGGCTCGCTTCGAAGCGCGCGAGGAGAATCCGGCGAAGCGATGGAAGATCACGCCGGATGATTGGCGCAACCGCGAGAAGTATCCGCAATACGCAAGCGCCATCGATGACATGTTCCGTCTGACCTCCACTACCTATGCACCATGGATCGTGCTGGAAAGCGACGACAAGCGCTATGCGCGCGTGAAGGCATTGCGCATCATCGTGGAGGCGCTAGAGGAGCGCCTGGGCTGAGCCGCTCTCTGCTTCAGGGTATGATGTGTGCAATGGACCTGCGCAAAGCGCAGGTCCATTGCTTTGGAGATGTGCCGGCAGTTGCCGGCACCCACGTCAACCTGAAACATGAACAGGAGATGCCGCTTACGCGTCATCTACGGAATGTCTTCCGATCCAGAGATCAGCAAGCGGCATCTCTGTCATTCCACTTCGGTGAACTTGACATCACCGCCGAACGCTCCGGCCAGGATGTCATTCAGCTCCGATGACCCTTCATCGGCCGGGGGTGTGGCAGGCTCCATCAGCTCCTCATAGGGCACCTCTTCATAGGCAGGCTCCTCAGGCACAGACGCAGACGCAGGAACCGGTTCGGGCTTCGGGTCTGGCTTCGGCTCTGGCTGAGGCACGGGAATTGGTTCGGGCTCTGGACGGGCTTGCACCATGGGCGCCGAAGCCGCCTCTTGACGTGCGGGCGCGGCCTCTCCTTGCTTGATCACGAAGCGGAGCGCCCCTGCACCCACCTTCGCAAAGGCCTCTTTGAGCGCTGCGCGCGCCTCGTCCTTCTGCGCAGCGATGAAAGCGAAGCTATTCTCGGGGTTGAAGCTCACGGCCAACACCTCACCAGGCTTCTCCCACGAGGGCTGCGCATTCATGAACAGAACGCCATGGGCCTCTGAGATATGCTTCAATTGCGCTAGAGCTTGATCCCAAAGCTGGCCCACATCCTTCGCCGCCAACGTCTGAGCATCGGCAGATGCTGGAACCGTTGCCTCAGCAGATGCCGCCTGAGATGCTTCCTGCGGGGCCGCTGTCTCCGGCACATCCGCAGACTGCGCCTCATACGCTGCCTGCGCTGGTTTCGAAAGGTTTGGAGCCGGATCCGCCACCGGGGCTTGCGCTGGCAGGGCGACACTCCCTGAGCGCTCCAGCGCTTCCAAGCGCTCCGCCAATGATTCCAAGGTCAGATCAGATTCCGGCCGCACCAGACGCGTGAGCGCTATCTCGAAGGAGAGCCGCTGGTTCGTGGAGGTCTTCAGGTCCGCCATGAGATCGGCCAGCACCCCCAGCATGCGGGCGAGCCTGTCCGGTCCGAAGAGCGAAAGCTCGGTCTGCAATTCGCGACGCGCAGCCTCCGTGATATCCAGCGCCACCTCTGCATCCGTGAGGGACATGACATACATGTCGCGCACATGCTCAGCCATGTCTTGGGTGAACTGCGCCAGATCAGCACCTGTTTCCATATATTCGCTGGTCCAGCGAAAGCATGCCGCCGCATCCCGCGTCCCAATAGCGTGCATGATCTCAGCCATGTCCGACGAGTCCAATGAACCCAAAAGACGCTCGGCCTGCACCATGGTGACGTTGCCCTCAGAGAAGGCGATGAGCTGCTCAAGGGAGGTCAGCGCGTCGCGCATTCCCCCTTGAGCCCGATGCGCCACCAATTCCAGTGCATCTCCTTCGAAGGGCACGCCCTCCATCTCGCAGATGGCGCCCAACCGGCTCACCAGCTCCTCCGACGAGATGCGCCTGAAATCGAATCGCTGACAGCGCGAATGGATGGTCTCCGGCACCTTCTGCGGATCGGTGGTGCAAAGCACGAACACCACATGTGCCGGCGGCTCTTCCAAGGTCTTCAGAAGCGCATTGAACGCCTGCACGGAGAGCATGTGTACCTCGTCGATGATGTAGACCTTGGAGCGACCGCGCGTGGGAGCATAGTTCACGCGCCCGATGATCTCTTCGCGCACGTTGTCCACGCCCGTGCGGCTGGCGGCGTCCAGCTCATAGACATCCGGATGCTCACCATCGGCTATCAACCGGCAATCCTCACAGGTGCCGTCTGGTTCGGGCGTGGGTCCGGTCTGGCACAAGAGCGCTTTCGCCAACAGGCGCGCCGTGGTGGTCTTGCCCGTACCACGCGGCCCCGTGAACAAGTAAGCATGGCTCACCTTGTCCGAGGAGATGGCGTTCTTGAGCGTCCGTTCGATGTGCTCTTGGCCCACCACATCCTCGAACACCTGCGGGCGATATTTCCGGTATAGCGCTTCAGCCATGAGCTTCAAGCCTCCCTTGAGACCGATGGGGTGCGCCTCAGTATACCAGCGACCTGCTCTGCCACGCCCCCGCCTCCCGGTGCGCTCAGAGCGGGAAGCTCTGCAAAGCTACTGGCGCAGCGCTTTCTCCGCTTCCAGCTCCGCCTCATCGGCCGGGATGCCGGTCTCCTTCGCCTTCTTCTTGGACGAGATGGCACCCTTCACGGCAGCGATCACCGCAGGTGCCACGCTCACGGCCACGATGCCCAGCACGATGACTTCGAAATGCTCCTGGATGAACGGGATGCCACCGAAGAAGTATCCCGTCAGCACGAACAGGCTCACCCAAGCAACGCCGCCGATGGTGTTCCAGAGCGTGAACTTGGCGAAGTTCATATGACCCGTACCCGCGATGAACGGAGCGAACGTGCGAAAGAAGGGCATGAAGCGCGTGATCACGATGGTGAGGCCGCCGTACTTCGAGAAGAAATGATCCAGCTTCGCCATGCGCTCCGGTGTCAAGGCCTTCACCTTGCCAGAGTCTATGATGCGGTGCCCCAGAAAGCGCGCGATCCAATAATTCGACGTATTGCCCAAGATGGCCGCCGCGTAGAACACGATCAGGCTTGCCGCCAGATTGAGGCCGCCACCCTCCGCAGAGAACACGCCCACAGCGAAGAGCAGCGAATCCCCGGGGAGGAATGGGAAGAAGACGACGCCCGTCTCCACGAATACGATCAAGAACAGCGGCGAATAGACCCAGACCGGTCCCAGCGCCACGATCCATCCCGCAATGAAGCCGCGCGGATCTTTCAGCAGATTGATGAAGAAATCGATGATGCCCACGAAACCAACTTTCACTTCGAGCCATATCAGCATGCGAGCACCCCAGAAGGACAGGGCGGGCTCGTCAGCGGTCCCTTATGGCTGCTTCCTCCCGGACCTGACCAGGTTCGGAAC
>CANODU010000032.1 GCA_947565185.1 uncultured Eggerthellaceae bacterium | reverse complement strand
CCAGTTGGCCGCACCCATGTCAACCTGAATCATCTTGTTGTAGTGCAGATCTTTAGATCTGCCCCTGTGCTGGCAATTGAGAGGACGCGTATCTACGAAGGATAAGCTACATCTGGCCTCGTGGGTGCCGGCAACTGCCGGCACGAATGCAAAACAATGGGCCTGTGCTTTGCACAGGCCCATCACCTTCTTCAAGTGGTGTGTCGCAGGCGGACCGTATGTTGCCTTATAGGTTGTCTACGGCGTACGAGGCTTCCTCCGTCCCCCTGATACGCTCGTGCACGTGTGGCGACAAACCTGATACCATGGACAGACTCTTGTCTCCGCTGAAAGCAGGTCTTCTTGTTCACCATCGGGTGCCATCTGTCATCGTCTCAGGGCTATGAGCACATGGCTCAAGCCGCTGCCTCCATCGGCGCGAACACGTTCCAATTCTTCACGCGCAACCCGCGCGGGGGACGGGCGAAGGAGATCAAGGCGGCTGATATCGCCGCATTCGAAGAGCGCGCAAAGGAAGCGGGCATCACGCGCATCTTGGCACACGCGCCCTATACCTTGAATCCGGCGGCCGCCAAGCCAGAGACGCGGGAGTTCGCGCTCATGACCTTGGCGGATGACCTGGAGCGGATGGAAGCAACGCCGCACCAGCTCTACAACATGCATCCGGGCGCCCATGTGCAGCAAGGCGTGGATGTGGGCATACAAAAGATCGCCGACGCCATCAACGAGGTCCTGAAGCCTGAGCACACCACTACGCTCTTGCTGGAGACCATGGCAGGCAAGGGCACAGAGGTCGGCGGCACATTCGAAGAGCTGGCGGAGATCATCAGGCGCGTGGAGCTCTCTGACAAGGTAGGCGTTTGCTTGGATACGTGCCACGTCTGGGATGGGGGCTACGACATCGCCGGAGATCTGGATGGTGTCTTGGAGGACTTCGACAAGACCATCGGCCTTGACCGTCTGCATGCCATCCACATCAATGACTCGAAGAATCCTCTGGGGGCGCATAAGGATCGCCATGAGGTGATCGGCGGAGGCTATATCGGACTGCACGCGCTGGCGGCAGTGACCGCACATCCGGCGCTGCGGGAGCTTCCCTTCTACCTGGAGACCCCGCATGAGGACATCAAGGAATACGGGGAAGAGATCAGAGCTCTTACGGCTGCGCGCGAGGAGATGATCTGAGATGGCCGCAGCAAGCCACCGTCTTGTGCGCATCCTGTTCGTATGCCACGGCAACATCTGCCGCTCGCCTATGGCGGAATTCGTGCTCAAGGACATGGCGCACAAGCGCGGCATCGAAGATGTGCTGCAGATAGAGTCTGCGGCCACCACCAACGACGAGATCGGAAACCCTGTGCATCCTGGCACGGTCAAGCGCTTGGCGCGAGAGGGCATCAGCTGCGCAGGCAAGCATGCACGCCGCATCACGAAGGATGACTATGACGCCTTTGACGTCATCATCGGCATGGATGAGGAGAACATGCGCCATATGATGCGCGCTTGGGACCATGACCCGCAACACAAGGTCCATATGATGATGGAGTTCGCGGGTGAGAGCCGGGATGTGGCAGACCCGTGGTTCACGGGGGATTTCGAAGCGACCTATGATGACATCCATGATGGATGCGTTGGATTGTTGGGGTGGTTGGGGCTATGAGCCAGATCAAATGCCCGCAGTGCGGTACGGTGTTCACCGTTGATGAGACGGATTATGCGGATATCGCGCGGCAGGTGCGGGATGCGGAGTTCAACGAGTCGGTCTCAGAGGCTGTGGCTGATCGCGAGGAGACCATGCGTGCGAAGATGGAGCTCTCGCTGGCCCAGAAGGATCAAGAGCTTGCTCGACTGACCGAGCGTCTCAAGTCTGTAGAGGATGCACACGCGGCCCAGACGCGTGCTGAAGCAGCTCAGCACGAAGCGGAGCTGGAGCGTGTGAAGAGCTCCCATGCAGCGGAGGAGAGCAAGCATGAGGCGCAGCTTGAGAAGCTGCGCTTGGAATATGAGACCAAAGCGCAGCAACTGGAATCTCGGGTTGACAAGGTGCGGCTGGAATACGAAGCCAAAGCGGCACAACAGCAGGCCGAAGCGGAGCAGGCGCGCCTCAAGGCCAAGGAGGATGCCGATGCGGCCTTGCGTGCCAAGGATGACCTCATCGCCGAACGCGATGCGGTGCTCAGGGGCAAGGATGAGATGATCGCTCTGCGCGAGCGCGAGATCCAGGACATGCACGACATGCGCAGCCGATTGAACGTGAAGCTCTTGGGAGAGAGCCTGGAGCAGCATTGCGAAGTGGCGTTCAATCAGCTGCGTTCCACGGCCTTCCGCAATTCGGAGTTCGGCAAGGACAACGAGACCGTCGGGGGTACCAAGGGCGACTATATCTTCCGCGAGCGGACTGAGGCCGGTGTTGAGCTCATCTCCATCATGTTCGAGATGAAGACGGAATCGGAGACGTCGCGCTCGACCAACAAGAAGACCAACGAGAGCCACCTGAAGAAGCTGGACGAGGATCGGCGCAAGAAGGGATGCGAATACGCCGTGCTCGTCTCCACGCTCGAAGCCGATAGCGAGCTCTACAATCAGGGCATCGTGGATATGTCGCACCTCTATCCGAAGATGTTCGTGATCCGCCCCCAGTTCTTCATCCCGCTCATCTCCCTTCTGCGCAATGCGGCTCTGGACAGCGCGCAGTATCGCGATGAGCTGGAGCTGCAGCGCCAACAGGACATCGATGTATCCAACTTCGAGGCGCAGCTCATTGACTTCAAGGACAAGTTCGGGCGCAACTATCGCATCGCTTCAGAGAAGTTCGCGAAGGCCATCGACGAGATAGACAAGACCATCGACCACCTGACGAAGGTGAAAGAGCAGCTGATCGGCAGCGAACGGAACCTGGAGCTGGCGAACAAGAAGGCCGAGGGCCTGAGCGTGAAGAAGCTCACGTATAAGAATCCCACCATGAAAGAGAAGTTCAAGGCGTTGGAAGAGGGAGAGGACTGACATGTTCGGCGACAACCTAGACCGCATCGTCAAAGCCATAGAGAAGAACTATGAGGCCGATGAGATCTTCTTCACGAAGCCGGGGCTGCGCTTTCCCAGCCGCACGGTCATCAAGGAGATGCTGAAGAAGCTCCGGCGCGTCATCTTCCCAGGCTATTTCGGCGCTGAGATGCTCTCTCCGAAGACGAGCCCTGAGTACTTCATCGGCGAGCTGCTGATCCAGATAGAGCGCAGCCTGCGCGAGCAGATCATCATCGCGCTGACATATACGGACAAGAGCATCGAGGGTCGTCAGAACACGGGGCTGTGCGGCGAATGCGCGCCCGACCACATCACGCAGCGGGCGGCAGATGTGTGCACGGCATTCTTCGATGAGCTGCCCGCGGTGCAACGCAAGCTCCTGACTGATGTGCAGGCCATCTTCGATGGCGATCCGGCGGCACAGTCCAAAGAGGACGTCATCTTCTCCTATCCGGGGCTCTACGCTATCTATGTCTATCGCCTGGCGAATGTGCTGTACAAGCTGGATGTGCCCATCATCCCGCGCATCATGACGGAATTGGCTCATGCGGGCACGGGCATCGACATCGGAGCCGGCGCAGAGATCGGGGAATACTTCTGCATCGACCATGGCACGGGCGTGGTCATCGGCGAGACCACGGTGATCGGGGATCACGTGAAGGTATACCAAGGCGTCACGTTAGGCGCGCTCTCCACGCGCGGAGGCCAGCGGCTCTCAGGGGTGAAGCGCCATCCCACCATCGAAGACGATGTGACCATCTATTCGAACGCGTCTGTCCTCGGAGGCGAAACGGTCATCGGCAAGGGTTCTGTCATCGCGGGCTCCACCTTCGTCACCTTCAGCGTGCCACCTCATTCGCGCGTGGCTGTGAAGGAGCAGGAGATCACCGTTCGCCAGCCGAATGAGCGCGACTAGCCGCGCTCATTCAAGGCAGCTCCTGTAGGGGGGGCTACCAGCTGATCAGCTCGTAGCCATCTTCGGTGACCACCAATTGCACTTCCCACTGAGCCGTGGGAAGCCCGTCCTTCGTCCGGACGGTCCAGCCGTTCGGGTCGGACATATCTATGCGATGCTTGCCCATGTTGATCATGGGTTCGATGGTGAACATCAATCCGGGCACCAAGAGCCATCCTGTGCCAGGACGCGAGACGAAGCTGACGAACGGCTCCTCATGGAAATCGAGGCCGATCCCGTGTCCTCCGAATTCCCGGACCACAGAGTAGCCGTGTTCCTTCGCAAAGGCGTTGATGGCTGCCCCGACATCCCCCAGATGCCCCCAGGGCTTCACCTGCTCAAGCCCTACTTGGATGGATTCCTTCGTGACCTCCACCAGCCGGCGCGCTTCCTCTGGTACATCTCCGATGCAGAACATGCGGGACGAATCGGAGTAATAGCCGTCCAGGATGGTGGAGCAGTCCACGTTCACGATGTCCCCGCTTGCAAGCACCTCTTGGGGGCTGGGGATGCCGTGGCAGACTACGTCATTGACGGAGGTGCAAACGCTCTTCGGGAAGCCTTCGTAGTCCAGAGGTGCTGGGATGGCGCCATGCTGCACGGTGTAGTCATGCACCCAGCCATTGATCTGCTCTGTGGTGGTGCCAATGCCGATGCGCTCAGCGACGTAGTCGAGGACGCCCACGTTCACCTTCGCGCTCTTCTTCACGCCAGCGATGTCCTCAGGGGTCTTCAGCAAAGCGCGAGGCGGGACGTCCTCTCCCGCCTCGGCTAGCTTCTGCAGTCGCTCATCGAATCCCAGATGGCATTTCTTGTACTTCTTGCCGCTTCCGCACCAGCATTCATCATTGCGGCCTAATTCGATGTCTCCGTCGTACATGGTGCCTTTCCTGTATCTAGAGGTAAGTGATCTGGTTCGGCGCGGTAACGCCGAGCACAGACATGGTAACACCCCTCATGATGAGAAAGACGCCCAAATAGATGGCGAAGAACGCAGGATTCAGCAAGAACAGCAAGCCGCAGATGATGGAGACCACGCCGTTGGCCACCATCCAGCCCCAGCCGCTGCCGACCAGGTTGCGCATGCCGAAGCCTGCTGCGATGGCGAATCCGCCATAGACGATGACGAAGCAGCCCACCAGGATGGTGATGACCCCTGCGGCTACGATGGGGTGGATCAAGAACATGACACCTAGGATCAGGTCGCAGATGCCTGATACCAACGTCCAGCCAGCTCCGTCTACTACTTTGCGCATGCGCCACCAGGCGACGGCGTCGAATATGGCTGCCACCAACAGCCCCACGCCGGCGATCTGCGCCAGCATCACCAAAGAGAGCCCCGGCCACGCTAAGACCACGATGCCCGCCAGGGCAACCAGGATGCCGACGAAGAAGGCGCCCCAATCGATGGATTGCTTCACATGGTGGCTCTGTCCGCTCATCGTATTCACAGACATGCTCCTCACCCGCCTTTCAACGGTCTCTTCCTTGATGTCGATTTTTGTGGAAATCAGCAGAGCATGAGCGATGAAGCGCGCAACCATGGGTCATCTGTAACCGTGGAGTGAGCCTTTTGTAACCCGCAGTGGGACAGGCTCAGATGCGGAGAGGGATCAGATGTAGTTCAGGTTGATGACCAGCGGAGCGATGGGATTCGTGCCCGTGGCGGAGATGGCGCCGATGACGATGACGTGCTGCCCGTTTTGGAACGACCCGGACCCGGTGAGCTCGAAGTAGTCCACGATGTAGATCTTCTCATTGAAGGAGACTTGGATGAGGTCATCGGTTCTCAAGAGCACTGATCCATTCGCCTGCACCTGGATCGTGCCTGGGATCTCCACCAGGTCGCCCGTCCAGCAGGTGAGCGCCATGGTGGGCCGGCGCTCGGTAGAGGAGTTCGAATCTCCTGTGTTGGAAGGCTCGCTGGGGGTCTGATTCTCTACGGGCTCAGGTTCAGCAGGCGTCTCTTCGGTTGGGGTCTCTGCCGCGGGTGGTTCAGGCAGCCCGGTGATGCCCGTCACCTTCACGTCCCAGCCAGCATCGCCGTTCCACGTGACATCAGCGTTGACGGCACAGGTGAGGGTCTCATCACCGGTGGTCTTGGAGAGATTGAACACAACGGTGCCGCCCTGGTTGTTCAAGCTTGCCTCCGGGCGCACTTCGCAGTCCACGAATCGGCTTGCCACGTCTTGGTTGTACCCCTTGAGGATGTTCTGGATGTTCTTCTGCATGGCCTCAAGGTCAGCGGGGCCGGTGGGAGTGACCTCCGGCGTGCCCTCGTCGATACCGCCGGGTACCCATGAGGTGGAGCTGGAAGCATGCGTCATCTTCAAGGTGAGCGGCACGACTGCCTTCACGTAATCATTCTGGAAGGTGGCCTTGGCTTCGCCATTGCAGTTGAACGTGCCCTTTGCCGTGCTGTCTTCGGTGACGTTGCCTGTTTGGAAATCAGAGAGCTCGGGGTTCGAAAAGCCCTCCGTCTTGATGTACATGTAACCCTCAAGAGAAGGTGGCTCTATCTTGGCGTTGCGGAAGCTTGCTTCCACCTCAGAGACCTGCGGAGGCTCAGGCGCGTCCACAGAGCTGAAGGGGCGAGCGAAGACCAGATACAGGATGGCCGCAAGGGCGGCAAGCGCGATGACGCACAGGATGATGCCGATGATCAGCAGCTTCGAACCAGGCTTCTTCTGCTTGGGCGCGTTCGGTTGACGGTAGGCGCTCCGGGGCGGCGCAGCCGCGACAACCGGAATTGGCACTATATCGGGTTGAGCCTGTTGGCCCTGCATGCCCGCCATGCCTATGTTCACTGTCGGCGAAGGAGAGGCAACGCCCTCAGATACCGACCGGCTTTCGCTCACTTTCGGCTGCTTCCTTTCCACCGCACCTATCTGGATTGGCTACTGTGTTTGATTGTGCGGTGTTCAGTGTCTGAAAAACTATACTATAAATAGGCTCAGAAAGCACCAATGGAATTCACGACCTAAGGCATCTTGCGAACCTATGTACGACGATCCAGACGAGAGAGAGCGCACACCCAAGCGCCCGTCGCGCAAGGCGGGTCCGTCCCGGCGCACCCGAAGCGCCCATCATGCACAGCGCCCAGAAGAGCCTGCTCGCAAGCGGCAGCAGTCTTTGCGGCTGGGTGGGGGGAAGCCCTCCGCGGTGGACAGGCTGCGCCAGGCGCGGGCTGATGGCAACGGGATAACGGGGCGCATCGGGGCGAACCCGAATCCGCGCGCTCATAAGCAGAACCCCATCGCGCGCATGGCGAATCAGTGGTTCGATCGGGTGGTGGGCGCCATGAAGGGAGAGGGGCTCTCCTCGGCAGAGGCGGCCTACGCACCGCATCGCACCACGCGCGACTTCATCTTCAACACGGCGGGCTCCGCTTCATGGGCGCTGGTGTTCCCCGTGGTCACCATGGTCTCTACGCAGCTGGTGGGCGTGGAGCAGGCGGGCATGATATCCATGGCATTCGTCGTGGCGCTCTTGCTCATGTTCTTGGGCAACTTCGGCGTGCGCACGTATCAGATCTCAGACCTCTCCGAACAGCATTCCTTCATGGACTATCAGGTGAACCGTTGGATCACGTGCCTGCTCATGGTGGTCGTGGGCTGGATCTACTGTTCAGTGCGCGGCTATGCCTCGGAGATGTTCCAGATATCCATGGCCGTCATCGCATACCGATGCGTTGATGCGCTGGCGGATGTGTATGAGGGGCGCCTGCAGCAGGTGGACAAGCTCTATCTTGCTGGCATATCCCAGACGTTTCGCTCCTTGGCCGCGCTCATCGTGTTCTGTGCGGTGCTGGCCATCTCCCGCAATTCCGTTGCTGCCTGCACTGCCATGTTCATCGCCTCCGTTGTCACCTTCGTCGTGATCACGTGGCCCCTCACGCTTCTGGAGACGCCGAAGTCGCGGGGATTCAGCGCATCGTCGCTGGCAAGCTTGTTCAAGCTCTGCGCGCCGCTGTTCGTGGCCATCTTCTTGTTCAACGTGATCGAGAACATGCCGAAGCTGGTGATGGAGGGCATGCTCCCTTATGACAACCAGCTGTACTACAACGCGCTTTATTTTCCCGCGCAGATGATCTTGATCGTGGCGCAGCTGGTGTACAAGCCGCTGCTCTTGCGCATGGCTGGCGTGTGGCAAGATGCCAGCAAGCGCCTCAAATTCAACCTCATCCTCTATGGCATCGTCGCGGTCATCATCGCCATCACCGCTGCGATGTGGGCCATCATGGCATGGGTCGGCATCCCGGTCATGAGCTTCCTCTACGGCATCGACTTCGAGCCGTATCGCAGCCTCCTCTATCTCATGTTGGTCACGGGGGGCATCACGGCGCTGATCGACTTCCTCTATCAGGTGATCACCATCATGCGCCGCCAGAAGGACGTGACGGTGCTGTATTGCGTATCGTTCTTCTTCTCCCTCTTCATCCCCATCTTGCTGATCGGCTACACCCAGCTCGAAGGTGCCATCCTAAGCTACCTCATCATCGAGTCCATCCTCTGCGTGCTCCTGGTCTGGGAGTACTTCCGCATCCGCGCTGACCTGTCGCGGGCGAAGCGGGCCGGCGCGCCGGGCGCGCACCAGCCTTCTTCGGCATCTGTTGCCGAAGGCGCAGAGACGGAGCATCCTCGCACCACATTCGTGCCGCTCATAGACCTTGCGGACCCAGAGATCTCTGAGGCGCAGGGAGATGACGCTGCAGTGGAGGAAGCGGAACCCAGGCCTTTGCGGCCCAGCGAGAAGCGCGCCATCCGGGAGAAGCGCGAAGAGGTGATGCGACGGCGCACGGGAAAGAGCGGGAGGCGATGATGCAGGACTCGGTGCCCGAACACGAGATAGGGGACAACGAGAGGGTGCTTGCATCCGCCGGCGCAAAGGCAGCGCAAGGCGGCGTCGCTAGCGTGGCTGTGGAAGCTGAGCGGCATGTTCGCTGGGAACGTGTGGCCGGGATCGTCTTCGGCATCGTGAGCATCGGGGTTGGCCTCATGCTCGCTTCGCTTGCGGCTTTCTTGCTCTTCTATACGGGCAAGGCATTCTACGAAGGCGCCTTCGAAAGCCAGCCAGTCGCTTCTCTGGCGCTCTTCGTCTGTCTGGTGAGCGGTGTCGGCGTGGTGGCGGTCTGCACGTTCATCTTGGGCGTGCGCCTCATCAGGAACAAGATCCGTGGCGCGCATCTGATGGCGGAGATCATCTCTGTGGCGCTCGGGGTATGTGCTCTGTGCGAATTGATGCTGGAAGGCGTCACCACCATCTTCTGGATCCTGGCTGCATCGGCTCTCTTCCTCTCATTGGTGTTCACGTTCGCAGATCCTGCGCTTGCCGAAGAGCGTCGGCTGCAGCGGGTGCTCCGCGATATGGAAGCGCGAGAGGAGGCCGAAGACGGCACGTTGGGGCGAGACGCTACCGGGCGTGGGTACATGGCCGTGAATTTCTTCAACCTGTTCTGGATCTTCACCATCGGAGCGATCTTCGGCGATGCAGTGGAGACGGTCTATCACTATATGATAGAGGTGCCCGGGGAGTTCCAGATCCGCGCCGGGCTCTTGTGGGGGCCATTCTCGCCCATCTATGGATTCGGCGCGGTGCTGCTCTCGTTGATGCTGAATCGCTTCTACAAAGCGCCCGCCATCGTCATCTTCTTGGTGAGCGCTGTGGTGGGCGGCGCCTTCGAATATTTCGTCAGCTGGTTCTTGGAGTTCGCTTTCGGAGCTGTGGCATGGGACTATACCGGCCGCTTCTTGAATATAGGCGGTCGGACCGACTTCATGTTCATGTGCATGTGGGGGCTTCTGGGCGTGATGTGGATCAAGCTCATCTTACCGTGGCTCATCGACGTGGTGAACAAGATACCCTGGCAGTGGCGCTATTCTCTCACCGCAGCCTGTGCCGCGTTCATGATCTTCGATGGGGTCATGACGCTCATCGCGCTGGACTGCTGGTACATGCGCCTTGATGGCGCACCCACAGACCAGACGGCGTTCCAATCCTTCTTCGCCACGCATTTCGACAATGCCTACATGGAGAGCCGGTTCCAATCCATGAGCCTGCACCCTGAGCTCACGACGCGCGTCCATTGACGCTGGCTGAGCCATGTCGCGCTCATCGTGGTGCATGATAATAGTGCAGAATTGAAATAGTGCCGCTTCTCGTTCGTTCGCCGAAATGGGCTTGCGCGCTCCGCATTATGTTCTATCCTATGGTCGCTGTGCACAAGCTACAAGGATTGGAGAGTGCGATATGTGCTTCAGACCAGCAGGCGCCGACGGCGGCGGACAGAAGTGCCCCGAGTGCGGCAAGACCATCCAGGCCATGGGTGGCATTCAGATGAAGAGCTGCCCCTTCTGCAAGGCGGACTTCACCAAGTACATGAACGAAGACGGCACCATCAAGGCTGATGCTCCTGGTGCCCCGGCTGCTCCTGGCGCGCCTGGCGCTCCGGCAGCTCCCGGTGCTCCTGGTGCCCCGGCTGCTCCGAAGGCCCCCGGCCAGTAAGAGCTCCGAAAAGCCCCCATCCGGGGGCTTTTTTTGTGCCTGGATCCTGACCCTTCCTGCTGGAGGGAAAGTGCATCGGTGTTGCTTTGCAGCGCCTCTTTTGACCGGATGCGCATCTGCGAGATCCGATGTGGGTTGATGTGGGTGCTGGCAACTGCCAGCACCTTCCAAAACAGTGGCCTTTGCATGAATGCAAAGGCCATAGCACGCTCAGGTGAGGTTGGTGGCGCGTACGTGCGACGCGCTTTTATTCGTGCCGGCGGTTGCCGGCACCCACGAGAACTGAGAAGGCGCCTCTCTTGGCGAAGCTCCGCAGCCTTAATATAGGTGGTGCCCCAAAGCATCACAGAAACGAACTATTTCGATTCAGTTTGCGTGAAAACCCGACCGAGCGTACTTAGTTACGCGAGGAAGGAGGGTTTGGAACGCAAAATGGACGAAATGATGGTGCCCTCGACAGGATTCGAACCTGCGGCACCATGCTCCGGAGGCATGTGCTCTATCCCCTGAGCTACGAGGGCACGTACCGTTATCATGGACGCTTTGAGGTCATAAGTCAAGGAATGCGCACCGGGCGCGAGGGCTATGGAGGAGCAGATGGGCGTCACGCTTCAGATAGAGAAGATGAGCTATGGGCCGGACGCCATCGCTCATGAGAGCTCCGGGCGCACGGTGTTCGTGCAGGGCGCTGTGCCGGGAGATGTGGTCGTCGCGAAGGTGGTGTCTGAGCACGCAAGCTATGCGAACGCCATCGCTTGTGAGGTGCTGGAGCCGTCGGAAGATCGCGTGGTGCCGCAAGATCTGGAGCTGGCGGACAGCGTAGAGCCGTGGTCGTTCCTTTCCTACCCAGCGCAGCTGAGCGCCAAGCGCGCGAACGTCATCGAAGCGCTCGTGCGCACGGGGGGCATCGCGCGCGATCGGGCAGAAGACATGGTGGAAGAGGTGGCACCGAGCAAGCGCACCTACGGGTATCGCAACAAGCTTGAGATGGCTGCATCCACCGATGCAGCAGGGCGCTTCCAACTGGGCTTTCGCGAACAGGGAACAGAGCGCTTCGTTGCTGCGAAGCGCTGCTCGCTGGGCGTGCGCAGCATCGCGTCTGCTCCGAAGGCGCTCACAGGTGCCATTCGGTATCTGTCGGGCGGCGAGGATCTGGGCATCCACCGCGTAGGCGTGCGCGCCAGCTTGCGCACGAAGAGCGTGGAGGTGGCGCTCTGGACCGAACCGCGCGCCTTTCCGCGCGGCTTCGCCGCCAAGATGCTGGAAGAGGCCATCGGGGCCACATCCGTTGTGCGCGTCATCGCTCATGCGGGAAGCAGCCGCCTCGTGAAGCGCGTGGAGGTGCTCTCGGGCAAGGGCTTTTGGACAGAAGAGGCTTGTGGGCTCTCCTTCGCGGTGTCGGCTCCTTCGTTCTTCCAGGTCAACACGGCCCAAGCTGAGGTGCTCGTACAACGCGCGCTTCAGATGGCTCAGGTATCCGATGGCATGTTCGTGGCCGATGTCTTCGCCGGCGTAGGGATGTTCTCGCTGCCCTTCGCAGAGGCTGGGGCAGAGGTGGTGGCCATCGAGCTGGCAGGGAGCGCTGTGCGCGACTTGCGCCGGAACGCTGATGCGAATGGCCTGTATGTGGATGCTATCTGCGATGATGCGGTGCGTGCTTTGGAGGAGCTTGAGGGGGCCCAGGTGGTGGTCGTGGACCCGCCGCGCGCGGGGCTTGAGAAGCGGGTGGTGGAGGGCATCTGCCACGCAGCGCCTGAACGCGTGATCTATGTGAGCTGCGATCCTCAGACGTTCGCGCGCGATGCGGCGCGGATGGGTGGTTTGGGCTATGAGCTTGTTCGCGTCTGTCCCGTCGATCTCTTCCCGCAGACATACCATGTAGAATGCGTGAGCCTGTTCCGCAAGGCCTAAGACCAATATCACGAAGGTCGTTCGGTATCTGATAGAATCCTTTGTTGCGTATGCATATGCATGAGCACGTTCAACGAAAGGAACGCTTACATGGCTGAATACACGCCGGAATACAAGCCGAATGGCAACGAGATAGCAGATATCGTGACCTCCAAGGGGACCATCCGCGTCCAGCTTGCGGGCAATGACGCCCCCATCCACGTGGGCAATTTCGTGGAGCTGGCTGACAAGGGCTTCTACGATGGCCTCAAGTTCCATCGCTATGTTCCCGGCTTCGTCATCCAGGGCGGCTGCCCGAACACGCGCGACGCCTCTCCGGAGGATGTGGCGGCAGGTCGTGGGCGCTTCGGCACAGGCAACCCGGGGTATTCCATCCATGAGGAATACACTACCAATCCGAACAACAGGCACCTGGATGGCACGCTTGCCATGGCGCGCAGCTCAGACCCGAACTCCGCTGGCAGCCAGTTCTACTTCTGCCTGGGGGATCAGCCTTTCTTGGACGATGGCTATACCGTCTTCGGCCAAACCATCGAAGGCATGGACGTGATCGGATCCTTGCGCGCGGGAGATGTGATCGAATCCATCACGATCGAGAACGAGAATTAGGCTCGCCTGACCGGGCAGCCAACCGTCACGGGGACGCTCAGAGTGAACAACAGCCTTTTCGATCAAGCAACCATCCGCTATGACAACAAGGACTACCGCGGTGCCCTGCGGGGCTACACGGCATGCCTGCAGGATACGTCGGTTCCGTTCTCCTTGGGCGAGGTGGGGCTGATCTATCATCGGATCGGGAACTGCCTGGTCAAGCTGAAGAACCCGACCGAGGCCATCCAAGCCTATGCGCAGGCGGCATCGGATGTGGCCTATAGCGTGAAGGGCGCGCTGCAGAACAACATCGGCATGGCCTATGCTTCGCTGCGCGACTACAACAACGCGAAGCTGCATTTCCAGCAGGCGGTAGAGGACCCTGACTATGACACGCCCTACAAGGCCTACATGGGCTTGGGCAATGCGGAGTTGAAGCTGGGCAACAGCGCTGAGGCGGGCGTGGCCTTCCGCGAGGCGGCTTTGGATGAGGGCAATCCTGACCCTGCCAAGGCGCTTCTGAACCTGGGCATCTGCTTCATGGCGTTGGATCGTCCGCAGGACGCCATCGCCAGCTACCAGAGCGCTCAGGAATTCGACATGGCACCGGATACCTCCAATCGCCTGCATGCATCCATGGGCCAAGCTTATGCGGCGAATGGTCAGATGCGCGAAGCGGTGGATGCATTCGAAGTGGCCATATCCGATGGCACGTACCTGTTGAGCGATTCTGCCAGCGTTGACTATCAGCGCGCCCTGAATGCAGTGGCTCATATGGGACCCGATATGCACGATGCGGACATGTCGGGCTTCGATGTGACCGCCGAGGGCGACTATTACGGAGACGCGGATGACCCCTTCTTCTACGATGAGGGCTATGAGGAGCAGGATCCCTCGCAGTATCCGGGATTCGTCGGTGCTTACAGCGGCAATGATGACCGCTTCTTCGAGACCTCTGACGAAGAGCTGGAAGCGCTTTCGAAGAACCTGGCGCGCAAGGATCGCAAGCGGCGCAATCTGGGGTTGAAGATCCTGGTCTTCTTCATCGTGATCATCGTGATCGCGCTGGGGGCGGCCATCTTCGGATATACCCAGGGCTATGGCTGGCCTACGCAGGATGCGGTGGCGAAGGAGCTGTTCCAGGATCCGCAGGGTGCCGGGGAGTCCGTCTTCATCGATACGCTCTCGGAGGAGAGCATCAAGTCCATGTGTGCGCCGGTGGTGACCGATGCGGATGTGACCATAGACGGCGTGAACAAGTCCATGACCGATTCCGTCGTGTATGCCACCGCTACCACACCTGAGGGCGGCAACGTCACCTATAGAATCAACATGGTCCGAGATCTGATCGGGTGGAAGGTCTCTTCCATAGAGCTCTACTTCCCCTCTCAGGCCTAGGGCCTCAGCAAGGATATCGAGCAAGGAGCATAGAAGATGGCAGTTCAGAAGACGTACACCATGATCAAGCCAGACGGCGTTCGCAACGGCCACATCGGTCAGATCGTGCATCGCTTCGAGCGCGCAGGCCTCACCATCGAGCGCATGGAGCTGGGCATGGTCACGCCAGAGCAGGCGCAGGCGAACTACAAGGAACACGAGGGCAAGCCGTTCTATGACGGGCTCATCTCCTACATCACCTCTGGACCGGTGGTCAAGATGGTCGTATCGGGCGAAGGTGCCGTTGCGAAGTGCCGCTCCCTCATGGGTGCCACCAATCCGGCAGAAGCTGCCCCTGGTACCATCCGTGGGGATTTCGGCCTCATCATGGATGAGAATGTCATCCATGGCTCTGATTCGCCTGAGTCCGCCGAGCGGGAGATCGCCATCTTCTTCGGCTAGAGCGAAGGCATGCATCCGTCTCGTGAGGAGGTCGTATGCTGTATAGGGTTATGGATGCATCTGAGCTTCCGAAGCTCATCGATGCGTTCATGGAACGCTACGAAGTCATCGCGCCCGTGCAAAGCGGGCGCAGCGTCGCTTTCGAGCCCATCTCTTCCTTCGATGAGATCGTGCTGGATTACCCGACGACGCTCACATCGCTCAAGAAGTACATCCTTCCCCCGCGCGAGACGCTGTTCGAATTCAGCGTGGACGATGCGGATGTGACGGACTACACGCTTGAGATCGCCCCGCGCGTGCTGTTCGGCGCCCATGCGTGCGACATCAACGCTTTGAACAATCTCGATCTGGTCTTCGAAGACGCGCGCTATCCTGATCCGTATTTCGAGGCGCATCGGGCGGCTACCATGGTGGTGGGCATCAATTGCAGCCCATCGGAGACCTGCTTCTGCCATCTGCTGGATGCCGATGAGGTGCGCAGCGGCTACGATCTGTTCTTGCAGGATCTGGGGGATAGGTACCTGATCTCCATCGGCAGCGTGGAAGCGGCGAACATCCTAGAGGCCGCGTGCGAGCTGCGCGAGGCCACCGATGAGGATCGTCGCGAATTCCGGCGCCTGACGCGCGAGCGCCAAGAGGCATTCTCCGCAGACATCCCTGACATCCAAGAGATCCCCATGCTGATGGACGCATTCCATAAGGATGAGTTCTGGGCAGAGTTGGGCGGCCGTTGCCTTTCATGCACGGCATGCTCTGCCGTTTGCCCCACCTGCTACTGCTTCGACATAGCAGATACGCTGGACGAGGACGGCAAGACCGGACGACGCGAGCGCATCTTGGATGCCTGCACCTCTCCGCAGTTCGCGCAGGTGGCCGGTGGCCACAACTTCCGCGAGACAGGGCGGGACCGCGTGCGGCACCGGATGTATCACAAGCTCAACGGCTTCAATTCCAAGCATGGTCGCTATCTCTGCGTCGGCTGCGGCCGATGCGTGCGGGCATGCAAGGCGGACATCTCTCCCATAGAGGTGCTCCGCTTCTTCGAGAGGAAGGGGACCGAGGATGCCTGATCTGCAGACGGTGCACGTGGCCGACCTTGCGGACGATGCCACAGCACGCTCGGGCAATGCCATCATGATGGCGAATCCCTATCGCCCGTGGCCTGCGCGCATCACGTCCATCACTCCGCTCACAGAGACCGAGAAGCTCTTCGAGTTCCGCCTGGTGGACGAGCGCATCCGCAACGCCTTCCATCATGAGCCGGGGCAGTTCGTGGAGGTATCCATCTTCGGCGTGGGCGAAGCCCCCATCTCCATCTCTAGCTCTCCTTCCAAGAGCGGCTTCATAGAGCTGTGCGTTCGCCGTGCTGGCGAATTCACGCAGCGGTTGCACGAGATGCAGTGCGGCGACATCGTGGGCATTCGCGGCCCGTACGGGCGCCCGTTCCCCTATGAGGACATGAAGGGCCACGACATCTTGCTGGTGGCTGGTGGCTTGGGGATAGCGCCGCTGCGCTCTCTCATCAACTACATCCATGACGAGCGATCCGAATTCGGCAATGTCACCATCATCTATGGGTCCAAGAATCCCTCTGAGGTCATGTTCCGCGACCAGTTCGAGATGTGGCGCCATCGCAAGGATTTCAATCTCATCCTCACGGTGGATACGCCTGATGACACGTGGGATGGCGAAGTGGGCTTGGTGACCGCACCTTTCGCCAGCTTGGACGTGGATGCTGACAATACCTTCGGTGCTGTCTGCGGACCTCCGGTGATGTATCGCTTCGTCGTGGAGGAGATGCGCAAGAAGGGCATCAGCTACGACCACATCTATATGAGCTTCGAGCGGCATATGAAGTGCGGCATGGGCAAGTGCGGCCACTGCCAGATCGGGCATCAATATTGCTGCATCGACGGTCCGGTGTTCAACTATTGGGAAGCCAAGAACATACAAGGGAGCATGTGATGGCTGATACGCCAAGGGTGGTGTTCGCGGGGCTGGCCAGCTGCTTCGGCTGCCAGATCAACATCACGAACATCGAAGAGCATCTGATGGATGTGCTTGGACAGGTGGATCTCAAGTACTGGCAGCTGACCTCATCGGACCCCATGCCCACTGATTTCGACGTGGCGGTCATCGAGGGCGCTGTCACCACCGAGGCGGCCAAGGAGAGCGTGCAGGCGCTGCGCGAAGGTGCGGACGCGGTCATCACCATCGGCGCATGCGCGGCAACCTCAGGCATCCCTGGGATGTCCACCGAAGATCACGCCGCTGACATGGATGCGGTCTATGGCGACAAGGTGCCGTATGTGGTGGCCGATGGCGCCATCACGCCCATGGCGGTGAAGGATGTCATCTCGGTGGACTTCGAGGTTCCATGCTGCCCCATCGATCCATATGATTTCGTGGAGGTCTTGCAGCACGCGCTCTACGGATCCAATATCTATCGACGCTCCTCTACGCTGTGCGGCGAATGCAAGAACAACGAGCGCGGTTGCTTCTATGGGCGCAATACGCTTTGCTTGGGGCTTGTGACGCGCTCTGGCTGCGGTGCGCGTTGCCCGAATCTGGGACGGCCTTGCAACGGATGCGCGGGTCTCTCGCCGGACGCCAACGTGGCACAGGCGCGGCGGGTGGCCGATCGTGCAGGCGTCGGCGCCGCGGCTCTGGACAGTGCGCTTCGCATCTTCAATCAGCCCATCGCGGATGAGGAGGTCAGCTAGATCATGACCCGGAAGAGCATCGACGTAGAGCATCTGGCGCGCATCGAAGGTCATGGCGACATCCATCTTGAGATCCAAGATGGAACGGTCACGCGCTGTGAGTTCTCCGTGACCGAGGCAGCGCGACTCTTCGAATCCATGGTGCGCGGGCGTCCTTTCCAGGATGTGCCTTACATCGCTTCGCGTGTGTGCGGCATCTGCTCAGCAAGCCATACCTTGACGGATATCCTGGCCATAGAGGATATCTTCGGTGTGACGGTGACGGAGCGCACGCGTGCCATCCGCGAGCTTCTGGTCTATGGATCGTTCTTGCAGAACCACGCTACGCATCTGTTCGTGTTCGCTGCTCCTGATTTCCTGGGTCACAAGAGCGTCTTCCCTCTGGAAGAGGCTGATCCTGCAACCTTCCAGAATGCGCTGGCGCTGAAGGGATTGGGTAACGAGCTCTGCACCAAGATCGGGGGTCGCTCCATCCATCCCATCACTGCCGTGGTGGGCGGCTTCACCTCTGAGGTGTCATCAGACGAATACCTCAGGCTGGCCGACCAGCTAGAGCAGATGATCGATTTCGCGCTGGCTAGCGTCGATCTCTTCGATGGGTTCGGTGCCACGGACATCCAGACCGAAGGCGACATGCTGGCCATGGTAGAGGAGGGCGCATATCCGGTCATCGGATCCGATCAGGCGCTCTTCGTGCGCAGCGGCATCCGCTTTGCGGCGCACGACTATCAAGACCATATCGAAGAATACGCGGTGGGTCATTCAGCAGCCTATCTGGCGCGCGAGCGTTCGCAGAACAGGCCTTATATGGCTTGCGCGCTCTCGCGCGTGAATGCCTCGTGGGACAACCTCACAGAACCGGCGCGCTTCGCGGCGGCCAAGGCTGGCTTGCGGCCACCAGAGCTCAACCCCTTCGCGAATAACGTGGCGCAGGCCGTTGAGGTGGTGGATGCTCTGGTGCGTTGCGCAGCTGTCTGCCGCAAGCTGGCCACGAATGGCTATGAGGGCTCCAGCGAGCCGGTCGCGTTCCAGGTTCGCGCGGGCAAGGGCGTTGGCTTCACGGAAGCTCCGCGCGGTGCGCTCTTCCATGAACTGGAGCTGGACGAGAGCGGGCATGTCATCACGGCGAACATCATCACGCCCACCTCGCAGAATATCGCGAATGTGGAAGCGGATATGCGCTTGCTGGCGCAGAAGCTGGCCGATGAAGGTGCCGCAGCTGATACCATTCGCTTGGAGGTGGAGAAGCTGGTTCGCGCCTACGATCCGTGTCTCTCTTGCAGCGTGCATTGATCGACCTTCTGCCCAAGTGTGTCGGTCCCGCATATCGCGGGACCTCTTTGTATGAAACGGCCTTACACCTTTCGCTCACGCTCAAGGTGAACGGCCTAAACCGAAGGGCTGGAAGCCCTTCGGTTTTAATAACACACAGACAGGTTTTCGTAGCGCAGAACTTTAGTTCTGCCTTTGCCGCGGAGGAGTCTCCCCGTAGTGCAGGCTTTAGCCTGCCCCCGTGGACACCGGCAACATGTTTCAGGATCGAAAGACATTCCGTAGATGACGCGTAAGCGGCATCTACCATACATGCTCCAGGTTGATGGGGGGGACGGAGGAAGTCTGTATCAGGGGGACGGAGGAAGTCTGTATCAGGGGGACGGAGGAGTGA
>CANODU010000031.1 GCA_947565185.1 uncultured Eggerthellaceae bacterium | reverse complement strand
ACTCTTTCGAGCACATCTTTCCTCAACATGTCCGCATGTTGTTGAGAAGATGTGCTCGAAAGAGTAATCTGCTTCGCTAAAAATCGATTAGATGATTAAAATCATCAGCATTAGTGAGGCGAAAGGAACGAACATGAGGCCAATGGAATTCGCCAAGCGCACCGCTACCAACAAGGCGATCGACTATCTTCTGGAAGATCCAGAAGCACACATGGAATCCATGATGTCCACCATCAACAAGATCGTGCCCGATGCGCTGTTCCCTTCGCAGCGCAAGGCATTCACGCAAGCCATCGAAGAGAAGAACAACTGGTATCAGCTGCTCTGCCGCATCGGGGATCTGGATAAGGATGTGGCAGGCCCCATGTTCAAGACGTTCCTCACCGAAGCGAATCTCTTGGCCTGGGACAAGCAGGAGAAGGCGCGGGAGAAGCATCAGTGCAATATCCCCTGGGCCATCCTCCTAGACCCCACCAGCGCATGCAACCTGCATTGCACGGGCTGCTGGGCAGCAGAATACGGGCACAAGCTGAACCTGAGCTACGATGACATAGACTCCATCATCTCCCAAGGCACGGAATTGGGGGTGCATGTCTACATCTATACCGGAGGAGAGCCGCTCGTGCGCAAGGATGACCTCATCAAGCTCTGCGATGCTCATCCTGATTGCGCGTTCCTGTGCTTTACGAATGCCACGCTCATCGACGAAGCCTTCGCATCTGAGATAGCGCGCGTCAAGAACTTCATCCCCGTCATCTCCGCCGAAGGAGATGAGGCCTCCACTGATGGGCGTCGCGGTGAGGGTGTGTATCAGAAGGTGGATCGGGCTATGGACATCTTGAAAGAGCGCGGCCTTCCCTTCGGCGTTTCCATCTGCTTCACGAGCGCCAACTGCGATTCGGTCACAACGGAAGAGTATTACGACTGGTTGATAGATAAGGGCGCATTCTTCGCCTGGATATTCAACTACATGCCCGTGGGCACTGACTCTCCAGCGGATCTCATGCCCGAACCGGAGCAGCGCGAGCGGCTCTACCGATTCAATAAGGAGATGCGCAAGAAGAAGCCGCTGCTCACGCTCGATTTCCAGAATGATGGCGAATTCGTGGGCGGCTGCATCGCAGGGGGTCGCCGCTATCTGCACATCAATGCGGCGGGTGATGTGGAGCCCTGCGTGTTCATCCACTATTCCAATGCGAATATCCATGATGTGTCTCTCTTGGAGGCGCTCAAGTCACCCATCTTCATGGCCTATCATGAGAATCAGCCTTTCAATGAGAATCACCTGCGTCCCTGTCCCATGTTGGAGAATCCTGAATGCATCGAAGAGATGGTGGAGGCAACAGGCGCGCATTCCACGGATCTGGTGCATGAGGAGAGCGTCTATGAGCTCACGGCGAAGACGCGGCCCATGGCGAAGAGGTGGGCGCCTGTGGCGGAGCGCATCTGGACCGACGAAGCCGATGATCGCGCAGCAGAGCGCCACCGCTCAGATCTTGGGCAGGCGGATACGGACAAGCTCAAGTTCGCACGGCAGGGACGTGCGATGCATGGTGCCTTCGATGAGGAGCGCGATGCGCGCAGCGTGATAGAGCAGCGCTTAGATGCTCGCGCGCAGATCAAGGTGGCTCAGAGGATGCCAGAGGCAGAAGAGCGCCAAAGCGCGTGAAGGCGTGCTCCTTTGCCGAGGTTTCCTTGCAAAAGCGAAGATGAGCGATTATGATTTGCTACTGCTGTTCTCAAATGGAAGGTAAAGGAGCACTCTCATATGGTTAAGATCCGTCTCGCACGGCATGGCGCGAAGAAGCGCCCGTACTACAGGGTGGTCGTCTCTGATTCGCGTTGCCCTCGTGATGGCAAGTTCATCGAACAGGTCGGTCGCTATAACCCTTGTTCCACCCCGAAGCTGATCGAGCTGGATACGGAGAAGATCCAGCAGTGGGTGGACAATGGCGCGCAGGTCTCTGATACCGTGCAGCGTCTGATGAAGCAGGCCCAGGAAAGCGCCTAGCGAACATGGCTGATACGGCTGAAGAGCTGGCATCGCTGGTGGAATACATCGTCCGTCCGCTGGTGGATGAACCGGATGCGGTTGATGTATCCATCGCTGAAGATGACGGTCGCTCCATCATCGAGGTGCGCGTCAATGAAGCGGATGCAGGCAAGGTCATCGGGCGTCAAGGTCGCGTCATCAAGTCCATCAGGACCCTCACCCGTGCCGCTGCGTCCCGCAAGGGCGCTCATGTCGAGGTAGAGCTGGTCGATTAGTGCGCGGCTGGTTCACGGCGGCGCGCGTAGCCAAGCCCAAGGGATTGGATGGAAAGCTGAGGCTCATCGAAGCCTCAGCTTTCTTGCGTTCGGCCCATGTGGGGGACAAGGTCGCCTTCGTGCCGCCAGTGGTGGATGCGCCGCGCTTCGCCTATCTCAAGGGGATCGAAGCGCTGGATGGGGACGGGTGCGTCGCTTTGTTCAAGGGCATCCGATCACCGGAGGCGGCGCAGATGCTCTCAGGGCGTTGGCTGCTCTTGCATGCTGAGGAATGCGGGGGTCATGATGTGCGTGCTGATGAGGCATCCATCGTGGGCTTCGCGGTGCGCGACCGCGCGCTGGGCATCATCGGAGATGTGGCATCTGTGGATCTTCACCGCATGCAGCCCTTGATCTGCGTTCGCAGGCATGATGCGGCAGAGTCAGAAGCGCTCATCCCCTTCGTCGACGGCATCGTGTTCAAGGTGGACGCAGATGCGCAGGAGATCTTGGTTGATCTGCCTGCGGGGCTCTTGGAGCTCTGAGGCATCATGAGGATAGACGCCATCACCACCTTTCCTGATATGTATGGCTCCGTCATGGGAGAATCCATGATGAAGCGCGCACAAGAGAAGGGCATCTTGGATTTCCACGCCCATGACTTGCGCGCATGGGCCGAAGGCGTGCATCGCAAGACCGATGATTACCCTTATGGGGGCGGCTGTGGCTTGGTCATGATGTGCGACCCTATCTTCAAGGCTACCGAGGAAGTGCTTGGCCTGCCAGCCGGATCGCTTCCCGCGTCCAAGGATGAGCTGGATGCTCAAGAGGTGAAGGTCGTGTTCATGGCGCCGCAGGGCGCGGTGTTCGACGATGCCACCGCGCTCAGGCTCTCTCGCGTCGATCGCCTTGTATTCGTCTGCGGACATTACGAGGGGATCGATGAGCGCGCATATTGCCTGGCTGATGAGATCATCTCCATTGGCGATTACGTGCTCACGGGGGGAGAGCTGGCATCCATGGTGGTGATCGACGCTGTGGTGCGGAAGCTGCCTGGCGTCTTGGGTGCCGAAGGTGGTGCTGCATCCGAATCCTTCGCTGATGGCCTCTTGGAATATCCGCAGTACACGCGCCCGGCCAGCTATCGCGGAATGGAGGTGCCGGAGGTCTTGCTGTCAGGACACCACGCCAACATAAGCGCGTGGAGGCATCAGCAGTCCTTGGAGCGCACCCAAGCGCTGCGCCCGGATCTTCTTGAGTGAGCCTTCCGTGAAGGCGCGCATCCCTCATCGCTCTCCTCATCAACACGAACGCTCAGGTAGGTTATGATGGTGAGCGGCTTTAAGCTTGGCCCCGGCGACGGTGCGTCGACCGTGGCCTCTTTCCTGCTCGGATCCGAAAGATATAAGAGGCAAGTGGCATGTATTCAGGCGAACACGCTGAGAAGAAGAAGGGGATAGGACGCTCCATACTCTCATTCGTCCTGACCATCGCGGTGATCGTGATCATCGCGGCAGGCCTGCGCGCCTTCGTCTTCCAAGCTTATGAGATACCTTCCGGCTCCATGGAAGATACCATCATGACGGGGGACATGGTCTTCTCTGAGAAGCTCACCTATTACGGCAGCAGCCCTCAGCGTGGTGACATCGTCACCTTCAAGGACCCGGAGATCCCCTCGCGCACGCTCATCAAGCGCGTGATAGCAACGGAGGGGGAGACGGTCCAGCTGATAGA
This sequence comes from uncultured Eggerthellaceae bacterium, assembly GCA_947565185.1. Lineage (GTDB taxonomy): Bacteria > Actinomycetota > Coriobacteriia > Coriobacteriales > Eggerthellaceae > MGBC163016. Next base: position 15,396 of record CANODU010000031.1, on the reverse strand, counting down.
TGGCAAGGTCTATGTCGACGGCGTGCAACTAGACGAGCCGTATACGGATGGCAAGGAGTCATGGCCCTTGGTCTCCAGCTATGGGTCACCGGTGGAATACCCCTACACCGTCCCAGCGGGAGAGATCTGGGTGATGGGGGACAATCGCACCAATTCGCAGGACTCCCGCTACTTCGGCAGCATCCCCGTCTCGTCGGTCACCGGCAAGGCCATCTTCACCTATTGGCCGCTGGATAGCATCGGCATCTTGAAGTAGCTTTCATTTGGCAGCATCCGTAACGGACAGAGGAAGGCAGCGAAGATACAGTCATGAACAGCAGAAGCGAAAGCGCGCCCACGTTCCAAGAGGTGATCATGAGGCTGCAAGAGTTCTGGGCCTCGCAGGGGTGCGTGGTCATGCAACCCTACGACAACGAAGTGGGCGCGGGCACGAATGCGCCCGCAACGACGCTCAGAGCGCTTGGGCCGGATACATGGCGCACGGCCTATGTGCAAGGATGCCGTCGGCCTACGGATGGTCGCTATGGCGAGAATCCGAACCGATTGCAGTTCTATTATCAGTTCCAGGTGCTGATCAAGCCCTCTCCTGACGATATCCAAGACGCATATCTGGCAAGCCTGCGCGCCATCGGGATCGACACGGACGCCCATGATGTGCGTTTCGTGGAAGATGACTGGGAATCTCCCACGCTGGGTGCATGGGGTCTTGGCTGGGAGGTCTGGATCGACGGCATGGAGGTCACGCAGTTCACGTACTTCCAGCAGGTGGGAGGCTTTGAATGCTCTCCCGTTCCCGTTGAGATCGCCTATGGCCTAGAGCGCCTCACCATGTTCGTGCAGGGGGTTGATTCGGTCTACGACATCATCTGGGCGAAGGGCCCTGATGGGGTCACCTTCACCTATGGCGATGTCTACCTGGAGAATGAGCGCCAGTATTCCAAGTACAACTTCGAAGTGGCTGATACTTCATTCTTGTTCAAGGAGTTCGCGGATCGCGAGGCTGAGTGCATGAAGACCCTGGAGGCGGGGCTTCCGCTTCCGGCCTATGATTCGGTGCTCAAGTGCTGCCACACCTTCAATCTGTTGGATGCGCGCGGCGTGATATCCGCCACAGAGCGCATGGGCTACATCCTGCGCGTGCGCACGCTCGCCAAGGCGTGCTGCGAATCGTATATGGAGCATGTGGTCGGCTTGCCTGCTGACGCTGATGCGAAGGGAGGAGAGCGATGAGCACATCCCAGACGCTCCTCTTCGAGATAGGCACCGAAGAGATCCCCGCTTTCGATCTGAAGGCCGCAACGGAGAAGCTCCCCCAGATCATGGAAGATGCTCTGGGGGATGCGCGCATCGGCCATGGCGCGATGGAGGTCTATTCCACGCCGCGGCGCTTGGCGGTCCTCGTCCATGAGGTGGAAGAGGCCACCCCTGAGGTGAACGAGACATTCAAAGGCCCTTCGGTGGCCATCGCCTTCGATGAGGCAGGTGCTCCCACCAAGGCCGCTTCTGGCTTCGCGCGCGGCAAGGGCGTCGATGTCGATGCCTTGGAGGTGCGCGAAGAGGATGGCGTCGAATATGTCTTCGCCACGCGGCGCATCGCCTCGAAGCAGACCTCAACGCTCCTCCCTCGGGTACTCCTCGGCGTGATCCAGTCCATTCCGTGGCCTAAGTCCATGCGCTGGGCAAGCTATCGCGAAACGTTCTCACGCCCCGTTCGTTGGCTCGTGGCGCTTCTGGGCGAGGACATCATCCCGCTCACCTTCGCAGGGGCGGTATCAGGGCGACACACCGAAGGGCATCGTGTGCTCTCGCCGGCTGGTGCGGATATCGCGTGCGCGGATGGATATGTGGAGGCCTTGCGCACGCTCAAGATCGTGCCCACCCAAGAAGAGCGGCGCGCCCTCATCGAAGAGGCGGTCCGTGCCATGGAAGCCGATCTGGGAGAGAGCTTCTCTGTCGTGTTGCCGGAGAAGACGCTCACGGAAGTGGTCAATCTCTCCGAGGCGCCCACGCCCATGCTCGCCACCTTCGATGAGAGCTTCTTGGCTGTGCCAGAAGAGATCATCGTGGACGCCATGCTCATGCATCAGCGCTATTTCCCCATCTACCATGAGGGCGTGCTCACGAATCGCTTCGTGATCGTCTCCAATGGGGATGCGGCCTTTGCGCATAACATCATCGATGGCAACCAGCGCGTCGTGGCAGCGCGCCTCTACGATGCGAAGTTCTTCTACGAGGAGGATCTGAAGCGTCCCTTGGAGGCTTACGTGGAGCATCTGGATGAGGTGGTGTTCCAGGAGAAGCTGGGCACCATGCGCCAGAAGACCGATCGCGTCTGCCAGCTTGCTGAGAAGCTCTGCTTGGATGCTGAGGTGGATGCGGCCGTGGCAGGTCAGGTGGCTCGTGCTGCGCGGTTGGCCAAGGCAGACCTGGTCACCAATGCCGTGATCGAATTCACCAGCGTCCAGGGCATCATGGGCTCGTATTACGCGAAGGCATGTGGCGAGGATGCTGAGGTGTCCTTAGCCATTGCCGAACACTACAAGCCGCGCTTCGCTGGGGATGATATCCCGGCAGGAGAAGTGGGCAAGCTGGTGGCCATCGCGGATAAGGTGGATACCATCTGCGGACTGTTCGCCATCGGTCAGTTGCCCACGGGCTCCTCTGATCCCTTCGCGCTGCGCCGTGCGGCGCTCGGCGTGATATCCATCCTCCTGTCAGGTGTGGATATCAGCCTTGAAGCGGCCATAGCGGCCTCCCTTGCCATCTACCAAGAGGATGGCATCAGCTTCAACGCAGCGGAGGCGCAAGAGGCGGTGGAGAGCTTCTTCGTCACGCGCACCAAGGTCATGCTGAAGGATAGCGGCAGCTCGCCGGATGCCATCGATGCGGTCCTGGCAGCGCAGGTGATAGAGCCCGTCATCATCGTTGCGCGCACCCAGGCGCTGGATGCGGCGCGCAAGGGAGAACCTGCGGCTTTCGCTGATCTGTCCACGGCCTATGCACGCGCGAACAATCTGCGCGATGCGCAGGCGGGCTCTCTCTATGATGCTGCGGCGTTCAATGCTTCAGAGGCAGCGCTTGCCAGTGCCATAGAGAAGGCGCGCACAGAGGTGAACGAGGCGCTTGCGGCCAATGACTATCCCACGGCTTTGGCAGCGCTGTCGTGTCTGCGCGCTCCCATCGATGACTTCTTCGAAGAGACGATGATCATGGATGAGGACCTTCAGGTGCGTGCGAATCGGATGAAGCTCTTGAATGCATTCGTTGAGGTGTTCGCGAACGTGGCCGATTTCGGGCTGCTGGCTTCCAAGTAGGCGCGCTTTCGGTGAGCACGACGATGCCCAGGGACGAAAAAGCGCACGACGCACATCCCTTCTCCCATGCGGTGGTGGATGGGAGCGCGTCCTTTCCCACGGTCCATGTGGTGTCGGATTCGGTGGGCGAGACAGCGCGCACCGTCGCTCAAGCGGCAGCCGCGCAGTTCGGCGTGAAGAATCCCAAGATCGAGGTCTTCGGGAAGGTGAAGTCCTTCGACCAGATCCGCGCCATCTTGGATGACCATGCCGCCTATCACGTGGAGCAGCTGGGCGATGATAGGCTGCTCATCTTCTATACCCTGGTGGATTCCGCCCTGCGCGACCAAGTCTCCGCTTATATCGATGCCCATGAGAACATGCATGGGGTGGATCTGCTGACTGCGGCCATCCAAGCCATGTCCGATGTGAGCGGACGCACTCCTGACGATGCGCCAGGGGCGCTTCGCATCGCAGACATCGATTACTTCAATCGGGTGGAGGCGCTGGAATTCACCATCGCGCATGATGACGGGCGCAATCCGCAGGACTTGACCAAAGCCGACATCGTCATCATCGGCGTGTCGCGCACATCGAAGACGCCGTTGTGCATCTATCTGGCACAGCATGGATTCCATGTGGCTAACGTGCCGCTCGATCTGCACTCCACGCCACCAAGCGAGCTCTTCGATGTGGATCCATCGCGCATCTTCGGGCTCATGTCCACGCCTGAGGCTCTCTGTGGCATCCGCTCGCGCCGCATCGGGCACGCTGCCTCCGTTGCCGGCTCCTATGCGGATCCCGAATACATCTACGAGGATCTGGAAGCGGCCAGGACCCTCATGCGCAAGCTCGGGTGCTATGTCATCCGCACGGATGGCAAGGCGGTGGAAGAGACGGCTCAAGAGATCCTGGATCTCTTCGCGAAGACGCATCCGCGTCGTGGGGAAGGGGAGAGCCATGGAGCGCATTAGCTCAGAGGCGTTGCCCCCCTCGGGCACGCTGACCTCCTTGTCCGCCACCGTTGCGAATGCGCATGGCTCGGGGCCCCGTTCGGGATATAGGCTCAAGGCGCACGCCGCTTCCAGCTCTGATTTCATCCTCGCGGCCGTGTTCGCTTGCGCGCTCTTCTTGTTCGCAGGCGGGATCATCTTCGTCCATACCTATGACAACGATGTGTGGTTCTTCCTGGCAACCGGCGAATACATCACCCAGCATGGCATCCCCTATACCAATCCCTTCTCCATCCAACCGGACATGGGATTCATCGCTCAGCAATGGCTCCATTGCGTGATCACCTACCTCATCTATGAGGCAGGTGGCTTCGTGGCGTTGGGCGTGTGGACGCTCATCTTGTTCTTCGCGTTGGCTGCATCCATGTTCGCCCTCGCGCGCAAGCTGCGCACGCGCCGCGGTGGGATGGAGCTCACTGCGCTCTTGGTGGCCATATTCGCCATCGCCTCCAGCGTCTATGCTTCCGTGCGGCCGCATCTCTATTCCATGCTCGCCTTCATCTGGCTGATATATCTCTTGGAGAGCTATCGCCATGAACCGAAGCGCGCGTATCTGGTGGGTTTGCCGCTCATCGTCGTTGTGCATGTGAACCTCCATGCAGCCATCGCTCCCTTCGATCTTCTGATCGTGGCTCTGTACTGCATCCCCGATGTGGCTTCCTGGTTCCATGCGCGCGGCAAGCTCAAAGGCCTCTCGCTTGCGGATGCGGCATACCCGCGCCTGCCCATCCTCATCGCGCTCTTGGCTTGTGTGGCGGCGCTGTTCGTGAATCCCTATGGGATCTACGGCGCAGGGTATGTCTTCCTCTCCTTTGGCGCGGCAAGCTACAAGGACCGCATCAACGAGATGGGCAGCTTCATCCCAGCGCACAGCTACATGAACGTGCTCAATACTGCGCTCATGTTCATCACCACCTACGTCATCGGGCGCATGGGCGCAAAGCGCGTGAACCTGCCCCTGCTCCTGTTGGCCGTGATCGGCATGGCAGGCGCGCTTGCCTTCGTGAGGAACCAGTGGCTCTCGTCTCTGTTCTGCTTCGCGTATCTGGCTTGGGCATCGCGCGGGGCGCATGTGAAGGTGTTCACAGGTGCTGTGGTCGCGCGCAGGGTAGCCCTCTGCATCATGATAGCGGGGGTAGCGGGCATGGCGGCTCTCATGGTCAAGGATGCTCCCGAATTGGCTGACCATCCCACTGACGACGCATATACGCCGGTGGCCGCCATGGATTACCTGGATTCCATCGGCGCTGATAAGGACACCACGAAGGTCTTCACGTTCTTCAATGCTGGTGGTTACATAGAATTCCGCGGTTACAAGGTGAATGTGGATCCGCGCCCTGAGATATGGAACTCCTCCATCAATGGCACGGGCAAGGACTACTATTTCGAATATGTGGAGATGTCCATGGGCAATATGGCCTTCAATCGCTATAACGACAAGCATGACTTCGATGTGTTCATCATCGACTCAGGTGCAGGCACGGATCCCTACTTCCAGGGTAACGCGCAATACGTGGAGCTGCTTGCAGGGGATGGGTATCGCGCTTATGCGAAGCGCAGCTGGCTCGACCAGTACGTTTGATCCGCTGCCACTCGTGAAATTATGCATATGGCAGCATCCACGGTCAGTGGCTTGATTGTTATCATTATGTTGCTTTGATGCACGCACAGCCAGTGCGTGCAGATAGCCCATGTTCATCACAATGTTGAAGGAGAGCACTGTGGCCGAGTCAGTCAAGCGCGTATACGCCTTCGGCAAGGATGCCGAAGGGAAGAACGTAACCGAGGGCAACACGGACATGAAGTCCGTGCTGGGTGGCAAAGGCGCGAACCTCGCCGAGATGGCGAACATCGGGCTTCCGGTGCCTCCTGGATTCACCATCACCTGCCAGACCTGCATGGAGTATGCGAATGCTGGGAATGTCTGGCCGGAGGGCGCTCTGGATACCATCGCTGAGTATCGTGCTGATCTGGAAGAGCGCATGGGCAAGAAGATCGGCGATGCGCAGGACCCGCTCTTGGTCTCCGTTCGCTCGGGCGCTCCCATGTCCATGCCGGGCATGATGGACACGGTGCTGAATCTCGGTCTCAACGATCAGTCCATCAACGGCCTCATCGCCCAGACAGACAACCCGCGCTTCGCGTGGGATTCCTACCGTCGCTTCATCCAGATGTTCTCCAACGTGGTCATGGGCTTGGACGGGGATCTGTTCGAGAATGCCATCACGGCCATCAAGAACGAGCGCGGCGTGAAATCAGACACGGATCTCACTGCCGAGGACATGCAGGAGCTGGTGGATGTCTTCAAGAGGATCTTCTCGGAGAACGTCTCTGCTACGGAATACCCCTCTTTGGTGGTGGACGGCACCGTGCAGTTCCCGCAAGACCCCATGGTGCAGCTGCAGCTGGCCATCGAAGCCGTGTTCGGCAGCTGGAACAACCCTCGTGCGGTGCTCTATCGCAAGAAGAACAAGATCGCCGATGATCTGGGAACGGCTGTGAACGTGCAGTCCATGGTGTTCGGCAACAAGGGCAACACTTCGGCAACCGGCGTTGCCTTCACGCGCAACCCTGCCAATGGCGAGAAGGAATTCTACGGCGATTACCTGGTGAACGCTCAAGGCGAAGACGTGGTGGCGGGCATCAGGAACACGAGCCCCATCGCCGAGCTCAAAGAGGTGGAGGGTCTGGAAGAGGCTGGCAAGCAGCTGGAGGATATCTTCGTCATCTTGGAGAACCACTTCCGCGATATGTGCGACATCGAATTCACCATCGAGCAGGGCAAGCTCTGGATGCTGCAGACGCGCGCTGGCAAGCGCACGGCGCAGGCGGCGCTTCATATCGCCATCCAGATGGTGAGCGAGGGCCTCATCACCAAGAAGGAAGCGGTCATGCGCGTGGAGCCCGAGCAGCTCGACCAGCTCTTGCATCCGCAATTCGACAAGGCCGCGGACTATGATGTGGTAGCGAAGGGCCTGAATGCAAGCCCCGGCGCTGCTGTGGGCGAGGCGGTCTTCTCTGCTGCTGATGCGGTCGCCTTGGCCGAAGAGGGCCGCAAGACCGTGTTGGTGCGTTGGGAGACCACGCCCGATGACCTGGCTGGCATGATCGCCGCTGAGGGCATCCTCACCTCCCATGGTGGCAAGACCTCCCACGCCGCTGTCATCGCGCGCGGCATGGGCGCGCCCTGCGTCTGCGGCGTTGAAGCGCTGCGCATCGACGCTGAGAAGAAGGAAGCGGCCATCACCGGTACGGATATCGTGATCCATGAGGGCGACCTCATCTCCATCGACGGCACCACGGGCATCTTGGTCTTGGGTGCGGTTGACTTGGTCATGCCTGAGCTCACGGGGGATCTGGACACCATCTTGGAGTGGGCTGACGAGTACCGCCGCTTGGGCGTGCGCGCCAATGCCGACAACCCCGAAGATGCGCATCTCTCGCGCGAATTCGGCGCTGGCGGCATCGGCCTTTGCCGTACCGAGCACATGTTCTTGGGCGATCGCAAGCAGATCATCCAGTCCTTCATCCTGAACGACGATGAGCTCAACCGCGAGAAGGCCACGGCTGCCCTCTATGAGGCGCAGTCAGGCGACTTCTACGAGATGTTCAAGGCCATGGACGGCCTGCCCGTCATCGTGCGCCTGCTGGATCCGCCGCTGCATGAGTTCTTGGACAGCCCGCGTGCCCTCGAGGTGGAGATCGCGCGCATGGAGGAGACAGGCGCGTCCGCTGCGGATATCCAAGAGAAGCGCGCCATGCTGGAGAAGATCGATGCTTTCGCAGAGCAGAATCCCATGCTCGGCATGCGCGGCGTGCGCCTGGGCATCGTCTATCCCATCCTTCCGAAGATGCAGATCCGCGCCATCGCCACGGCATGTGCGAAGCTGCAGAAGGAAGGCTTTAGCCCGAAGCCGGAGATCATGATCCCGCTCGTGTCCACCGTCAACGAGTTGGCGCGCCTGCGCCAGACCGCTGAGGCGGTCATCGCTGAGGTGGCGGCAGATGAGGGTGTGGACCTTGACATCCCCATCGGCACGATGATAGAGCTGCCGCGTGCAGCGCTCACGGCTGATGAGATCGCAACACAGGCGGACTTCTTCTCCTTCGGCACCAATGACCTGACGCAGACCACGTTCGGCTTCAGCCGCGATGATGTGGAAGGCGAATTCGTTCCGCTGTATCTGCAGGAGCGTCTCCTCACGCACAATCCCTTCGCCACCATCGACGATGCGGGCGTTGCGAAGCTCGTGAAGATGGGCGTTGAACTGGGTCATGAGGGCAATCCTGACATCGTCTGCGGCGTGTGCGGCGAACACGGTGGAGACCCGGAGTCCATCCACATCTTCAATCGGATCGGACTGGATTACGTGTCTTGTTCTCCCTACCGCGTCCCGGTGGCGCGTCTGGCTGCCGCGCAAGCTGCCATCGAAGAGGACTGACGGCGGGCATGCACGCATGCCTTGACAGGCTCCCCCGAACCCTTGTGCTTCTGAGGGCGGGGGAGCCTTCCATTTCAGGAGCAGAGGATGCAGCAACCGAAGCGGTGGCTGCATTCGCCTCTACAGCGGCCATCGAAAGGGGCTGTCCCATCGCGTGTTGCTTGGATCAGCGCGCATTGCCGGATGCGGAGTCGTATCTGTGCACGACGGATTGGCGTGATGTCGTCCATTGGGTGAAAGAGCTGGCTGTGCGCGGAGCGCCGGCCATCGGCGCTAGTGGTGCATGCGCCCTGGTCCTTGCTGTTCATGAGGCTCAAGCCGCAGGAGATGAAGGAGCGTTCCTGCGTTACGTGGAGGATGCGGCCTGCGCCATCCGCGATGCTCGGCCCACAGCCGTGAACCTCTCGTGGGCGGTGGACCGCGTCTTGGTCACCGTCAAAGACTGCGTGAGCGCAGGGGATGATCCAAGCGATGCATCCGTTCGCGCCTTCGATGAAGCTCATGCCATCATGGCTGAAGACGAAGCGGCCAATCGCGCCATCGGGCGCCATGGGTGTGCGCTCTTGCCTGATAGCTGTTCGGTGCTCACGCACTGCAATGCGGGAAGCCTTGCCACCAGCTTCTATGGCACGGCCCTTGGCGTCATCTATGCTGCTGCAGATGCAGGCAAGGTCAAGATGGTCTACGCTGATGAGACCAGGCCAGTCTGTCAGGGGTCGCGTCTGACGGTGTGGGAATTGGCGCGTGCGGGCGTCCCTGTGACGCTCATCTGCGATGACATGGCTGCTTCGGTCATGGCATCGGGCAAGGTCGATGCTGTCATCGTGGGAGCGGATCGGATAGCGGCCAATGGGGATGTGGCGAATAAGATCGGAACGCTCGCGGTAGCCATCTTGGCGGATCGCTACCAGATCCCCTTCTATGTGGCTGCCCCGCTCTCTACCGTGGATGCAGGGTGTCTCTGCGGAGATGCGATCGTCATCGAGGAGCGCGCGGCCAGCGAGGTGCTGCCCAAGCCCATCGAAGGCGTTGCCGTCTTCAATCCCGCTTTCGACGTGACGCCAGCCTGCTTGGTGCGCGCTATCATCACCGAGTGCGGCGTCTTCGCACCGGAAGATATCGCCAGTGCTTTGCGCTTAGGAGCGTGCGATAACGGATGAGGGCTCACGTGAAGGACGCCTTCTTGGCGGCATATCCCATCATGCTGGGCTACGTTGCCATCGGCATCCCCTGTGGCATCCTGTGCGATTCCATCGGCTTGAATGCGCTTCAGGTATTCATCCTCTCAGCGCTCTTCTATTCGGGCGCAGGGCAGTTCATGATCCCCAACATGTGGCTCACGGGGGCTCCTATGCCATCCATCATCGCAAGCGTCTCCCTGGTGAACACGCGCCAGATGCTCTATTCGGCATCCTTGGCGCCGGAGTGCCAAGGAGCGGGCAAGCTCTTGTCGTTCTTCTTCGCCGCAACGGTCACCGATGAGAGCTATGGCGTCTCCATCGCCAAGTTCAAGGAGGGGGGATGGTCGGTGGATCGCGCGCTCATGGTGAACCTCTTCTCGCAGAGCTCATGGGCGCTGTCGAATGTGGTGGGGGTCTTCGTCGGCTCTTTGATCGACATCCCTTTGGCCATCGCATCCTTTGCCATGACCTCCATCTTCATCTGCCTGCTCTTCACGCAGGCGTTGACCACGCCGAACATCATCGCAGCGGTGGCGGCGGTAGTGGGCGTGTATGTTTGCAAGCTCATCGGGCTCGAAGGAGCTGCCATCATCGTGGGCGCTATCCTTGGCGTGGCCTGTGCGCTTGGCGCATCGGCCATTGCGCGAAAGGTCCGCTCATGAGCTGGGCGGACTTCTGGATCATCCTCATCACGTGCGGCGTGACGATGCTCATCTGTCGGGTGGCCCCGCTCGTTCTCTTGAAGGGACGAGATCTGCCTGATGGTGTCATCCGTGCTCTGAACCTGATCCCGCCGGCTGCGTTCGCCGCGCTCGTTGCCAACGATATAGTTTCCCCTGGGATGTTCGATGCGGGTCTTTGGCCTGCAGCAGCGGTGATCTGCGCTGCGCTCATCGTCATCGTCGTGGCCTTGAAGACCAAGTCGCTCATCTGGTGCGCTATCGCAGGCGTTGCCTCCTACGCCATCCTCCTCTTGATCTGACCATAGCCTGGCATCCTTTGATCAGATTTTCCTTGCTTGACGCCTTTTGTAGAGATATACTTGCAAATCGTGTCTTTATAGATATACGTAATGGAGCAAGTTGCAGATAAGAGCGGGGATAAGGAACATGGATATCATTCGCGCAATCGAAACGCAGGATCTGAAGCAGGACATTCCGGACTTCGGCCCGGGCGACAACGTGAAGGTTCACTATCGCATCACAGAGGGAAATCGCGAGAGGATCCAGGTCTTCCAAGGCGATGTCATCCGTCGTCACGGCGAGTCTTCCCGTGAGACGTTCACGGTGCGCAAGGTGAGCTTCTCTATCGGCGTCGAGCGCACATTCCCGGTCCATTCCCCGAAGATCGAGAAGATCGAGGTCGCCCGCCAGGGCAAGGTCCGTCGTGCGAAGCTCTACTATCTGCGCGACAAGGTGGGCAAGGCTGCCAAGATCAAGGAGAAGTCCTTCAGGTAAGCACCTGTCTCTGCATCATCGAAAGGCCCTCTTGCAGGGCCTTTTTTATTGAGGAGCCATGCTCTTGCATTCGGTAAAGGACATCAAGGCAACCTTCGAAGCAGCTTCCGTAGAAGAGCTGCCGCCCCTCATCGCGCGCTTTCAGGATGATGAGCGCCAAGGGGTGCACGCGTTGATCATGCGCGCATCCAAGCGCCTTGAGCGTGTACGAGCAGAACAGGAGCGCATAGCTTCGCTCTACGCATTCCAGGAGAGCATCGCGGGCGAGCGTGGTGGCGGCATCGTCTTGGGCATCGATGAGGTGGGGCGCGGTCCCATCGCGGGTCCCTTGGCAGCGGGAGGGGTCGTCTTGGACCCTTCTGCCCCTCCCATCGAAGGGCTGGACGATTCGAAGAGGCTTTCCAGCGATGCGCGAGAGCGGATCTCCGCTCTGATCGAGGAGCGTTCCTTGGCGTGCACAGTTGCCTACGTATCCGTAGAGGAGATCGACGAGCATGGCATGGCGTGGGCGCTTCGCCGCGCTTTCTCAGACGTCGTCCAGGCTATAGAGCGCCAGCGCATCGTCGTTGATGTCATCTTGTTGGATGGGAATCCTGTGGGCTTCGATGAGCGTGAGGTAAGCGTTGTCAAGGGAGATGCGCGCTGTGCCTCTATCGCAGCGGCGTCCATCATCGCGAAGGTGGCACGCGACCGCCAAATGGAGCGCCTCGATGCTGTCTATCCTGGATATGGTTTCGCACAGAACAAAGGCTACGGGACTCAAGCCCACATCGGCGCATTGCGCGAGCTTGGGTTATCCACCGTGCATCGCAAGAGCTTTTGCACAGGCTTCTTCCAAGGACACGAGCTCTGAGCTCTCCCCATGTGCTCTCTTTTGTCATGAGGGCATCCGAAACGGTGACAAGATCTTGATGAGATCCGATGAGGATCTGAGCGAAATGATGATGGATGCGTGACGGATCTTCGATAAGACCGTTCCACGGATCTGGAAGATGAGCGCGTTAGCCTCTTTCTCGTCGAAGGAGGTATCAACATGACCGAAGCGGTAGTGGAGAGAAGATCAGCTGTCCCAGCGAAGGAGAAGCCAGGCGCTGCGCGCATTCAGCAAAAAGAGAGTCTCAAGGCTTCTCGCGACAAGATGGGAAAGCGCAACAGAGCCCTCGGTGCGAAAGGGGAGGAAGCAGCCGCGCGCTTCCTCTATCAGAGGGGCTATGAGATCCTGGAGCGGAATTGGGAGTGCTTCGCCGGAGAGGCAGACATCATCGCCAAAGATGATGACACGCTCGTCTTCGTCGAGGTCAAGACGCGCAAGGATTGTGCCCATGGCTTCCCGTCCGAGGCGGTGACCGCAGAGAAGCGGGCGCGCTATGAGAAGATCGCGCTGGCGTATCTGAGCGAGCATGATCATGTGGACCTGCCCATCCGCTTCGACGTGGTCGCCCTCGTCGTCGTGGGCCCCGATCGGGCAGTGGTCCGCCATCATATCAACGCCTTCTCAGCGGCGTAGCGGTGATGGGCGTATGTGCGGTACAGAGCGCGGTCTTGAGCGGGGTAGAGGCTCAGTCCGTCACAGTAGAGATCTCCATCGGGAGTGGGCTTCCGGGCATGTCCATCGTCGGCATGGCCGACACGGCGGTCAAGGAAGCACAGGAGCGCGTGCGCGCGGCCATCAAGGCTTCGGGCTTTTCCATGCCCGGAGAAAAGGTGGTCGTGAACTTGGCTCCAGGCAACGTGAAGAAGACTGGATCCGGCTTCGATCTTCCCATTGCTTGCGGGATCTTGGTGGCTACCGGGCAGATCCCCGAGAAAGCGGTGGCGGAGAAGCTGTTCATCGGGGAGCTCTCCTTGCAGGGCGATGTACGCACGGTCATCGGAAGCCTGGCCTTTGCTATCTGCGCGAAGAAGCAGGGCTTCCAATTCGTGACCGCCATCCAGACGCCCGCTCCCATCCAAGGCTTGATCCAGCTGGGGATCAGGAATCTGGGGGCGCTTCATCTCCAAGAGCCCTACGACGAGCTCACCTCGCACGCCGTCGCGTGCGCAATGCTCGCAGAGCCGCTGCAGCCCGACTACAAGGACATAGCTGGGCATGATGTGGCGAAGCGAGCATTGCAGATCGCAGCCGCAGGCAAGCACGGCCTGTTGATGATGGGGCCGCCTGGCTCAGGCAAGACCATGCTCGCGTCTCGTCTCGTCTCCATCCTGCCACCGCTCACAGAAGATGAGATGTTAGAAGCGGCAGTGGTGCATTCCGTGGCAGGAGAGGATGTGAGCAGCATCCTCTCTGGCGTGAGGCCATTTCGCAATCCCCATCATTCAGCGACCACCGCAGGCCTTCTCGGTGGTGGCAGTCCCATTCGTCCAGGAGAGGTGTCCCTTGCCCATCGTGGTGTCTTGTTCTTGGATGAGCTGAGCGAGTTCCGCTCATCAACGCTGCAGAGCTTGCGCCAGCCGCTGGAGAGCGGATGCGTCTTCTTGACACGCGCAGAGGCGAGCATTCGCCTCCCAGCGGCCTTCATGCTGATCGCTGCGTCGAATCCGTGCCCGTGCGGGTATCTGGGGGACAAGACGCATCGGTGCACGTGCACCTCAGGGCAGGTGCGGCGCTATCACGGCAAGATCGGAGGTCCTCTGATAGACCGCATCAGCATCCGGTTGGACGTGGAACGCCTTCCAACGGCCAGCGTGCTCTCCTCAGGAGGCGGCACGGATTCCGCCACCTTGAAAGAAGGGGTGATGCGAGCGCGTGAATACGCTGCATGGCGCCAGGCGCGTCTGTTGGAAGATGGACAACCCTCAGGGGCGGCGCCCCATTCTCCGCGTGCGATCATCGCCTCTTGCGCATTGGATGAGAAAGCGGATGCGTTCGTGAACAGGATCGCGGAAGGCGATGGCCTCTCGGGGCGTGGACTCATCAACACGCTCAAGGTGGCTCGCACCATAGCGGATATCGAAGAAGCGCAGAAGGTGTCTGAGGACCATCTTGCCGAAGCATTCTCGTTGCATGTGGATATCGGACCTCAAGGAGGGGCAGATGGATGAGCTGGCAGAAGAGGTCGAAGGGCCCCGGACGGTCCTTTTGGAAGACGATGAGGCATATCCTGAGGCTCTCAGGCGCATTGCGGATGCACCAGAGCGCCTCTTCATAGTGGGAGATGTGCACGCGCTTCAAGAGGGGCTTGCGGTGGTGGGTGCACGCAAAGCCACGCCATATGGCAGAGGCTGTGCGCGGCGCTTCGCCATGCGTGCTGCCGCTCGCGGCATCGCCATCATATCCGGCGGGGCACGCGGATGCGATGCTGAGGCGCATCGGGCTGCCCTGGAGGCAGGCGCCCCTACCGTCGTCTTCTTGGGCGGTGGATGCGACATGATCTATCCGAAGGAGAACCGGGATCTCTTTCAAGCAGTGGTTGCCCAAGGTGGCGCCTTGGTGTCGGAACATGAGTGGACAGTGCCCCCGCTTCCCTATATGTTCCGTGCGCGCAACCGCCTCATCGCAGGCTTGGCGAAGGCGACGCTCATCGTGGAAGCAGGATTGCCTTCCGGCACATTCTCAACAGCTGATGAAGCGCTTGCGGCTGACAAGGAGGTGCTCGTGGTTCCTGGATCCATCGAGTCAACGCAATCGCGCGGAGCGAATCGGCTCATCTACCAAGGGGCAACGCCGGTGGTGGATGATGACACCTTCGATGATCAGATGTTCTCGATCTTCGGATTGATGAAAGTGGAGGATATGCGACCTGCTGAAGGTGGCCAGCTTTCCGCTTTCGATGAGGCTTTGATGGATGCCATCACGGCTGCGCCCATGAGCGTAGAGGATATCCACAAGCTTGCTGAGAAGAGAGCGTCAAATCGGTGGTCACCGTCCAAGACCAATGCGTGGATAGCGCGCATGCAAGCGCAAGGCCTCATCACGCGCTATCCCGGCGGCGCCTTCGGTGCCCGCCTTTCATAGTGTATCAGGGGGACGGAGGAGTGAGACATCCTGCGGATGTCTCACTCCTCCGTCC
>CANODU010000030.1 GCA_947565185.1 uncultured Eggerthellaceae bacterium | reverse complement strand
ATTGAGACGACAGCGGCGGTGTGTATCAGCGTATCAGGGGGACGGAGGAGTGAGATGCGCGTCGCGCATCTCACTCCTCCGTCCCCCTGATACGCTGTACTTGCGTCCATAGCGGTCTGGTGTACACCAGCTGGTGTATTTCCGCAAACAAACGGTGACGATTGGACAAGCTCAGCGCTTGTGTGCGCATGTAGATGCT
The DNA here is from genome assembly GCA_947565185.1 of uncultured Eggerthellaceae bacterium. Classification (GTDB taxonomy): domain Bacteria; phylum Actinomycetota; class Coriobacteriia; order Coriobacteriales; family Eggerthellaceae; genus MGBC163016. The sequence goes on along the minus strand of CANODU010000030.1, from coordinate 20,066 downwards.
AGTGTCTGCGCCAACGAATGAAAGGAGCTTGACCGATGACGCAAGATCACTTTGGGCAAACCCCGCAACCTGGGTCGGATGGCATGTCGCAACCTGGCGCGCCTGCGCCGCAACCTTCGGCATATCAGGCTGCTTATGGTGTGAATCAGACCGATCCCTACCAGCCCCAGCCGGTGCCACCGGCACAGCAACCACAGCCGGCACAGCAACCGCAGCCAACACCGCAGACCCAGCCGATCCCGCCTGTTCAGCCTGCTGCTCACGTGCATGCACAGGCATCGCATGCAGAGGCGCACGTGAGCGGAGACGCGACGCATGCTGCTCCTGCTGCTACGGCTTCGGTGGTGAAGAAGCCCTCTGGCGGAAAGACCTTCCTCATCGCGTTCGCCGGTGCGCTCGTTGCGTGCCTGCTCGTCTTCGGCGTGGCGGCGGGATTCGGAGCGTTCGGGCGCTCTGGCACTGACATCAACATCGGCGCCAACACGGCTGAGAGCATCGAAGCCGCAGATGCTGAGGCATCTCTAGCTGAGGCAGTGGCTAACAAGTGCCTGCCCTCCGTGGCCTCCATCACCGTCTTCTCGGATCAGGCCGCCTCTTCGGGCAATCCGCTCTATGATTACTTCAATGGCGGTTCGTCCAATGGCGGCGGTGAGACGGAATCCGGGCTCGGATCCGGGGTCGTGCTCTCAGAGGATGGCTACATCATCACCAACAACCACGTGGTGTCCGGTGGCAGCCGCTATGACGTCACCATCGAAGGCAATACCTACGAGGCTGAGCTCGTGGGCTCTGATTCCAGCTCTGATGTGGCCATCATCAAGGTGAAGGATGCAACGGGCTTGAAGCCCATCGAAGTGGCTGATTCCGACAACATCACCATCGGCGAATGGGTCATGTCCATCGGCAGCCCCTTCGGCCTTGAGCAGTCTGTGGCCACGGGCATCATCTCTGCCACCAGCCGCTCTCAGATCATGGATTCCTCCCAGTATGCATCGGGCTCAGGGGAGGTTGTCATCTACCCGAACCTCATCCAGACCGACGCGGCCATCAATCCGGGCAACTCCGGTGGCGCTCTGGTGGATGCGAATGGGCAGCTCGTGGGCATCAATACGCTGATCACCAGCTATTCGGGCAACTACTCAGGCGTCGGATTCGCTATTCCTTCCAACTATGCGGTGGGGCTTGCCAAGGACATCATCGCGGGCAAAGAGCCCACGCACGCACAGCTCGGTGTGAGCCTGTCCAACGTCAATGCTTCCATCGCCGAGCGCTACGGCTTCTCCGCTGATGCGGGTGCGTATGTCTCAGCTGTGGTCGACGGCAGTGGGGCTGCGAATGCAGGCATCCAGAAGGGCGACATCATCACAGCCTTCGATGGCTTGGAGGTATCCTCTGCCAGCGATCTCATGATGGATGTGCGTACGAAATCGCCGGGTGACACCGTAACCGTTACCGTCAACCGCGATGGACAGACGCAGGATTTCCAGGTGACGCTGGGCTCTGATGAGGCAAGCCAGAAGGAAAAGGCTGCTCAGCAACAGCAACAACAGCAGCAGAACAGCGGGCGTTCCAGCTCAGGGTCAGGAAGCTCTGATCCGTATGGGCTCTTCGGCTTCTAGCGAACCCGCGCAAGCGTTCGGTTCAAAGCGCACGATCGAAGGCCGCTTCCCATATCGGGGGCGGCCTTCTCGTCCAATGGGGTAAGATGTCCCTACATCTTTGCAAACCCTTCGCGGAAAGGATGCTTTGAGCATGTCTGACGGGTATGAGTATGAACGTGTGCTTCTGAAGCTTTCCGGCGAAGCATTGGCGGGAGATCAGGGCTATGGCATAGATCCGAAGGTGGTCGATGATCTGGCAGAGCAGATCGCCCAGATCGTGAAGGATGGCATCCAGCTTGCCATCGTCGTGGGCGGTGGCAACATCTTCCGCGGCCTTTCAGGTTCTGCTGAGGGCATGGATCGCGCTCAGGCCGACTATATCGGCATGCTGGCCACGGTGATGAATGCGCTGGCGCTCCAAGATGCGTTCGAGCGGCATGGCATCTTCTCGCGCGTGCAGAGCGCCATCAACATGCAAGAGGTGAGCGAACCCTACATCCGCCGTCGAGCGCTTCGACATCTGGAGAAGGGCCGCGTGGTCATCTTGGCTGCGGGCACGGGCAATCCCTATTTCACGACAGACACCACGGCAGCTCTGCGGGCGTGCGAGCTGGATGTGGATTGCCTCATGAAGGCCACTAAGGTAGACGGCGTCTATGATGCTGATCCGAAGCAGGATCCAGAGGCGAAGCGCTTCGATAAGATCACCTATCTTGAGGTCTTGAATCGGGGTCTGAACGTGATGGATGCCACGGCAACGTCGCTTTGCATGGACAACGACATCCCCATGATCGTGTTCGACCTCACGAAGACGGGCAACATCCGCCGTGCGCTCCAAGGCGAGGATATCGGTACGGTGGTCTTCGCAGAGCAGGGCTAGGGGAGCGTGGCAGCAAGAGATACGGGCGTATCGTCCCTCAGGGGATGGGAAAGGCGGCTTGAAGATGGCAGATGTCGATGAGATCATGATGAACGTGGAAGAGCGGATGGACAAAGCGCTCTCTGCATTGCACGACAACTTCGCCAGCGTTCGCACGGGGCGCGCGAACGCGATGGTGCTCGACCGCATCATGGTGGATTACTACGGCGTTTCCACGCCGGTGAACCAGATGGCTGGCATCAAGAGCCCCGATGCGCATATGCTGGTGATCGAGCCGTGGGACAAGTCCTCATTGAAGGACATCGAGCGCGCCATCCTAGAGAGCGACCTGGGCGTCACGCCGAACAACGACGGATCGGTGATCCGCCTCCCGTTCCCGGCGCTCACCGAAGAGCGTCGCCGCGAGCTGGCCAAGACATGCAGCAAGTACGCTGAGGAGTGTCGCGTGGCCATCCGCAATGCGCGTCGCGACGGCAACTCGGACATCGAGAAGGCGCAGAAGAACGACGGGCTTCCTGAAGACGAGGCGCGTCGCGCCGAAACGGAGATCCAGAAGCTGACGGATGCGCACATCGCGGATGTGGATGAGGCGCTCAAGAAAAAAGAAGCGGACATCATGGAAGTCTAGGCACTCATCGCCGAAGGCCGTGATCGCTCATGTTCCATAAGCCCTTAGAAGAGATATTCCCCGCATTGCCTGAAGGTCTTTCCTTCGAAGGTCTGGAGGAGGACTGCATTCCCCAGCATGTGGCTGTCATCATGGACGGCAATGGGCGCTGGGCGAAGAAGCGGATGCAGAATCGCCTGCGTGGGCACAAGGCGGGCATCGAAGCCGTGCGAGAGACCATTCGCTGCGCTTCTGATCTGGGCGTACGCTATCTCACCATCTATTCGTTCTCAACGGAGAACTGGAAGCGGCCTGAGGATGAGGTGGACGGTCTCATGGACCTGTTCGCGCGCACCATGCTGGCCGAAGTGGATGGGCTGGACGCGGAGGGTGTGCGCGTCATGACCATAGGGGATACCTCAGCGCTTCCCGTGGAGACCCGTGATGCCTTCGCGGCGGCGTGGGATCAGACGCGGGACAACGATGGCATGACGCTCGTCGTTGCTGTGAATTATGGCAGTCGCGCAGAGATAGCGCGCGCGGCGCGGTTGCTGGCCGAAGAGGTGGCATGCCCGGACAGTCCGCTGGATGCCAGCGCTATCGATGAGGAGATGCTGGCTGGCAAGCTGTATACGGCCGGCATCCCTGACCCGGAGGTGATCATCCGCACGAGCGGGGAGATGCGCCTCTCGAACTTCCTTCTGTGGCAGGCGGCTTACTCTGAGCTGGTCTGCACCGATGTGCTTTGGCCGGATTTCGATCGCTATGAGCTTTTGCGCTGCTTGCTGGACTACCAAGGACGCACGCGCCGATTCGGAGGCGTCTGAGGCCATGGCAGAGGTGAGCAGGGATGCAGAGGCTACGGAGCTTGCGCGATCGCAAGAGCCTTCCATGCTCAAGCTGGAAGAGCTGGCCAGCGGAGGTCTCACCGCCAAGCAGATGGCGGCGCGGAGGCGGCTGCACCAGCAGACCGCACTGCTGATCGAGCAGGATCGCGCTCGTCGATTGGCGGAGAGGGGAGAGGAAGGCGCTGGTGCTGAGCTCCCTCAAGAAGAGGCGCCCAAGAAGCCGGATCTCGTCTTCTCTCCCGAAGATGCGCCCGATGGGCCACCGTGGCGCTATGAGCCTACGCCTTATCAGCGGGCGAAGCGCGCGCAGAAGAAGGAAAAGCGCGCGAATGTGCGAGAGAAGCTCAAGGACAGCGCCATCCAGAAGACTCCCAAGAAGCTGAAGAACCCATCTGATCTGCAGGTCCGGTTCCGCACGGGATTGGTCTATACGCTGGTCACCATCGTGTGCATGCTGGCGGGCAATCTGCCTACGGTGGCGTACTTCATGGTGGTGGCAGGCATCTGTGCGGGCGAGTTCTTCTACATGTTGCGCTCTGATGCGAAGCTGCCCAATGAGGCTTTGGGCATCACGGGTGCTGTGCTCTATGTGCCTGCCATGTATGTGTGGGGACTGGCCGGTGCCATGGTGGTCACCATCGCGCTTCTGCTGGCGCTTTTAGTCTGGTACGTGTTCTGGCTGAAGGCGCGCGTGCAGGATGTGGGCGTGAGCTTCTTCGGCGCTGCTTACACGGGCTTGCTCTTAGGTGGCTTCGTGCTGATCCGCAAATCCTTAGAGGCTCCGTGGGGCGGCGTGGCGCTGCTCATCTTGTTCCTTGGCGTCTGGGCCAATGATGCCTTCGCGTATCTCATCGGCAGCAAGCTGGGTCGCCACAAGCTAGCCCCGCGCACCAGTCCGAAGAAGAGCTGGGAGGGCTTTCTGGCGGGCTTGGTGGGCTCGTGCATCTTCTGGGTCATCCTCTCGTTCGTGCCAGGGATATCCATGGATATCTGGATGGCTATCCTCTTCGGCATCATCTGTGCCATGACGGAGGTGTTGGGGGATCTGGCGGAGAGCCGCATCAAGCGCAATTCGGGATTCAAGGACTCGGGCACGATGATGCCTGGGCATGGGGGGCTGTTGGATCGGTGCGATTCTCTGTTCTTGGCTTCGGTCACCTCAGCCATCCTTCTCTTCGTTGGGGGGTGCATTCCCTATGGCGTCTTATGAGGGTTTGACGAGCGTGCAGAAGAGGACGTATCCGCGTCGCATCGTCGTGTTGGGATCCACCGGTTCCATTGGTCGGCAAACGCTGGATGTGGCAGCCATGCATCCGGACAAGCTTGAGGTGGTAGGGCTGTCATGTCATCAGAACACGCGCCTTATGGAAGAGCAGGCCGCTCGCTTCGGCGTGGAGCATGTAGCGCAAGGCGCTGCAGAGGCATTGCGGTTGGTGGATCTGCCTCAGGTTGATGTGGTCGTGAATGCGCTGGTGGGTGCTGCGGGCCTCAAGGCCAGCATCCGCGCCTTGGAAGCGGGTCGCGTGTTGGCGTTGGCGAACAAGGAATCGCTCGTGGTGGGCGGGGACATCATCATGCCCCTGGCAACAGAAGCGGGACGTCTCATGCCCATAGATTCGGAGCACGGCGCCATCTATCAGTGCCTCATCGGGGAGGATGCCAAAGAGGTCGAGCGTCTCTGGGTGACGGCTTCTGGTGGCCCATTCAGGCATAAGACGCGCGCAGAGCTGGCGCACGTCACGGCGAAGGACGCGCTTGCGCATCCCACGTGGCACATGGGACCGAAGATCACCATCGATTCCTCTACGCTCATGAACAAGGGCCTAGAGGTGATCGAGGCGCATCATCTGTTCCAGATGCCCTTCGACAGCATAGAGGTCCTGGTGCAGCCGCAAAGCGCCATCCATTCCATGGTGGAGTTCGTCGATGGATCGGTGAAGGCGCATCTAGGAGCTACGGATATGCGCATTCCCATTCAGTATGCCTTGAGCTGGCCCGAGCGCTGGCCTTCGCCAGTTGAGCATGTGGACTTCCGAAAGATGGATCCGCTCGATCTGGGCGCGCCGAACTTGGACGTCTTTCGGTGCTTGGACCTTGCTATCTTCGCTGGCAAGACAGGCGGCACCATGCCTGCTGCCATGAATGCCGCCAACGAAGTGGCCGTGGCTGCCTTCTTGCGGGATGAGTGCGGCTTCTTGGATATCGAGGCATGCGTAGAGGATGCCATGGCGAAGCATGCGCCAGCAAAGGTTGAGTCAGTCGAGCAGCTTGAGAGCGTGGATGCCGAGGCGCGCGTGCGCGCTCAGGAGTTCCTGGCGCACACGCGCTGACCTCAGGCAGCCAAGGGGAGGGCTTCGGCCTCGTCAGCTGTGGGAATGTCCTCGTTCGGCGTTTCGTCCATCTCATCGGTGCTTGGCGATCCACTGGCATCAGGGATGCCGCCTTGCACCTCTTCGCTTGCATCCCCATGCATATCGTCTGAGAGTGGCTCATCCACGTCCTGGGATCCTTCGTCATTCGCATCAGCAAAGGGTCCTTTGCCCTCTTCTGCAACACGGGGTGGAGCAGGATGAGGAATCGCATCTGCTCCATCATGTTCATCGGCATCCATGATGTTCGCATCCGTTGCGTTGGAAGCTGCAACGGATGCGAAGGGCGACAGCACGTACGGCGCGTCCAACGAGAAATCATCGTGGTCTGCCACGGAGCTCACATCCCATGCCGTGCAATCCAAGATGAGGCTCTCGCATTGACGGAAGGTAGCGCTCATGGTGGTGACCTTCGATGTATCCCAATGCTCGGCCCCTTTGACCTCGGTCAGGTCATGGCATCCATTGAAGGTGTTGAGCAGGGTATAGCTTGTGGAGAGGTCCCAGCTTTCCGCATCTATCCGCTCCAGCGCGAAGCAGCCATTGAATGCCAGCTGCAGTGCATCAGGGCGCAGGGGATGCGCAAAGGCTGCCGGTAGCGCTACGCTGCGCAAGCGGTGACACCCATTGAACATCCCCGAGCAGGACCGCAAGGATGAGATGTCCCATCCTGAGAGATCCAGCTGGGCCAGGGATGAGCATCCCTCGAACATCCGGTGCGTATCCTGGACATGTGCCATGGCTGAGCCGCTCATCGCTTCCAATCGAGCAAGAGAACTGCAACCTGCGAACATGGCCATGGCTTCAGTGAGCGCCGATGTGAAGCGGCTCATGAAGCTGGACGGCACCGAGGTCAAGGCAGTGCAACCATAGAAGAGCCATGAGCTGCTGCGGACGCGTGTTGGATCCACCGCACCGGTCTCCAATGCGCTGATGTGCTGGACCAGGCTCATGTTCTGGAACCAGCGATCCATGATGGTGGGCTTGATGGGGCATCCCTTGGCGGTCTCATCGCTCATGACAGCGCAGATCCGTTTCGCCTCAGCGCTCCAAGGGCAAACATCTCCGGTGAAGTCGCACCAAGAGAGATTCGGCATGTCCTGCTCTTCCAGACCCCTGAAGCTCTCCATGAGCTCTGCGCCTGCAAAGGCGGCCGGCACATCCAAACCGCGCCCGAAGACGAGCGTGAGGTCGGTAGCGTCTGCATACAGCGCTGCGTAGGAGCGATCCATCTTCTCATGGGCGAAGGTCAAGGGGGTATCTCCCGTTCCACAGGCGCCATTCACGCGGCTGATCACTTGCCATGAGGTCAAAGGTGCACCGAGGCCTCCTTCATACCAATAGCCATCGAAGAAGCGCGTGCTTGCCGCTTGGGTGGTGTCGCTCAGCGCGAGGATGCGCATGGTGGAGGGCACCGTGATGCGCTGCAGCGAATCCATGCCGTGCAGCGTGAGCGCGGCCTCTTGATCCCACGATCCCATATCCAACGCTTCCAAGCATGAGCAGAACGTGAACATCTCCTCGATCCCTGCCACCTTCGCGGGCAGCTTCCAGCTATCCAGCGCCAGGGAAGCGACTGTCGATCGATAGAACATATGCCACACATCGGTGCAGCGGCTCATGTCCAAGAGGTCAAGGTTCGCGATGCGCCCAAGGTGGCGCGTCGCTTCGAACCAGCTTCGGCAAGAGAGGGGAGCAAGATGGCAACCGATGCGCACTTCAGCGATGGCATAGCACCGCCAGCGCGCAGATGCCGCTCCTCCCTCTATGAGGTAGTCGCGGATGGTCTCTGCAAGGGGCGAACCTTCGAAGGTGGCGGGAGCTTCCGCTCCCTTGTCCATGACCAGTATGTACGTGCCATCCTGGCGGTCATAGACGGCCGCGAAGGCGTCCTCTTCGCTCACGGTGCTCGAAGACCGATGGAAAGCCAAGCGCGCGTAGACAGGATCGCTGTTCGACTCATCCAGATAGCGGGCAAGCGCCGCTTGGCCGTAGGCATCTCCGGTGTCGTCGAAGATCCAGTATCCGGGTGAGAACGTGCAGAGCGTCTCGTCTGCGTCTGCGCGCGGAGCTGGAGCGGTTCCGGTGGATATGCGGTTCGATGCTATGAAGGTCTCAAGGTTGCTGGATGTTGGATAGAAGCCCTGAGCGGCAGCGCCACGCATGCGGAGGTTCATGCTGGAGATGTCCAGATAGCGCAAGGAGGCGCAACCTTCGAACATGCGGTCACCACCCCAGATCGCTGCCATCCCGAAGCCGCTGAGATCGATGACCTCAAGATGCTCGCACCCCTTGAACATGGAGTAAGCGTACTGGGCTTGAGGGCAATGCAGGTGCTCTATGCCTGAGATCTCTCGCAAGGACGCACACCCCATGAAGAGGTAGTCGATCCGCGTGCATGCGGGCATGTCCTTCATTCCCAAATCCACGAAGCTGAGCGCGCTGCATCCGCTGAATATGCCGCTTGCCACGGTGATCGAGCGCATATCCCAGGTGCTGATATCCGCCTCTTCAAGCGCTTGGCAGCCATAGAAGATATCCGTGGCCATGGTCTGACCGGAGACATCCCATGCTTCAAGCCCTTCGATGGTGGTGAGAGCTGTGCAACAGAAGAAGAGACGGGATAGGTCGGTGGAGGGCGTGCGTGCACCGTCCGCATGGGCGTCAGGCGTGATCCCTGATACGTCAGCGGATCTCAAAGCGGGCATGTCGCGGAACCATTCGCGCATATCCAGAACGCGGATGGGAGCGTCTTTGGCTGCCTGCCCTGAGATGATGGTGGTGATGGCGCGGGCCGATGATTCCCATGGACGGACGCCTGCCTGGTTGAACTCTGCTTCTCCCGTCTCCATGCCGCGCCATGATGCCTGCAACCTGCGCTCTCCTAACACGGTTGGTATGGTCTCTGCGCGATCGAAGAGAAGCGTTGCCTCGCTCGTCTCGGGATCCACATAGAGCGCGACGAAAGGCGCTTCTTTCATGCTTTGAGGAGGCGAGATGGATACCTCATTGGTGAGCGCTTCCTGAGCAGTCAGCCATGCCAGAGCAGACCCGCAGGCAAGCAGGCTTGCGGCCATCACGCATGCAAGCGCAAGCGGCATCAGCAAGCCTGCGGCGCCAATGGGATCTTCTCTTTGTGCGCATGCTGCCAACATCGGCTTCCCTCACCTCAGGCATCGATGGTGGCCGTGGCGTGAGCCTGGGAATCATAGGCGCTCTGTGCCTCCTGGGCGTTCGCAAAGCCCTCGGATTGGATGGCGTAGGCGGTGATGTCGATGGTGGTATCTGAGATGCCCACATCTTCGGTCAGGTTCGCCAACGTCACGCCATCGAAGATGCTCGGCGTGGCATCGCCAGCTGCCAGCTTCGCATCATAGACATAGCGATAGGTGCGGAAGCCATCTTTCAAGACGGGATCTCCGACGCGCATCCAGCCGTCATTCGCTGCATAGCTGAAGAGGTCTGCATCGGTTCTCTGCGCGATGGCGCCTTCGACGATAGCGCTCCCCGAGAACACGGGGACCTTCACATCGGCAGCGACATAGGCATCCACGCTCCCCGTATTGGTGATGGTGGGATCTTTAGCAACCGTCTGCATGGGTGCCACGTCCTTGGCTGAGGCAGGATCGAAGGATGGCTCTGTCAGGGATATCTTCAGGTTCGTGTCGATGGTGAAGGGGTTCTCAGCGGTGGCGATGCCGGTGAGGTAGGCCGCTGCTGATCCGACGCCGATGACGCACGCCAGCGCTCCGCAGGCTGCCGCTGCCGGGACCCTCTTCAGGCTCCTCTGAGGTTTGCTCTCGATTCGTTGGGGCATGCTCTTCCTTTCTCTTGGTCTTTGGTCGAACGATCGTGGGGTGCGAGCAGCGAGAGGGATGCGCTTGCTAGGGCCAGGGAGAGCGCGATGCAGAGAAAGGCCATCCGGTTCGCTTCCAGGCTTTGGAGCAGATATCCCGCACCAGGTATGGAAGCGATGGCTTTGCCGCGTACGTCTTCGAACGCGACGAGCTTCAGATCCGATGCTGCATTCGCGTCCCCCTTCGTCTCTATCAACCCTCCTTCCTCGTCCTTGTTGATGACCCTATGGACGCAGACGTTCTCGTCTGTCTCGCCTATGTTGAAGGCCATGGCGTCTCCCACGTGCACATCCGATCCCTTCACGCTCTCGTCTACGATGACCAGAGCGCCCGGTGGGATCTGCGGTGCCATGGAGGGGGACTGCACGGCAAAGGTGGAGCAACCCGCAAGATGAGGGATGAATGTGAGGGACGCGGCTGCGATGGCTGCGATGCAGAGGACGCCAAGCGCGCATGCCATGCCCTTTTGGATGACCGAAGTTGCGCTCATCGTGATTCCCTCATCCGGTCACGAGGCGCCCTCTCCCGCTTCCATCGCCATGTTGCGAACGCGCTCGCTCCACCAGCAGATAAGAGGAGGAGCACAGCCGCCGCACCGGGTGTGCTATCGCCTGTTTGAGGTAGCGCGACAGGCGTCTTCGCGCGCGGCTCTTCTGATGGCGTGGCGGGAGCATCCTCTATCCAGATGGTCTGGCTCTTCGCCGTCGCATCCTCATGGGCTGCGATGAGGGTGCCTGCGTCCACGATGCGCTCATAGACCACGAGGCGCTCACCGGCCAGCTTTGCGGCGTCTACAGAGAAGCGGACCTGTGCGGTGCCCGAGGTGGTTTCGGGTACGAGGTCCAGGGAAGCAGTGACCTTGTTCCCCGTTTCATCTATGAGGGCATCAGCGGTGATGTGCCCGCTTGCGTCTTCGTGCGCTCTCATGAGCGTGCCGAAGATGGTGTATGCCTTGCCTGGCACGAGGCCTGCATAGCTGACCTCGTCGCAGATGGTCATGCCATCTGCTGCCTTCGTGCTGTCAAGGCCGCTCTCTTCATCGAAGGCGTGGGTCGTCAGCGTGGGCGGGATGAGCCGTACGGTCTGCGCATCGTTGCGTGGATCCTCATGCACTACCACCTCGCGCCCATCCTTGTTGAGCGTCTCATAGACCACGAGCTCGGATCCTGGGGGAACTGCTTCCCGTGCGAAGGAGAATGAGACGGCTGTGGTGCCCACTGTCGCGTCAGGCGTGAAGGGATGCTCGCAGACGAGCGGATTCCCGTCATCATCTACGACCGGCTCAGCCACCACCTCGTCTCCTTCGGTGCGCTTGCACATGAGAGAGCCCGTGAGCACATATCCAGCACCTGCCTCAAGGTCTGAATAGCTGATGGCATCCGTGACGCACACGGTCGCATCCGGTGCTATATCTTTGCTGTCCGTGGCTTCATCTGTGGCATAGGTGGTGATGCGTGGTTGTGCCACGTCAACGCTTTGGCTGTGGTCATCCAGATCCTCATGGACGGCGACGATCTGCCCGCTGTCCTGATCCACCACCTCTTCGAAGCAGACGATCCTCTTGCCTGCATGAGCGGAAGCATCGAAGCTGAAGGCCACTTCCACGCTTCCCGTCGGCGCGACGCAGACAAGCGTGACGCATGACGTGATGGGATTGCCTTCCTCATCCGTGAGCTTCTCAGCGCTCTCGGCATCCATGAGGCATCCGGTGAACGCGTAGGCATGGCCCGGAATGAGATTCTCATAGGCGATGCGGTCGATGATGCGCGCATCAGGGTCAGGATGGATCTCCTTGCTTCCGCCAGCGCTCTGCGCTTGGGTGGTGATGGACGGTGGAGCGGTGAGGCGATCTTCGATGTCACCTAACGGCACGCTCAAGCCATGGGCCCGCACGCCGATGCCTTCGATGCGCACGAGATCCAACCCTTCATTGGTGTCAGCGCGCAATTCTTGGAGGGAATAGGTGTCACAGGGGAGTGCCCCCAGCTCGTCATTGGGCTCCGTCATGATGCCGTCTCCAGTCAGCCCGAACCAGACACCCGCATCTGGATCCAGCTCCTCAGATGCTATCGGTGCTTGCTCTGTTCCAAGCGCATCCTCTGAAGGCAAGCTCTCCAGAACATGGTCGTTCGCATTGGTGGCGTGAGTGTGCGCATGCCAAGCGGATGCCGTGTTGATGATCCCGTTCTCATCGGTCACCACCACGTGCGCTTCGCCAGTCGTCTCAGATGCTAAGACGAAGGGGATGAGCGCAAGGCGGCTCTGGTCCTTTTCCAAGACTTTGCGAAGATCGAGGTCCCCTCGCTTCACTTGGTCGACACACGCGTCCTTTCCGGTCAGGTCGACCATGCGATGATCGGCATCGATGCAGAACACGCGCTCATCGACATCGCTTGCCAGATATCCTGAGCCTGCTGCCACCTCGCGTATCTCATAGGTGCCAAAGGGGAGCGCATCTGAAGCCATTTTGGCGCATCCGCCTTCAGATGTGATGCGGGCGACCACCTCTCCTGGTGCGCGCAAGGTGCCGTCCACGCATACGGCTGCTTGGCTTGCGTTGCGCACTTCGAAGGTCGTGCCGTCAAGAGAGGCACCGCCCAAGGGATCGGCAAGGCCGCTCTCTGCATCCAGCTTCCCGATGGTGACGCCTCCACGCATCACCTCTTCGGATATGGAGAGGGGCTGAGCATAGGTGAGGGTTGCGGCGACACCTTGGGCAGGGAGCTGGATCAGGCGCTCTTGGTTGTCAAGGCGATACCCCGATGGCGCCTTGGTCTCTTTCACGATCACCGTGCCCAAGGGCATGCACACGCTTCCTGCGGGCGTTCGATACAAGGTGTCACCGGCGCTTCGGTGCGCATCATCCAACCGGATCTGGCCATGGGCATCTGTTGTGAAGGTCCAGCGGCGAGAAGGGGTGAGCTGCCTCGCTTGGCTTGCGTCACCGAAGAGCTCACGGTAGTGCCTGACCTCGAATTCCGCTCCCGCCAAGGTGGCATCGCCTTGCGCTTGAGCGCTTCCTGTCACCGAATCAGCTTTGGCCAAGAGCAGATTCAACGCATAGCTTTGCGGCTCATCGCTTACGCGTGCCTGTGCTGTCTTGCCTGCATCTACCCCTACGCTCTGCACGCCAGCGTTGAGCGCGAAGCCGTGTCCGGCAACGGATCGTGCTCGTTCGCGCAGATAGTACGTGCCCTTGCGCAAGCGAGGGGATATGCCGTGCCCGTTCTCATCCAGCACGATGGAGCAAGCAAGGTCAGTGCACGCCTCATCGCGAAACACGTCATAGGTGATGCCGCCAAGAGCGTAGTTGGGGTTGCCTGTGCTGAGATCAGGGGCGGTGGAGCTCTTCGTGAGCTCGATGTTCCCATAGGGGATGATCTCGAACTTGTAGATGCCCACACCGGGTTGGTTCGCGATGTCCGGACCGACGAATCCGATGACCACATAGGGGCGCTCTGCGTCCAGGTTCACATCCAAGATGCGCAGCACCATATGCCCGGCGCATTCCGCATCCACGCCTGAGCCCACGGCGTTGGTGGCATGGCTGCACTGCAAGCCGAAATTGGCTGTGTCGTAGCCGGTGTTGTAAGGGGTGTTCACCGGCCAGGAGTCAGAATGGAAGCATTGGTCCTCTAGGGTGAAGCTGCCGAATTCGAAGACGTAGTTGAAATAGTGGCGCGCCGCTTGGCCGGAGGCGGGATCGAAGATGAAGTTGGATACATCCTGCGAAGACACCCCTGACCAATCGCCTCCGTCTGACCAGGCGATGTACTCATAGAGGCTCTTCGGGTCATCTATCCAGGAATAGCAATAGGGACCGGTGTTGATGCACGCATTCCAGTGCAGGTCATCGGGGGCGGGGTTGGGCCACCAGTAGTTGATGTAGGTATCGAAGCCGATGGCACGACCCGGTGTCAAGGTATCCAAGTTCAAGGAATCGAAGGCCACTTCAGGCACATAGGCCAAAGAGGAGGTTGCGGTGGCGTGGGCAGGAGAGGCCAGAAGATCCAAGAGGGAAGGCGCGTCGGTGGTGATGTCTGCTTGCAAGACGGTCTGCGGCGAAGCGGCAATCTCCAGCATGCCGGTCGTGGCATCCCAGCTTGCTGTCTGCCCTTCGATGAGCTCCATCTCCTCAGCGCTGCCGTTGAGGCGCACGTGGATGTCGGAGAGGGTGAGGTAGCCGGCCGTCTCAGGGGAGGCTACAGGAAGAGAGCAGGTCACATCGAAGGGGTTCTGCTCGATGGTCTGATCGGGCATCTCCTCTACACGGAAGTCGCCACAGCTTATGGTGACATCCGTTGCGCATGAGGTGGGTGCAGAGAAGTCCACGGGGAGCAGCAGCTGCAGCTGGCATGCGAAGGGGATGTCATGACCATCTTCGGCGAACAGGGATTTGGGAAGATAGGCGATCCCTGTGCTTTCATCGAAGGTGCAGCCTTCTACCAGCGTGCCGTCATTGGTCATCTCGGCGAAGACGTGGTCAGTGGGCGTGCTCGCACCGCTTTGCAGTGCAGGGCAGGCAGGGGCGACGAGATATGCGCTCTCAGGGCCAGGATCCAAAAGATCAGCGCTCGATCCGTATTGTCCGGCGATGATGTTCATCCAGTCGTTGCGCGCGTAGATATCCTCAAGGGTTCGGCTTTCGCCAGCGGCTCGTGCATCGTAGAGCGTGTTCTTGACGTAGAGGGTGTGCCCGCTGTCCGAAAGCGCCGAAGCGCCTTCGCCCATGAAGGCGAAGAGCCCGGATGCGAAGGGGTTGGCTTCAGGGATGGGTGCCAGATCCGCATCCATGTTCTGGGTGAGGTAATCATCCCTCACTGAATAGGTGGGTGCGAACGGTTCGCTTTCTGGGTGTGCAGAGGCATCTGCATAGGCCTGCGTGGGGAAGAGCGCCAAGCTCAAGGCCAAAGCTGCTTTCAGCAATGCGGACCACGCACGGCTCATCGTCTTATGGGCAAGAGACATCCGACCTCCTTATATCTGGGCACCCCTTGTGGATAGGGGGTGCGCGATCATGGGCACGGGTTCGAATGTAGTGCCGCCACCTGACAGATATCTGCCACATCTCCGCATCGCGCACGTCATGGTTCAAGCGCTTAGCGGTGCATCTGCGATGCCTCGTCTTCGTCGTTTCGCTGGTTTCCTTCATGGATTCATGACGCTTTTGCGAATGCCCTTCACAGATCGGCCACCCATTCGGATAATGCTTCCCAGGGATACGCCACGGGACTGACAGCAAGGAGGACTGCTCTTGGATATCCTGTTCATGATCTTCTCAGCCGTCGTCGCCATCGGCTTCATCGTGCTCATCCATGAAGGTGGCCACTACCTGGCCTCGCGGGCCTTCGGCGTTCGCGTGACCGAATTCATGTTGGGGCTTCCGGGTCCTTCTGTGGGCTTCACAGCAGCCGGGACGCGCTTTGGCGTGACCGCCGTTCCTCTCGGTGGATACGCACGCGTGTGCGGCATGGAAAGCGGTCCCATAGAGCCTTACGCGCGCGGTGCATTGCGGGAGGTCTATATCCACGGCGCCGTCACCGAAGGGGAGGTGGCCGCTTCCTTGGGCATCTCTGAAGACGAAGCCTTCGCAGCGCTCGATCAGCTGGCGGAGTGGGGCTCTGTCGTGCGCCCCGCGCGCAAGGATGATCAGCAGCGTTGGAAGACGCCAGCCGTGAATCCTTCAGCACGCTCGCGCCGACAGGCGAAGCGGCTGTGCATGCCCCTTCCGGCACAGCTTCCATCAGGTGACCCGCGCCCGATGGATGACTACGATGCATTCTTCGATCGAGAGCTCTCCTGCCAGTATCGGACGCTGCCCTTCTGGAAGCGCTCGGTCATCCTCCTTGCGGGCATCGGCATGAATCTCTTGTTCGCCCTCATCGCCTTCGTCGTGGTCTATGCTGTGATCGGGATCGACTACATGGATCCGGCCAGCGGCCAGGTCCAGCATATGACGCTCACGCTCGGACAGTCGTTGCAAGCAGGCATCGGCGCCATCTACGTCACCTTCCAAGCCATCCTTGCTCTCTTCAACCCGGCTACGGCAGGAGAGGTGGTGCAGAACTCCACGAGCGTGATCGGCATCGCCGTCATGTCAGCGGACTTCTTTGCCAAGGGCGTGGCGGATGCGCTCTTCTTCATGGCGGTCATCTCCATCTCCATCGGGCTCATGAACCTGCTTCCCATCCCTCCCTTGGATGGCGGTCGCTTCGTGGTGGAGATCATCCAGAAGATCACGCGCCGCGACGTGCCAGCGCGTGTCCTAGGTGCGGTGTCCATGGCGGGTATGGCGCTGTTCTTGTGCTTCTTCGCCTTCATGTTGAATCAAGACATCCAGCGATTCATCTTAGGCGGCTGACGTTCATCTCTCCTGCGTGATGCGCGCGTGTTGCGGCTTGGCGCTTGCGATAAGATATCAGCCTGATATCTTCATCTTCGCATCGGCACGAGAAAGGCATCGGATGAGTGGATCTGCTCCTAATCAGCGCACACGCAAGGTCATGGTGGGCAATGTCAGTGTTGGCGGGGGCGCTCCCATAGCCGTCCAGTCCATGCTCTGCGCGCCGGAGATGGATGCAGGGGCGAACATCGAACAAGTGCAGCGCTTGGCAGAAGCCGGCTGCGAGATAGCGCGCATGGCGGTTCCCCGACGGGAATCCTTGGCGGTCTTCTCGAAGGTGTGCGATGCCAGCCCCATCCCCATCGTGGCTGACATCCATTTCGATGCGAAGTGCGCCATCGAGGCTGCGTGGCGCGGAGCGGCAGCTCTCAGGATCAATCCGGGCAACATCGGGGGTCTCGATGAGACGGACCTCGTCATCGCCGCTGCACGCGGCGCTGGCATCCCCATTCGCATCGGGGTGAACGCAGGCTCCCTGCAGAAGGACATCGCCAGCCGCACGGATCTCACGCTGCCTCAGAAGCTTGCCGCAAGTGCTGTGGAATACGTGCGCTATTTCGAAGATGTGAAGGGGTTCACGGATATCGTCGTGTCCGCGAAGGCCCATGACGTGCTGACCACGGTAGAGGCTTATCGGCTGCTCTCCCAACAGATTCCTGAAGTGGCGCTTCATATCGGCGTGACGGAGGCAGGTACGGCCTTGCAGGGAACGGTGAAATCCGCTGCAGGGTTGGGCATCCTCCTTGCTGAGGGCATTGGGGACACGCTGCGGATGTCGCTTACCGATGATCCTGTCCTGGAGGTTCGCGCTGCGTGGGCGCTCTTGGCCTCTCTGGGCATCCGTCAGCGCACCCCTGAGATCGTGAGCTGCCCTACGTGTGGACGCTGCAAGGTGGATCTCATCTCCTTGGCGAATCAGGTGGAGGAGCGCTTGCGCAGCGTGGAGAAGCCCATTCGCGTAGCGGTCATGGGGTGCGTGGTCAATGGCCCGGGCGAGGCGTCTGACGCCGATGTGGGCGTGGCGTGCGGGGAGGGGCAGGGAGCGGTGTTCGCTCATGGTAGAATCGTCCGCAAAGTGGAAGAGGGCAAGATCTTGGATGCTCTCATGAAGGAGATCGAATCCATCTGATGCGCCCGCAAGCGCGCCTCGGTGGCTTTGGGAAGGAAGAAGGCGCGATGTCTGAGATACTCCATCTCAAGAACCTGTACGTTCCAACGCTCAAGGAAGATCCGGCCGACGCTGACATAGCAAGCCATAAGCTGCTTCTGCGCGCAGGCATGCTTCGCAAGACCGCCAGCGGCGTCTATACCTTCTTGCCCCTGGGCTTTCGCGTCCTCAAGAAGATCGAGGACATCGTGCGCGAGGAGATGGATGCCACGGGCGCCTATGAGATCATGATGCCTGCGCTCCAGCCTGCAGAGCTCTGGCTGGAGAGCGGACGATGGGATGATTACGGTCCCGAGCTCATGCGCTTGGATGACCGCCATGAACGTGGCTTTTGCCTCGGCCCCACCCATGAAGAGCTCATCACGTCGCTTGTGCGCGATGAGCTGCGCAGTTACAAGCAGCTGCCGCTCACGCTCTATCAGATCCAGGTCAAGTTCCGCGATGAGATCCGCCCGCGCTTCGGGCTTCTGCGCAGTCGCGAATTCATCATGAAGGACGCCTATTCCTTCCATGATTCGCAGGAGTCCCTGCAGGAGACCTATGACGTCATGAGCGCGGCTTATGGCAGGATCTGCGACCGTTGCGGGTTGGAGTGGCGTCCTGTGGAGGCAGATTCCGGCCAGATCGGCGGCAAGGTCACCACGGAGTTCATGGCACTTGCAGAGAGCGGAGAGGCGGAGCTCGTCTATTGTGACTGCGGCTATTCCGCGAACACCGAAGCGGGCGAGTGTCGCGCGCATCCCACGGTTCATGAGGAAGATGCGTTGAAGAAGATCTCCACACCAGGCATCCATACCATCGAGGAGCTGGCGGAATTCTTAGGCATCCCTGAGACGTCCACGGTGAAGGCGCTTTCAGGCAAGGACGCAGACGGAGGGCTCGTGGTGCTCTTCGTGCCGGGGTGTCATGAGCTGAACGAGATCAAGGCGCTGCGTGCTGTCGAGGGCTTTGAGCTCTTGACCGACGATGAGATGGAGGCATTCGGCCTGCATAAGGGATCCATGGGTCCTGTGGGATTGCCCCAAGAGGCGCGTGTGGTGGCCGATATCTCCCTCAAGGGCGTTCCCCATTGGGTCGTCGGTGCGAACGAAGAGGGCTTCCATTACCTGGGAGCGGCGCCAGGCCGTGATTTCACGGTGGATGCGTGGGCTGACCTCTGCGTCGTGAAGCCGGGAGATTCCTGTCCTGAATGCGGCTGTTCGCTCAAGGGTGCGCGTGGCATCGAGGTGAGCCAGGTGTTCCAGCTGGGAACGAAGTACTCTGAGAGCATGCATGCCACCTACCTGGACAAGGATGGCAAGGAGCAGCCCTTCATCATGGGTTGCTATGGCGTGGGCGTCTCGCGCACGTTGGCCGCGGTGGTGGAGCAGCACAATGACGAGAATGGCATCAAGTGGCCGCTTGCCGTGGCACCGGCCCATGTCTGCGTCATCCCGCTCGTGGTGGGGGATGACTTTGTGCATCCAAAGGCCGAAGAGATCGCGAACGCCTGCCAGCGCCTCGGCTTCGAGGTGGCTATCGATGATCGTGATGAGCGCGCTGGCGTGAAGTTCGCCGATGCGGATCTCATCGGGTGGCCCCTCCAGATCATCGTCGGCAAGCGTGGCCTTGCTGAGGGCAAGGTAGAGCTCAAGCGTCGTCGAACGGGGGAGCGCAGCGAATTTCTGGTGGATGCGCTGCCTGAGTTTCTGACCTTCGCCAATCGGAAGATGGGTGACATGCACAAAGGCGGCGTCACCATCTTCTCGGGGCTCTTTGACTGACACAACGGCAAGCAAACCGTTTTGTAACGCATCACATCGCGTCTCATCAGAGGCGTGATGCTTGCGTCATCCTTGGATGCAGATGATAGGCGACATGCAAGGAGGCTGGTCACGATGGCGAACGTCACGGATCCTTTCCGTCAGATATTCTTGGCAGGTGTTGGTGCTTTGGCTATGGGCGCAGACAAGACTCAAGAGATCTTGGATACGCTGATCAAGAAAGGCCAGATCACGGTTGATCAGGGCAAGGAGATAGCCTCCGAACTCAAGGCTGACGCTGATGAGAGCACGGCGGATCTGCGCGATGAGATCATCCGTGCGCAGATGCAGACCATGACCAAGGAGCAGCGGGATGCATTCGCTGCACGCGTGGCTGAGATAGCAGCCAACGTAGACGAAGACGATGCTCTTAAGGCTCAAGAGACCGCTGAGGCCAAGGCCGCTCAGTCCTAGCGCAAGGACTCTTACCTGTTCAAGTATGTCGGCCCTGCCCTATGGCAGGGCCTCTTTGCATGGAACGGCCTAACCGGGCGTATCGCCCGGTTAGATGCCGCTTACGCGTCATCTACG